>JAYGDH010000135.1:0-13812 GCA_046583055.1 Pirellulaceae bacterium | reverse complement strand
GATCTTCAACTCGCTGACACTGCGACAATTGAAATCAATCAATTCAAAACATTCCCCAGCTACCATTGCTTTTATGATCAACCTCTCATTGATCTCGTGGCCACACATTATCGCCAGGACGTGGAACAGTTTGGCTACGGTTTCTCCGCTTAGCTAACCCACAACGATTCGCAGAGTCTGAAATCCAGGCTCGAACCATGCGCCTCGGTATCCGGGTATCTGCATCGCCTCGTCTCGGCTGACCGTTCATTGCATGTACGGGACCGTATCATCTGGTACGATAAAGGGTAATCTCTGCTGCTTCTCCAGGCATTTACTGAAAGACTCAAACCTATTCCCACCTGAACGGTTGACCGATTAGCTATGAAACAATTACTTATCATCATGGTCCATGTTGCAACTATGTTGCTCAACTGTGCCACAGAAGGTGCGCCTCGCCCCAACATCGTGCTGGTGATGGCTGATGATATGGGCTGGGGACAGACGGGTTACTACAACCACCCGGTACTGAAAACACCTCATCTGGATGCCATGGCGCGGGGTGGTCTGCGCCTTGACCGTTTCTACGCCGGGGCTCCCGTCTGTTCACCGACACGGGCCAGCGTGCTGACCGGCCGATCCAACATGCGAACCGGGGTGGATAGCCATGGATATGCACTGCGACGACAGGAAAAGACGCTTGTCAACGCCATGAAAAACGCGGGTTATGCAACGGGCCATTTCGGCAAGTGGCACCTCAACGGCATGCGGGGTCCCGGGGTTCCCATGTTCTCCCAGGACACGCATCACCCCGGTGTCTTCGGTTTTGGCCAGTGGTTGTCCGTCACCAATTTCTTCGACCGCAACCCGATCATGAGCCGGCAGGGAAAGTTCGTGGAATTCAAGGGAGATTCATCCGAGATCATTGTCGACCAGGCCCTGGACTTTATCGGGGCCCAGGCCGCACGGCAGAAACCGTCATTTACCGTGATCTGGTACGGCACCCCGCATTCCCCGTGGATGGCCGCGGATGCTGACAAGAAGGTTTTTGCGAATCTCAACACCGCCTCCCAGCATCACTACGGCGAGCTGGTCGCCATGGACCGCAGTATTGGTACACTCCGCAAGGGACTGCGCGAATTGAAGATCGCGGACAATACGCTGGTCTGGTTCTGCAGCGACAACGGTGGTTTACCCAAGATCACTCCGGAAACCGTTGGTGGCCTTCGCGGTTTCAAGGGAAGCCTCTACGAGGGCGGCCTGCGGGTACCCGCCATCATCGAATGGCCAGCCGGTATTGATAAACCACGGACAACCGAATTTCCTTCCTGCACGATGGATATCTTTCCCACCATCGCCCAGGTCGTGGGACTACCCCGGTCAGTCATGCTGCAACCCCAGGATGGTACCAGTCTCAGCGAACTGTTCCAGCGGGAAATAGGCAATCGCAAGCAACCGATTCCATTCAGTTGTTTTGGCAACACGGCCCTGCTGGACAACCATTACAAGTTACTGCACGTCAGTAAGCAGCGAGGCAAGGGACCCCACCAATTTGAACTCTATCACCTCGGTGAAGATCCTCGGGAAACCACCGACCTCATGCAGGAACGTCCCGAGATTGCCAAACGCATGCAGGCCACCATGCAGGCCTGGAATCGATCGATGAAAGCCAGCGTGGCGGGCAAGGACTACCCGGAAGGCCAGGTCAACGCTGGTGAACCACAACCCCGGTTCTGGACCACGGTGAAGGCTTACGAACCTTACTTCGAGGCCTGGAAGGAACGGCCTGAATACCGCTCGCGTCTGAAACCCAAGCGGAAGGTCAAGTAAGCAGGTCGCTAATCACTTTCCCCTGGTCGGTGATCGGCACGGGGCGATCCCCATCGTAAAGATTCTGAGCAGGATCAATCTGCAACGTGGCCAGGATGGTAGCGAACGCATCGGGTACCGAGACTGGCTTGTCCGCGATTTTCATCGCCAGTTCATCGCTAGTACCATAGCCACCACAATGGTTGAGTCCCCCGCCAGCAAGGACCATGCTAAAGCATTTCGAGTGATGCCCCCGGCCCCCTCCCGAATCAAACTGGGCAGGTCGTCCAAACTCCGACGAAATAATAATCAGCGTCTTGTCCAGCATCCGACGTGACTCCAGGTCACGCACCAGTGCGCTCAAGCCACGATCCAGTTCCTGGATCAGCAGGTGCTGTTTGAGTTGTCCCTGGTTGTGCGTGTCCCACCCGGTACCGTTGCGGAAATTCATGTTATGCGAAACCTCGATGAAGCGAACTCCCGATTCACACAACCTGCGGGCAAGCAAACAACGCTGACCAAATTCGGAACCGTAACTTTCCCGCACGTCACTCGGTTCGCTTTTTAAATCGAAAACACGCATGAAATTCGGGCCGGACAGGCGAAGACTCTCGGCCAGGGCCGTATCGTAATCGCGAAACAGGCCATCGTTCTTGAACCTTGCCCTGCCGGTTGCTCGCACTGAATCCAGTAGCTTCTCACGCCGCCGTTGTCGCGTGGCATCTACTGCAGCTGGCCGGGCCAGGCCTGCTGGACCTGTCTTCAAATCAGTCATGTAAACAAAGCCCGCCTGCTGCCCCAGGAACCCGGGACCCCGCGTCAGGTTCGGGTAACCAATCAGCATGTAGGCCGGAACTCCCTCGCGAGCCGCACCACGTCGGTCGGCCACCATGGATCCAAGCGACGGATACTGGACCGTACCACTGGTCGGGCGTCCCGTGTGCATGCGATTGGTGGCGGCACCATGTTCATCAATAACATCATGGTTCACGGTGCGCAGGGCCGTCACACGATCCATCAACTTGGCTGTTTCACCAAGATGTTCACAAACCTGGATACCCGGCACAGCCGTATCAATCGACCGGTAGTAGGAACCTGCCTGCTTGGCCTTGGCATCCCCCATCGCCTTGGGATCGAACGTATCGATCTGAGCCATACCGCCACCCAGCCAGATCATGATACAGTGCTCGGCCTTACCCATCGGCACCGCGGCAGATGGAGAATCGCCGGCCAGAACAGGTAACGTCAGCGGGGAAGCAGCCACGGCTGCAGAGGCCTGCAGGAAAGTGCGCCGGTTCCAGTCTCGCTTGGATGGGGTCCGCGTCATTTTTTTATCTCACCTCTGAAATCAAGGTACCAGGATCATTTCCGGATTATTAAAGAGTGCCCACACCGCATCTTCCATGCGCTCCCGCCAGGCCGATCGCAGGAACCGGGTTGGTGGATCTCCACTGCGTGCCAGCTCCTGCAACTCGATCTTGATCGAGTTGGCATCGGGGCTGAGATGGTTCGACCAGGAAACATGGCGAAATCGCTTGGGTTCCACTGCTGGTTGAACCTGATCCCCGGGAATCACGCGATCGGTATATCCAACGCTCAGTTCGGATACGAACTGTTCCTTCTCTGACTGGGTCGGCAAGCGGGTCAACAATCGCAGGAACAAATCATCGATCAGGGATTCAACCGACCGTGACTGCAATGCCATCTTCGTGATCCCGCTGTCATCGCTCAACCGTGTCAGCCACACACCAACGGTTCCATTGGCCAGCACGCCGGGCTGTAACAGGTTTGGCGACTCCTCGCGCTCGGAGGTCGGCTCGGGACGAGCGTTCCGCCATCCGAAGGCCTTCAAGACATCCGCAATCGCCTGCACACGGGGAATGGCCAGGCTGGGGCGATCCCGCTCGTTACCCATGGTGGTAAATTCCCAGGCCCGCCGCGGATAACCAAAGTGAAGAAAACGACTCGCGTCATAGGTACCCTCGATGTCCAATGTCAAGGGTTCCGTCTTCATCTGCTGTCCCACAACATGAAAGGCACTGTCCACGATTTGTTCTGCGGTCAGGCGTCGCCGATACGGTCCCTGGAAATAGTATCCCCTGTCCTGGGGAAGATCGATTGCCTTGCGCTGGTAAGCCTGGCTGCTAAAGATGACACGTGCCAGTTCCCTGGCATCATAATCATGGCGAATCAATTCATCGGCCAACAGCGCCAGCAACTCAGGATGGCTGGGCGGGTTGTCTTCCCAATCGTCCACGGGCGAGACCAAGCCCTGTCCCATGAAACGTGCCCACAGGCGATTAGCAATCACTTCAGCAAAACGTCGGGAAGCCGTGATTTCAACGGCCAAGCGATCACGAGTATCTTCTTTCTGCATCAACAGGCCAGCCGTCACGGGCGCCTTGATGTTCTCGAAAGGCCAACGTGCTGCCAACACCGTTCCCGGACGCAGGGTCGCTTCAATAAGTGGCGCTCGTTGTTGTTTCTCGAAAAAAGCAGCCGGCACGGTGCTGCTGCTGGGTAACTTGATCGGCTGACGGTCCAGCATTGCGGCCATGTGGAACAGGTCACTTTGCTTCCATTGATGGTAAGGCGCATCGTGGCATCGTGCGCATTTCATATTAACGCCGAGGAATGCAGAAGCCACCACGTGGGCCTTGGCAGCCATCGGCACATCGTTCTCCGAGGCGATGGCAAACCCTGCCGAACCGCCTCCCCAGGTGCTGCCTCGCATCAGAATCAACTCGGTCGCAAAGCGATCGATCGACTTGTTATCAACCAGTGCCTCATGAATCCACCACCGGAAAGGACCGGTATTATTCAACTTGGGTTTCAGCAGGTTAGGATTCTCTGCCAGGACATCCTGCCAGTAACCGACCCAGTTATCCGCCCAGCGTGAATCGTGAAGTAACCGATCGACCAAGCGTGCACGTCGCCCTGCGGAGGTGTCCTGGAGAAATTGCCTGGCCTCCTGCAGGGTAGGTGGAACTCCCACCGTATCCATGAAAATCCGTCGCAGGAACGTGTAATCATCGACAATGGGCGTTGGCTGAACCGTGGCCCTGGTTGGCTCATGAACCACCGCTCCCTGGGTAATCCAACGCTTCAACGTCTGCTGCTGCTGTTGATCAAGGCCGGCCCCCCTGGGTGGCATACGATGTTCATCTGCACCCGCCGTGATTAGCTCGAACAGGTAACTCTTGCCAGGTTTTCCCGGTACCACCGCCGGCAAACCCGAGGCTCCTCCCTGCAAGAGTCGCTGACGACTCTGCAAAGACAATTCCCCTTTTTGCTTGTCAACATGACAGCGAAAACAGTGAGCCCGCAGGATTGGTTCCACCTGCTGTCGGTAAAACCGGTCATCCTGCGGTGCGTTGACGCGACTGGTGGCCAGTCCATTGGCCGTGGCAATCCGCTTTGCGATCAGTTGATCGATACTGGAGGACCCGGTCTTCTCTAACAGGACCTTGCGGGCCTGCTCATGACGCCGGTTCCAATAGGCAGCCTGCAACTGGTTAGCCTGCTGACGGTGATGTTGATCAAGCTGCTCCAATGCCTGTCGCTGCATTTCCCGAAATTGCGCCCAGCCATGATCGGTCAATGGATATTCACGTTTCTCTGACAGCAGGTGAAACATCTCATGGGGTCGAGCAATGGCCACAACCGATTCACCCAGTTCCAGGCGAAAGCTGGGACCGCCCACGATGGCCTCGAACAGGACACGATGTCGCCCCCCTTTGCTCATAAAGGAACCGATCGCCTCCCTGTCATTCATCCAGTGAGGGCGCATGCCAGGTATCGGGACCGGCGCTAAATCGTCCACCTCGTTATGAGCACTCCCCCGGGACTTCTGGACTCCCGTGGTCAGTAGCACCTTGCCATCAATGGAAAGCCGCGACATCCCACGTGATCGGATCAGCAGTTCGTGTTGGCCCGCTGAGAGTTCAACTTCGGACCAGGCTTTCATCAGCACGGTCTGCCCCCAGTCCTTGCGGATTCCCCAATCATCGTAGTGATGGGGAAGTCGTGTAAACGCCAGCACGTCCTGTTTCCATTCGATACGAGGTGTTTCCAGGTAGCGAGGAAATTCAGCGGTACTGTTAATCGGTCCAAATAACTGAACGACTACTTTGCCGCGTGGAATTCGTGGCGGCTTTTGCTCGGGAGGATCCCATTGAAACCGTGACTTCAATTCCTCCGGGGAAACAATCCTGCGATGGATTGCAATTTCGTCCAGTGACCCATCAAAGGAAACACTGGCCAGGCCACCATAAGCAGACCCGATCCGCACCTCGTCATTGTCAACCACGGGAGCTCGCGTGGTAGCGCCACCCATGTCCCACTTTCCCTTCACCTGCTTCCCATCAAGATAGCCACGAATACTCTCAGGTTTCCCAAACTGGTAGCTGACGGCGATGTGATGCCAGCGGCTTCCTGATGCCAGGCCGGTGGTGGAAGTCCAGCGGTGCCAGTCCCCGGGCGTATCTGCATCCGGCCGACTGCGAAAAAGGAAATTGAGGGCGATCATTCCTTTTTGCTTTCGTAATCGCAACGCCCAGTTCTGGTTGATTCCCCGGGGCCCGCTCGCCTCGGTGCGTCCCTTGGCAATGATGTAAACGTGTTGACCCGGGATGGAACCAGGTTTCACCCAGGCTTCCAGCGTGATGGCATCCCCGTTATCGAAATCAAATCGACTGTCTTCTTTCTCATCCGGAATACGCAGCCAGGCGGGCGCCTCCAGGACCAACGACTTGTTGTCCTTGGCAAAGCCGGGGTAAACCGGCGACCGCGGGCCGGTCCCGTCAAAACGAACAGCACCCACGGATGGAACTGTCTCTTGATCATCGAACGTCCAGCGAGCCACCGGGGGTGATGATTTCACCGGCTCTGCGGCCAGCATGATCCGGTCGCACAGAAGCAAGCACGTGCCTATGCAGAGCATTGAAAATGTCCGTCGCATTCGCTTGGTCATTCGAGCTCCTGGTTCCGCCTGAAAACATGCTCCCGGCCCGGGAACAGCAATACCCGCTGTCTCTCGGGACCAGGCTGCTTGCGGCAATTCGGTTTACAACTTACTTACTTCGACGGAGCAAACTTGCGCTGGCTGATCTCGTCCGCCGTGGGAAAATCCTTGGGCAGGGGAAGGGTCACTTTTCCGGTAGCTGCCCATTCAGTTCCTCGCTGCAGGGTCGCAATAAACCCAACACATTCCTGGGAATAGTCACCGTGTCCCATCGGAGTATGAAAAACTCTCCCCTTTCCATAGGTCACCGTGAACAACATGGGTTCATGCCGTCCCGTACCTCCCTTTGCCTTGTCGGCATAGGCTGTTGCCAGCACGTGCATGTTCACTGCTGGTCCCCGGAGCAGGTCATAGAGTTCATCCTTGACATGCAACCAGTGGTTGGGCATTCCCTTGGTAATGGGATGTTCCGCATCTCGCACGATAATGGAAAAGGGATGCTGGGATCCGTGGTGGCCACCACGACCCTTGGCGGTATCCCGTACCAACTTGTCTTGATCATTAAAATAGACGTATGGTCCCGATTTCTCACTTCGTCCACCCCAACCGCCCAGGCCAATGATTTCGTTGTATTCTTTCCAGTTGCCGAAGGCATTATTCGCAGCATGCACGACCACGAATCCACCTCCCGATCGCATGTACTCGACGAATGCTTTCTGGGTCTCCGCTGGCCAGGCTGCACCGTTGTAGTTAGATACCACGACATCGTACTTGGAGAAACTTGGTTTAAAGTTTGCATCAGTACCACTCTTGGCGGTGGTCGCAACGTCGACCTGGAAACGTTTTGTTTCTTCCAGGTAACGTTTCATCATTTTCGTCGTTTTTGGCCAGACACCGTGGTTATTCTGGCCCTCAACGATAAGCACCTTGAGGGTCTCAGCTGCCTGCAACCCCGAACCGACCAGGACGACAGCAGCACCAATCCAAAGCAGGACAAGCTTCCGTAAACTGGTTCGACTCATGATAACTTCTCCTCGTATTGTCTTGAAATGAGATCGGATCGGGTGTGACCGTCATAGCGCTCGACCGGGACCGCAACAGCCTTCAGTGTAACCAGCCTCCAGGCCCACGAAAAGCTTGTTCGGACCCGCTACGCACCGGCATACTGGAAACGACGTCGAAACCATCCAAAAATACTTATTTCGTTCTGGTTTGAAACGTCTTTTGATGTCCTCGTCCCGGAATGGAAACCTGGTAACTGCTTCCCGAGGGATCGACCGACAGCTTGATAAAGTGCGCTCGGCACTCTTTTTCCAGGTTCGCAATATACGCATCCGGCGTGTTGTTGGTGACACCGTCCGGGCGCAGGTTCTTGTGCATCTGGTAAATAGCCTGGATCGAATCCGTCGCCTTCAGGTTGGCGAAAACTTCCGGGGCACAGCCCTTGGTAACACCATTGTTCATGATTGCCACGCGCGGCTGAAGACTGCGCAAAACCAGCGGATTGTTGCTGCTGTCGAGCCCGTGGTGGGTAACCTGGTAAACATCCACGGTACCCACGAGGTTCACCGGGCACACCAGGCGAGTTTCCTGGTTCCAGGTCAGATCCCCTGCATCGAAGAATCGGAACCCTCCGAAATCCAGCTTCACGACAACGCTGTTGGCATTATCCGAACCATCCCTATTCTTGGAACGCACATCGGCGCAAATCTGCGTATTGGCCGTTGCCCCGGTAGCCGCCGCGATGAATTTCTTTTGCGCGACCAGGCACTGCAGTTGCAATTTCGTGGTGGCTTGTTTGAGCGGCAACACATCACCGGGGCGAATCACCTTGCGCTCTTTACATTTGAAAGTAAAATACGCCTTGCCCGGGTCATCCGGCATGTCCTTGAAACGTCCATTATCGTGAACTGTTCCGATCGGCAAGAGGGTCGCCAACGTGGCAGCACCTCCGTAATGATCACGATGGTAATGCGTCACGATCAGGTGATCGATGCTACGAATTTTCGCCACGCGCGTGGCGACCTGGACAATACGATCGGGATCCCGGATACCAGGGTTGCCGCTATCGATCAGGACGGATTCACCCTGGGGTGTCACGATCAGGGTAGCGGCACCACCTTCAACATCAACCCAGTAGATATCGAGTCGGCCGTCAGCCTTCCCTGCCCACACGGATGTCACCAGGGCCAGGCTTGCCAGCCACGTTCCGACAGCAGCGATCACAGTACGCTTCATCCGATTCTCTCCCCAGATAGAACACGTTTCAGAACCAGCCAGGCTGGACCGGAACAAATCCGACAACACCCTGTTTCTCTTAATAGACCATGGGCCGCGCGCGGAGAAAACCAGTTGAATCACGGAAAAGAGTCGGCGAAGCGCCGAGCTAGATCAACTCCTGCATCGGTTCCACGCCTTCGGGAATCGGGTAATAGGGGCGCCCACGCAGATCAAACTCACGAATAGCCCTCAGGTTCAGGCCCATGTTGTGATACAACGTGGCCATCACCTCCTGGAAAGTCGTCGGACGATCCGTGGCGTATTCACCGAGTCGATTCGTCGCACCAATGACCTGTCCGGTACGCATACCGCCGCCCGCGACCAGGGCACAGGACACACGTGGCCAGTGGTCACGCCCCGCCTTGGGGTTGATCTTGGGAGTACGACCAAATTCACCCCAGACAACGACCGAAACGTCACGGTCCAGGCCACGATCATGCAGGTCCTGTACCAGGGCAGAAGTTGCCCGGTCCAGCATCGGCATGTCCTCGCGAGCGCGGCTAAAATTACCACCATGCCAGTCCCAGCGACTGAAATTCATCGAGACACAGCGAGCACCCGCTTCGACCAGGCGCCGCGCGATGAGAAAATTCTCGGTCATCTTTGGTGCACCATCAGCCCGGAAGGTCTTGTCTCCCTTGCCGTAGCGCTCGACCAGCTGTGGGTCTTCCTTGCTGATATCAAGGGCCTCGGCCAACTGGGAAGAGGTCAGGATACCGATCGCCTGCTGGGTAAAGGCATCCAGTCCATCCATCGCACCGGTGCGATCAATATCTCGCTGGATCTTGTCAAGCGCGGTCAGTAGCTGGTTGCGATTCTGCAGGCGATCCAGCGTGATCCCTTTCAGGACCATGTTATCCGTCTTGCTTGTTTCATTCTTGCCACCCACCAGGCGGAACGGAGCATGCTGCATACCCAGGAAACCACCGTTACCCGGATCTCCCCAGGGAGCATGACTGGTCTTGTAAAAAAGGCTGACATGCGCAGGGATCGTGGGTCGTACCGGACCCTGGATACGAGATACCCAGGCACCCATCGAGGGCCGGCCACCGGTTGGCGGATTGGCAGGATTATACCCGGTCATGGCCTGGAAAGAAGCGTGACCACCGCTGGCACCCACGATCGAACGAATCGGAACGAACTTGTCCATCATCGATGCAATCTTGGGAAACAGTTCGCCGATTTCAATGCCCGGTACGTTTGTCTTGATCGGCTGGAACTCTCCACGAATCTCGGCCGGTGCATCCGGCTTGAGGTCCCACATATCCTGGTGGGGCGGACCACCTGGTAAAAAGATGTTGATGATCGCCTTGTGAGATCGACCAAGTCCCGATTGCTTTTCTGCCCGCAGCAACTGGGGCAGTGTCAAACCGCCCATGGCCATACCGCCAATTTTAAGGAAATCGCGGCGAGACGTGCCATCACAGAACTGGTTGCGGCGTGAAGAGCGACCCAGGATCGTCAACATCATGAAGCTCCTATTGGTAGGTTACCAGCAACTTGTAATTCGATTTCACACGAGCTGCCAGATGCAACCGGTATGAATGCTCAAATCAGTGACGTCGATCATATCAAAACCAGTTGATCTGTACAATCTTATCTTAACTATCGACCAAATCCGGACAAGCTGTCCGGAGAAAAATTTGTGCAGTTCACAATTCGTCGTAACCCGTTTTGCTTTTGCCACTTATAACGGATGATACTCTCCTGCCAACAGGTCGTTTGTCTACCACTAGAGCCATTCATGCTCACGATACCAATCCACCGTGCGACGCAACTGCTCCAGCAGAGTCTGCGAGGGACGAAACTGCAGATCGCGGCGCAGCGTGGTGGTCGAGCAGGCCCAGGAAGAGACCATGGCATCACGTATCTTGTCGACGCTCAAATGAGCAGGGGTTCCGCGTATCCGGCTGACCACATCCGAGAGCAGGCCCAGCAACCACGACGTCAACTCGGGAAAGTAAATCGGGATCACGCGGGGACGTCCCAGGGCCTGTTGGATGAGCCGTCCCAGTTGCCAGTAATCCGGATATTCATCGGCAACTGCAAAATAATAGCCTGGCGAATCGTCACCCGTCGAAGCTGCTGTGATCGTGGTGGATGACTGGCTGGCACGCACCAGGATCTCGACCAGGTCGTGGATGTAAATCAGCGAAAGTCTCGGTGGGGAGAATCCAGGAATAACATGGCATCCGAGTTTTTTGATGGTCTGAAAGACGGGCAACATTTCCTCGTTACCGTCACCGAACACCACCCCGGGACGCACGATGACGGTCGGTACCCGGTCGGCAAACTTCTCTGCCTCGATTTCCCCCAATCGCTTGCTGTGACCGTAATAGGAAACCGGGTCGCGTTGATCGTTGGCTGACTGTTGCCCATGTGCTTCACCCGGTCCAACCGCCGAGACAGATGAAACATAGATGTGCCTGGGAGGCCGCGGTTGCTCGGCACAGGCCCTGGCCACGTGCGCCGTTCCAGTTCCATTGACAAACAGTTTGTGCCGCACATCCAGGGCGGCAGTGACTCCCGCCACATGAAATACCAGGTCCATTCCAGCAACGGCGCGAAGCACCGCACCATAATCGGTGATGTCCCCGTAGGCCAACTCACAGCCCAACTCGCTCAACCGCTGTACCTGGGAAGTCTGGCGGACCAGGCAGCGGACCGGAAGCTTCCTGGCAGCCAGTTCTTCTGCTAACTGGCTGCCGATGTAGCCACTGGCTCCCGTGATCAACACTTTCGTGGCAGCAGGTATTTCAGACATACAACAAACCTTCAGGTTGCCGGCAGTTCATCTAAACGTAGTCGTTTTCGCAAAACCAGTTCCAGCTGTCACGCACCAGTGTTTCCAGGTCACGCACCTGGTACCCGATCTCCTGACGGGCACGCTCACTGCTAAAACAATGGAACATGGAGGACAGCCGAGTGGCCGCCGAGTTCAAGTCTGATTCTTTCCCCGTGATCCTGGTCACCAGGTCATTAATCTTCCCGGTCAGCCTGACGCTCAGGGGACCGGCACGCAGCCAGGGCGCCCGGGAACCGGTAACCCTCGCAAACAATCGCCAGGCATCGAGATAAGTAAGGTTGTGTCCGGCCAGGATATAGTTGCGTCCACAGGTACCATGTTCGATGGCCTCCAGGATTCCCTGGGCCACGTCACGCGCATCACACAGGCTCATACCCCCACGAGGTGCCACCGGGGTAAAACGACGAGCAACTTCCAGCAACATGGCCCCGGAGGAGGGTTTCCAGTCCCAGGGACCAAGCATGTAACCAGGCTGCACGATCACCGCATCCAGTCCATTCTGCACACGTTGTTGCACCCTGGCCTCGGCAGCTCGTTTTGATTCAACGTAGGGACAAGGAACAATGGGTAGATTGGTTGACTCTTCGTCAGCCACTTGGTTCGCTGCAGCTACCCCCAGGGTATTGACCGTCGATACGTATATCAATCGCGCCTGTTCCTGCTGAACCGCGGCCGCTACATTCTCGGTACCCTGCACATTGATAGCATCGTATCGTTCCGAATCGGACCAGCCGATTTTCACATAGCCGGCAGCATGCACGGCCACATCGATTCCCTGGCAGGCTGCCTGGACAGCTGCTGGATCACGGATATCCCCCCTGAAACGATCCACTTCCAACCCTTCCAGGGGGCGCGAATCACTCGTTTCCCGGATCAAAACCCGCGGGCGAATCTGGCGGGCCAGGAGTTCTCGAACCACGTTATTACCGAGTAATCCCGTGGCACCAGTCACCAGAATCCGCATGATTCTCACCCTTGTAAACAGTTTCGCCACGCTACATCTTGGCTACTTATATCGCTTGCATTCAGCAAGACCGATTTTCCGTAGTATAATCGGATACCTGGAAGATATGGGGAGTTGTTACCTGCATGGTTCCGCAGCAAGGTATTCCCAGAGCCAAGCAGGCTGTCAATTATTCATCATCGACAGCGTATTAAACCGATTCCTGTTAATAACAAGTATTTTTTGTCCATCTCTTTGCGTTACAACCGATAAAACCATGTCGAACGTTGAAATCAAGACCGTCACTACACGTCGCGATAAGAAGCGGTTCCTGGAACTTCCCTGGAAGATCTACCGGAATCATCCTCACTGGATACCCCCATTGCGGATGAACCAAAAGGAACTGGTCGGATTCAAGCATCATCCGTTCTACGACAACAACGAACGGCAGGCATTCCTGGCCATGCGTGACGGGGAACCCGTTGGCAGAATACTGGGCCTGATCAATCGTGAGCACAACCGACGTTACAAGGAGAATCGAGGGTTCTTTGGTTTCTTCGAATCCATTGACGATACAGAAGTCTCGCGTGGACTCTTTGACGCCGTCATGCAGTGGCTTGAACAGTACGACATCCAACAACTGCGTGGTCCCGTCAACCCGTCGCTGAACTACGAATGCGGATTACTGGTGGATGGATTCGACAGTTCTCCCTTCTTCATGATGACCTATAACCATCCTTACTACGAACCCTTGATCAAGAATTACGGTTTCGAGAAGTCCCAGGACCTCTGCGCCTTCTGGGGCCATGTAGACATGCTGGAAACACTCGATGAAAAACTCGAGATTATTGCCAAGGCGGCGACCGAACGATTTAACGTCAAGATGCGCCGTCTCAATCCGAAACACTTCAAGGAAGATGTGCACGCATTCCTGGATATTTACAACCAGTCCCTGGTAAACACCTGGGGATTTACTCCACTGTCTGACGCAGAAATGAAACACCTGAGCCAGGGACTGCGTCAACTGATTGC
>JAYGDH010000096.1:0-4787 GCA_046583055.1 Pirellulaceae bacterium | reverse complement strand
TTACGATTTAGCTTCTTCGAATATTTCTGGCTGGCCCTTTGCGGCCTGGTGCTGGGGATCATCGTCTGCCAGGGGAGCGCCCTGAAAGGGGCTCTCGCTGCGGCGCTGGGCATACTTTTTTCCTGTGTGGGTGGTGATGTGATCAGTTACCAGCCACGCTACACCTTTGGCGACGAAACCATGCTGGCGGGATTACGTTTTATCCCTGCGATGATTGGTCTATTTGGACTCAGCGAAGTCTTTCGGAACGTTCAGCGCCCTGATGCGCTGGGCCAATCCGCCGGCGTCCCCGAGCCTGATAAAGTATTGCGGCCGGCGTTACGTGCTATCTGGAAACACAAGAGGACCGTGGCACAATCAGCGGCTGCCGGGACCGTGATCGGCGCATTGCCTGGAGCCGGCGCTGACATTGCCGCCTGGGGAGCCTACGGGATCGCTCAAAAAACCTCTAGCCATCCCGAGCGGTTTGGCCAGGGATGCGAAGAAGGGGTCATTGCCCCCACGAGTGCCAATAACGCAGCAGTGGCAGGAGCCTGGATCCCGGCCCTGGTCTTTGGGATTCCGGGCGACGCCGTCACCGCCATCGTGCTGGGCGCGTTGACCATTTTCGGTATCCAGATCGGCAGCAGCCTCTTTGACCCGGCGACCGGGGAGGGGCCCGTCATTTTCCGCATCGCGTTGCTGACCCAACTCATGCTGCTGCCTGCAGGTTATCTTGGCATCCGCTCTTTTGGACTGGTAATGCGTTTACCGCGTCGCATCGTCCTGGTCGCCGTGATCGTCTTCTCAGTGGTTGGCTCTTACGCCCTCTACAACAATATCTTCGACGTCTACGTGATGTTTGCCTTCGGCTTACTGGGGTATTTCCTGGAATCGCGAGGCGTGCCGTTGGCACCACTCATTCTCGGCATGATCCTGGGCCCCCTTGTCGAAGACAAGTTGCGTGCCGGACTGGTCTCAACGGCAGGGGATCTGCTGCCCATGTTCACTCAACCAATCTGCCTGGGCTTGATCACGCTGCTGGCGGGAACCCTGGTCCTGCCTGTGATTACGAAACGGTTAAAAAAGCCATCTATTGGTAGCAGCTAACATTCGGACCGATCCCTCGGTTACTCGAACTGGCTGGCAAAGGCCGACTTGATGGCATCAACTCCGCGTCGCAGGGTCAGTACGTCATTACCCATGGTCGGCATCCGGCATCCCAGTTCTACGGCCTTGTCTGCAAATTCTGGATCCGGAACCACAGCGCCCCAATGCTTGCCATGCTTGGCGCAGGCCTGCGACACCTTGGTGATCGCATCCCACAGTTTCTCGTGGTGAAACTGGCCAACCACGCCCAGTGCCAGTGACAGATCTGCCGGTCCGACAAAAAGCAGGTCAACCCCGTCCAGGGCAGCAATCTCTTCCGCTTCCTCGACAGATCCCAGCGTTTCCACCTGGATCGCCACGAAGGATTCGCGATTGGAGGTCTCGATAAACTCGGCAACCGGCATGTGCGAATAATTTGCATCCCGCCCGCCGGAATTGAGCCCTCGGACCCCCTGCGGTGCAAACTTGCACCAGGAGAGGAACTCCGCAGCCTGGTCCGCGGTATGGATCTGGGCCGCCATCACGCCTCCTATGCCTGCTTCCAGCGCCTGGGTTACGGCCGTGTAACCGGTCGGGGCCATGCGGACGAAACTATCAAACTCGTTCGCCCTCGCCGCCAGCGCAACCGAGGCCAGTTCCGGAGTGGTATGCGTGACGTGTTCCTGGTCAATCCAGAGACCGTGATAACCACCGGCCAGTCCAAACATCTCCACCATCAGCGGCTGGACCAGTCGTCCCAGCGCAAAGACACGAATAATTTCATCAGCCGCCAGACGTTCTTTGAAAGTGCGCATCTGCAGGGAACCTCTAATTAGGAGTCATCGCCAGTAAGCAGGACGTTACCGCCCTGGTCCCACGATTGTACCTTTTCGGTGAACCAGTGGCGACGAGGTGAACGAACATTTTCATTGGTTACTGACGAGGCATCCGCTAACAGTTACAACTAAGGGAAGCCCATTTCATCCCGCTGGAGCATTCTTCCATGGCAACTGAATACAAGTTACCTCGTTGCGAGATACTTCCCCTGGCTGACCAACAGGCCAGCTTCCGCGTCGAGGGCCAGGAAAAGACCCGCTGGCATTTCAACCCGGACTACCCACGACCGTTCTTTTATCCACTCAACGGACCCTCGGGCAGTTCACTGACCCGCATGGGCCATCCCGGCGCCTCCAACCACGATCATCATCGCAGCGTCTGGTTCGCGCATAACAAGGTCCTGGGCATGGATTTCTGGGCGGACGGCAAGGAACCGCGAATCCGCCAGCACAACTGGCTCGTTTACGTCGACGGCGACGATGAGTCGGTGATGGCCAGCGAGATCGGCTGGTACGACGGACACGATCCCCAGCCTCTCATGAAACAGGTGCTCGTGGCGGCGCTGCGTCCGGATGAAGCCGGGCAATACCAACTGGAATTGCAGGCCACTTTTATCCCCACGGCGGCTTCGCTCGAACTGCAACAGACGAATTTTGGCATGCTGGCAGTCCGTGTTGCCAAGAACATCTCTGCCTATTTTGGAGGTGGAACACTGACCAACAGTGCTGGGCAGGTCGGAGAACCTGCCATTTTTGGAAAACCCGCCCGCTGGATGGATTACAGTGGGCCCGTCCCCGGCGAAAAGGGCGACACGATCGAGGGAATCGCCTTCCTGGACCATCCTGATAACCCAGGGCAACCAACCCATTGGCACGTCCGCGAAGATGGCTGGATGGGAGCATCGCTCTGTTTCAACGCGCCGATCATGCTCAAGAAGGACAATCCCCTGACGATTCGCTACCTGCTGGATATCCACACCGGACCGGTCTCTGCAAAGCGTGCGAACCGACTGCACACCGAATTCTCGACGCGCCGCCTCTGGAAGGTCTTCAAGGGAGGAAAGAAACACCACAGCTATACGCTCCAGCGCGTTGAGGCGTGAGTTTTTCATCAATCTGCGTTACACTAGGTGACGTGGCAGCACCCCGGCGCACGTAATCTCTTCGACCAGGACCCTTGGCATGACTCCTTCCGGCAACGACGAATCACCTGACCGCGACGAGTTCTTCGAGCAGTACAACCAGGAAGAACTTCTGCATGCGATGGACATGGTAGCCGATGAGAATGGCCTGCTGCCCGAGGAACTTCGGGACTACCAGCAGGCCTTTGACCAGTTTGCCAGTGACACCTCAAAACGCAACGAATACCGCCAGGCCATTCAACTGCGGGAGACGCTGTTCAAGGCCACTCCTCGCATCCTGGTCACGCCCGTGCTGGTGGCGCTCAATATCCTTGTCTATGTCGCGATGGTGTTCACCGGCGTAGATTTCATGTCACCGACCGTTCCTGACCTGGTAGCCTGGGGCGCCAACTCGGGCCCCCAGACACTCGGTGGCGAATCGTGGCGTCTGCTCAGTTGCACCTTCCTGCACATCGGGCTGATCCACATCGGCATGAACATGTTCGTGCTCTGGCAAATTGGCAACATCCTGGAGCGTTTGACCGGTAACGTCGGCTTCCTGATCCTTTACCTGGGTTCTGGTGTGATCGCGAGTCTTGTCAGCGTTTACTACAACCCCTCAGTCGTCAGCGCCGGTGCTTCCGGTGCTGTCTTTGGTACGTTCGGAGGACTGGTCGCCTTCCTGTATCGAAACTCCGATGGTGGCCTGGCAATCTTCAAGCCACTGCTGACCAGTGTCACGAAAATCCTGCTCCTGAACCTCGTGATCGGATTCATGATTCCAAGCATCGACATGGCAGCTCACGTCGGTGGCCTTGTTGCCGGAGTTCTGTTGGGAGCAATTCTTCGCCGACCAGTCACCGATGCCACCCTGGCCACGCGAACCGTTCGCAACTCACTGGCACTCGGACTCAGTTTGGGAATTCTCTATATGGGCCTCCAACAGGCACCACCCGCTCCCGTCGATCGACTGGCCATCCTCGAGCAAGCCCAGTTGCTGGAAACGGAAATAAACCAGTACGCTAAAGAAACTCGCAAATGGAGCGACACTTCCCAGCGGCGTCTCAAGGAAATGATGGCCAGCGACGCAGCAGGAGTCCCAGCCCTGGTCGCCAACTTTGCCGAAACCATCGACGCATCCATGCTCCCCAAATGGGAATCCTTGCGGGAGGGCGTCACCCAGCTCAAGCAGCAGTGGGACGCTGACCCGAAGCCTTTTGATGCGATGTTAGAATTCATCGATTCCCATCGCAAATTCTTACAGGAGCTGAAGACCGGCTTCACGCTACTCCTGCCGCAGGAGGAAGCCCGGCATTCATTCCCTTCACCGCAGGAGAGCTGACCCATGGCACCCGCCGACTTCCGTGATCGACTTCTCAAGGGCCTGGGAGGGGAATGGCCCGCAGCCTGCCCCTTGAAACCCAACGTCACCAAGACCCAGCAAGAGGAGGGCTACCGGATCGAGACGCTGACCTACGAGGCGGAACCGGGTGACGCGATTCCTGCCATGCTGCTGGTACCCGATGGCGTGACGGCCAGCAAGCCGGCCCCGGCCGTCTGCGTCTGGCATCAACATGCCGGCCAATGGCACCTGGGAAAATCTGAACCCGCCGGACTGGCTGGCAGCAAGATGCACCACACGGGAGCTGCGCTCGCCCGGGAAGGATACGTGGTTCTCTGCCCTGACGCGCTCGGCTTCGAGGACCGGGAGAAACCTTATAAGCTCAAGGGGCGTAACCTGGAGCGTTACCTGTTTCTGAAA
>JAYGDH010000082.1:0-3029 GCA_046583055.1 Pirellulaceae bacterium | reverse complement strand
TGCTTATTCCTTTTTGGGGCTACGCATCCAGTGTGCTCAATGCCATAAGCATCCGTTTGACCAGTGGACCCAGGACGATTTTGAGCAGTTCAGTGGCTTCCTGACCAGTACGAAATTTGGTAACAACCCGGCCAGCAAGACGGAGTACCAGGAGTTACTAAAAACCCTGAAACTGGAAGGTAAAAGGGGGGGTGACCTGCGTCGCGAAATAGGCAAGCTTCTCAAGGAAGGGAAAACCATTCCTTTCCAGGAAGTCTACACGGCGACTCCCAAGCGATCCAACAAGCAAAAGGTCGACATTGACCAGTTGCGTCAACAGGCCAAGAACATGGCAGCACGCCTGGTGATTCTCAAGGATAAGGGGCAGCAGGAAGCAGTTGTTGCCACCGAGAAGGGTCTTGTCAGGCTGCAGAAACGGATCAAGGCTGAGGAGAGAACAAGGGCTCAGGGACCCTCTGGTACGGCCAAACTGCTGGGGGGAGAGGTCATTGATTTAACCCAGTTTGACGATCCTCGGCAACCGCTCATGGATTGGTTGCGTGCACCAGAGAACCCTTATTTTGCCCATGCGTTCGTGAATCGTGTGTGGGCCACCTACTTCAACGTTGGGATCGTCGATCCTCCGGACGACATGAGCCTGGGAAATCCTCCCAGTAACAAGCCCTTGCTGGATTACCTGGCGGAGGGTTTCATCGAGCACGATTTTGATATGCACTGGTTGCACCGGGAAATTGTCAGCAGTGATACTTACCAGAGAAGCTGGCAGCCAAACGATACCAATCGTAGTGATGATCGCAATTTTAGCCGCGCTGTTCCCAGGCGGTTGCCAGCCGAGGTGACCTACGATGCCATCCAGTACGCTGCGGCCTCCGATGCCCGCGTAGAGCAAATGCAAAAAGATCTGGCCGGTCGCGCGGTTCTGATTCCTGGCAGTGGTACCCGTTATCTTGGTTCAAACAGGGAAGCCCAGTATGCGTTAACGATTTTTGGTCGCTCGATGCGTGAAACTAACTGTGATTGTGATCGAGCCCAGGATGTGAGCCTGTTGCAGACCGTCTACCTGCAAAATGATCAGCAGTTGCTTGACCAGTTGACTGACCGTAACGACAGCTGGCTGGCACAGATCCAGCGGGAATATAAGATCGGCACGCCAGGTCCCGCGGATGCGAGGAAGGCTCCGCGACGCCCCGACAACTACGATCAATTGGTGAGGTCACGCAGGGCCAAGATCAAGCAATTGCGAGCGGCTGGGAAAGATGAAACAGCCGTTAAGCTGGAACGTCAGTTGCGCGGCTACGTGAAACGCTTTGCGGGTAACAAGGAACCGGTCAAGCAGACCAGTCCGGATCGACAGCTGCCGGCAGCAGAAGTGGCCAGCAAGATTGTCCAGGCGGCTTACCTGCGGACATTGAGCCGTTATCCAACGGAGCAGGAATTACAGCGATCAATCAAGTACCTTGGTGAATCAACAGATCTTGCCAAGGGGGCCAAGGACCTGTTGTGGGTATTGATCAATACCAAAGAGTTTATCTTGAATCATTAAGCGGCAGGTACCAGACGCGATGCCTGGGCCGATATGACCTTAGGAAGGAATGTAAGGATGGCGATACATCGAACGTGTGATGGTGTGAAACGGCGTGATTTTCTCAAGGCAGGAGCCCTTGGGTTGGGCGGCTTGAGCCTGGCCAACTACCTGCAGATGGCCCACGCTGGTAAAGTTGCTGCGAATGCCCCTGCCAAGGCAGCGATTTTCGTCAACCTCACCGGTGGCCCTTCCCACATGGACACCTTTGACATGAAACCGGATGCACCGGCGGAGTACCGGGGACTCTTTAATCCGATCAAGACCAACGTGGAGGGGGTAGAATTTTCTGAGCACCTGCCAAAACTGGCCCAGTGTGCCGACAAGTTCGCCATCCTGCGTGGTGTGAGTCATACCCTGGCCGCCCATCGCCTGGGACGTGAATACGTCAACACGGGCAATCGGCCCTTGCCGTCGCTGGAATACCCTGGCCTGGGCGCCGTCGTTGCCAAGGAACTGGCGGCCCCGGTTGACCTGCCACCGTTTGTTGCGGTTCCGAACACGATCCAGGATCCAGGATACCTGGGTGTTCGCTACGCGGCCCTCAGTACGGGGGCGACACCCAGGAAGGGTGAAGCGTTCAGCGTACGAGGTGTCAGCCTGCGAAATGGCCTGACCGTCACGGACGTGGAAAAGCGAAAGAGCCTGCTCAAGGACCTGGATACCACGTTCCAGGGAGTGGCGAAAGAAAACCAGTTGATTGTGGGACTGGACCAGTTTGGCCAGTTGGCGCATTCGATGATCACTTCCAAGCGGTCCACCGCGGCCTTTGACATCAGCAGGGAATCCCCTGCCTTTGCAGAGAAATTCGGCGACGAAAGTTTTGGAGCCAGTTGCCTGCTGGGAATTCGCCTGGTCGAGGCAGGAGTCCGTTTCGTGACACTTAACCTTGGCGGCTGGGATACCCATCGCGACAATTTTCCCAAGCTCAAGGAGACCAATCTGCCAACCCTCGATCAAGGCCTGTCAGCCCTCTTTACGGGCCTGGAAGAACGGGGACTGCTCGATTCAACGGTGGTCTTCGTGACCGGTGAATTCGGGCGCACTCCAAAAATTAACGATAAGAGTGAACCGGGCGGGCGAGATCATTATCCCCGCTGCATGTTTATGCTGATGGCTGGTGGTGGCATTCAAGGCGGACAGGTCGTGGGCAAAAGTGATGAGAAGGCGACCATGCCAGCCAACGAGGCGATTAGCCCCGATGACGCAGCTGCCACGCTTTACCATTGCCTGGGTATTGATCACCGGCAGGAATACCGTACCAGTACGGGACGTCCCGTGATGATTGTGCGTGATGGACACGTGATCCCTCAGTTGCTAACCTAACTACTGTTGTTAATTGAATATGTGCGCAATCGTACAGGATGGGTTGCGATTTTTATGACGCCGGGATGCCATGGATGTTAAGGCCTGCCGGCAGGAAACGATTGCGGAGATAGAATTGATG
>JAYGDH010000652.1:0-2622 GCA_046583055.1 Pirellulaceae bacterium | reverse complement strand
ACACTGGACCCTCACCAGGCCGATGCTTTCTTCAACCTGGCCACGCTACTGGAAAAAACGGATCCCGCCGAGGCACGCTCCTGTTACCAGGAGGTCACCCGGATCAACCCGCGTGACGAAACCGCCTGCTACCGACTGGGACTACTTTGCGAAAGTGACAATCCTGCCGTGGCAGCAGGTCATTATCGACAGGCGCTCAAGATCAACCCCGGTTTCCTGCCCGCGCAAACACGGTTACAACAGCTTCTGAAGCAAAGACCCTCCGGAATCCCCGACTAGAAACATTACCAAGACCATCTTACCGATCGCATTGCTGACGCGGAGAAATAGCCATGTCTCAACGGTATCTATTGCCGGCTGCTCATCAAACCATTCGTGTTGGTTTATTGGTCATCGTCACCCTGGTCATTACTTGCAGCCAGGCAATTTCTCTGGCAGCCGCTCGACCTGGATCCCTTCGCCGTTGGCACCTGGCCGGGACAGCCACCCAACTGGCCCGGCAACACCGCGAACAATTCCAGATTCCGGGAATGTCGGTGGCCATCGCACAGCGGGGACGGATTGTCTACCAGCAGGGTTTCGGATACCGGAACCAGGAGCAACTTCTTCCGGCAACCGCACAAACACGCTATCGCCTTGCCTCGATCAGCAAATCCGTCACCTCGGTACTGGCCATGCTGTTGGTAGAGCAGGGTCGACTGGACCTGGATCGCAACCTGGGAGGATACCTGCCAAACCTATCCAAGGACCACAGGGCGATCCGACTGCCCCAGTTACTCTCACACCAATCTGGCATTCGCCATTACGAACCGAATGATCCGGACACACTCAAGTTCGAGTATTGCCACAAGGCGATAAGCTTTTTCCAGGATGATGCTCTCAAGTTTTCACCGGGCGAAAGGTTCCTCTACAGCACACATGCCTACACCATGCTGGGAGCGGCTCTGGAAAAGGCAACCGACAAGTCGTTTCGCCAGCTCGTGATTGACGAGATCACGATCAAGCAAAACCTGCCAACGCTGCGTCCGGAAGATCGATCCATCAATGATCCCCAGCGTGCAACCCTCTATAACAACGCTCTCGGCTTGCGAGTCCCCGTGACGGCAGATGACATCAGTTGGAAATGTCCAGGTGGTGGCCTGGAATCCACGGCACCGGATCTTTGCCGCTTCGCACTCCAACTGATGGATGGTTCACTGCTAAAGGATGCCAGTCGCCAACAACTCTGGACAGCCCGCAAGCTAACCAGTGGCAAAGTTACCAGCTATGGCCTGGGCTGGGTGATTGGTTCCACCAACGCTCATGCCTACGTTGCTCACAGTGGTTCACAACTGGGAGCGAAATCGTATCTACGAATCTATCCGGAAGAAGAGATTATCGTTGTCATTCTCTCCAACTGTCGCAGCCATCGACCCCAGGACCTGGGTGATGCCCTGTCACAGAGGGTGCTTGCGCAACCGAACCCTACTCGCAGGTTCTTTCTTCGTCGTCGCTAGGACCATACACCCGTTAAATGGTCGGCTCCACGTGTACCCCGTTTTACAATACCAAGGAAAGTAGACTGTCATGGGAATCCTGGACCGCTTTCGACTGGACGGAAAACGCCTGTTCATTACAGGCGGAAGCCGCGGATTGGGCCGAGAAATGGCACTGGCTATTGCCGACGCCGGCGCCGACGTCATTCTTGCCGGGCGTGATGCTGAAAGCCTGGAAACAACCGCTAACGACATCCGCAACCTGAAACGACAGGCCTGGACCGTCCAGGCCGACGTGGGGGCACCAGCTGATTGCGAACAATTGTGCGAACAGGTCCTGGCAAATCACGGCCCCATCGATATCCTGATCAACAACGTGGGTGGCCGCCGGGAAAACATTGCGACCGAATCGATGCCCCTGGAAACCTGGAATCGACTGGTTGACCTGAACCTGACCAGTACCTTTATCTGCACGAAGATGGTGGGTGGTTCGATGATCGAACGCGGCGCGGGTGGGCGGGTGATCAACATTGCTTCTATCAACAGCATGGTTGCCGGTCGCCAGATTCGTGGACGCCACTATGAAACTTGCAAAGCCGCGGTGGTCCAGTTCACGCGAGCCACGGCTGCCGACTGGGCACCGCACGGGATTACTGTCAACGCAATCTGTCCTGGCGGGTTCATGACGGAACCCAATGTTCGCTGGTCCCGTGAGCATCCGGATGTCATCGAGAGTTTCAAGTGCAACATCCCCAGCGGCGATTTTGGACAACCAGAAGACCTGGGACCACTGGCCGTCTACCTTGCCAGCGATGCATCGCGTTACATGACGGGAGCATCCCTGGTCATCGACGGCGGTTATACCCTCTGGTAAATCGAGCTCCTGGGATACTCACATCCGCAAGCAAGCCACGTCGCAATAAAAAAAGCGAGAGTGGATTCTGGATAGAAAATCCACTCTCGCTTCATAAAGTCCACAAGGAGGTAAACACTTCGGCTCCTTGTTTCCTCCCGCCAGGCAGTAAAAACTGCCTGTCGCCTTACTCTTTCTTCGCTTCTTCGGCAGCCGGAGCAGCTTCTTCTTCCTTGGCCGGAGCAGCTTCTTCTTCCTTGGCCGGAGCAGCTTCTTCTTCCTTGGCCGGAGCAG
>JAYGDH010000085.1:0-2615 GCA_046583055.1 Pirellulaceae bacterium | reverse complement strand
CAGCGTTTTGGGCTGGTAGTTCAAGACCAGCAAATAGCACAACCGATAGCAGGCAGGCAATGACTTTCTTCATGACGTTTCCCCCAGGTCGTTGAGCCTCTCTTGTACACACAGCCCCCATCTTCGCCCCCAGGGGCGGCGCCTGCAAGGCTTTGGGCAGGAAACGCATCGCCTTCCACGAGGAAGTCCCCGACGGCTGGTCCAAGCGATCACAAGGTGATCAAGCCGGATCGATTGGAAATGCAATAGCGATCGCTTGACCAGCAGGTAATTGAAGACGTGAAGTACCGATACGTGTCAGCCGGTACGATGGGTCAGTGTGGTGGCATGCACGGCCAGCGGTAGTGAAAATGCTGGAGCTGTTTTCAAGCCCTCGCTCGTCCAACCAGTCACATGGCCGGTGGGAGTACCGCAGAAATCAGCACTTGATCGTTTTGCGTTTTTTGCCAACACGACCAGCGGTTTCCACCTTCTTGATGTATTCCACGGCCAATGGCACCTTGCAGGCGGTCTCACCCACGTCCACGGATACCGTACCAATTGCCTTGGCCGTCGCCTTGGCCTGTTTTAGCAGCGGTTTCACGTAGGACCCGACAGCAATGACGAAACCGTTCATCGTGTAGCGAACCCGGTCTGGTGCAGCGTCAATGTTCTTAGCGATCCGGTCCAAGAGCGATTTGATTTCCGTTGTAGATAGTTCTTCGTCTGGCAACATGGCGACCAGTCCGGCGTAAGTACACCAGCCGCTCGAGGCAATTGCTTCCTGCTTGGAGTCAATCCATTTTAGCGCGAGGCTGCGAGCCGCACTGTTTTCGGTAGTTACGCCTGGCACCGAATACTCGGAGATCATGCTCCAACTGGCTTTCTTGGCCCACGATTGCAGTTGCCTGGTGGTCATCTGGGATCCGTCGGCTACCATTCCGGCCAGGTACTGAGCGTCGGGATGGCAGCTGTCAAACAGTTCACAGGCGAGTGCCTGGTTCCCCTTGATTTGCTTGGCGATTGTCTTGAGGTCAGCGACCTTGACGCCGTACGTGTCACTGGGAGCACCGTGGCGGGCAGCAAGCTTGCGGGTTTGTTCGCTTCCTTTCTTCTTCAGGGCGGCCGTTACATCAGAAAGATTCTTCATGTCAGAGCCTCTACTAAAGATGGATTTGTTTTGTTGTCGGCTTTCACCGTCAATCTAACAGTCCAAAATATCCCGGGCAAGTTCGCTGGAGTTTGTGAGGCAACGTTCTCTGCCAAACAGGCCCGTTAAGATGTGTGCCTATTAAACCAGGTTGCACACGGTTGTCATGACGGCTACCTGGTGCGCACCACTTCTCCCCTTTTGCACATCTCTGAATGTGCCCTTAGTCGGCTGCGCTAGAGGGCCGGCGGTACGGTGTGGCAGGCGTTCTGCCTGTATACTATTGTTGCGACACACGTATGTTGCTACGGTTTAACAAGTAAATACCGATCACGCAGGGACTATCAAAGGATAGACTGGCTCAAGTTCGACCCGAAGACGAGACAGATTACAAGCAAGGCTCGTGCCAACGAGCTACTCAAGGGCAACCTGCCTCGAAAAGGTGGAAAAAGTATACAAGGTCGCGTAGTGTCAATCGAGACATCCGGGCCTCTAGGACAACTGAATAAAGAAAGGAACAAATTACATGAGCGATCGAATCATCATGCGCACGGGGGAATCCCTTGTTGCTGGCGGGCCCCCATTCACGGCTGCGGAGCCGGAGGTTGTTATCGGTGAGTTGGACGGACCGGTCGGTACGGCGATTGCGACGCTAACCGGTGACCAATCCGTTGGGCACTCCAAAGTCTTCGCAATCCTCGATACCGACATTCAGGTTCGTCCAGTGACGCTGATGGTTAGCAAGGTTACGGTCAAGAAAAGCGCCTACACCAACATTTTAATGGGTACAGTTCAGGCCGCGATTGCCAACGGTGTGCTTGACGCTGTCCGCGCTGGCGATATCCCAAAAGAGAAGGCAAATGACCTGGGTATCGTCTGTTCGGTTTGGCTTAATCCTGGTGCCGCGACTGATGAAAACCTCGATCATAAAGCGCTATTTGATATCCACCGAAAAGCAATGGCTCAGGCAATACACAAGGCGATGTGCAACGAGCCGTCGATCGAATGGTTGTTGGAAAACCAGGACAAGATCACCCACAAGTACTATCAACGCGGGTTGGACGGCGAACTGTAGTTCAATTCAGCGAGCGCTTACGACAACCCCTCTTTCCAAACGGAAGCTGTCTGAATCATCCCGATTCATTGCCAGGAAGCATTACCTCACGGTTACCGATCAACATTTCGAGCTGGAGACGGTCAAAGTGGGGATGAAGTGAGGATGAAAACTGGGGATAAATTCAGAGAAAGCAGGCTCGTAAACAGCCCCTCTGGACTCGCAGCTGCAGTTGCTCGCGCGCGCGTTGGCAGGCGTTGAGCCAGCAGATTCAGCAGCAGCAGATCTTGGGGTTGGTCGGTTAGTGACTACTGGTCTTCTGGCGGTGGTGCGGTGCGGAGTGATCAGACATGATGTTCCTCTCGGATTGGGCCAGATGAAGGTAGTTATTCTCCCTACTGTCTCTCTTCAATCCGCTTAGACAATTCTGTT
>JAYGDH010000542.1:0-6278 GCA_046583055.1 Pirellulaceae bacterium | reverse complement strand
TGATATCTTCCGCGTATTTTTCTAGCGTCAACGGAGATAGGGACGTCTCGTAAGTTGGCTGCTAGCAATATCGAGGGTCCGTGTCGGATTCCGGTTCATCCGGAGCCGTTAGTTAGACGTCCTCACGCGGAATCGATATTGGTGGTCTGCTGGTCCATGGATTAGGATAGTCACTTTGGCGGGTTTCGCTGGTACATCAGTCGTGCTATCGGAGCCCCACCGGGAGGCTTGGAGGAAAGGAATCCATCCAGATGAAGGTGTCGCTTTACACCCTGGCGCGTCTAGTAAATGGTGAAGTCAGTGGTGCCGGAGAAACGGATATCGATGCGGCAGCCACGATTCGAGATGTTCAGGAAGGTGAAATCACCTTCGCCCAGGATGATAGATTACTGCAACAGGTGAGTGATTCAGCAGCGGCAGCGGTAGTCATTGGTATGGAAACGGAATCTCCCGCGATTCCAGCGATTCGTGTTACGGATGTCACGGCAGCCTTTGCCCAGATCGTAGAGCACTTCGTGCCCGTGCGAGAGGTGGCTACATCAGGAATAAGCCTGCTGGCCCATGTTAGCCCCTTGGCAAAACTCTCGAGTGAGGTTTCGATTGGGCCCGGGGTCACCATTGGTGACCACGTTGAGATTGGGGAAAAGTGTTATATCCACAGTGGTGTCCAGGTGTTGGCTGGCTGTCACATTGGGTCGGAAGTTACTCTTTATCCTAATGTCGTTCTCTATGAAAACAGTCAAGTTGGTGACCGCGTTTTAATTCACGCCGGTAGTTGTATCGGTGCGTACGGATTTGGTTATACGCAAAAAAACGGGCGACACGAACGAGGGCACCAGTTAGGCAACGTGATTATTGAGGATGATGTTGAAATTGGTGCGGGTACCACGATTGACCGTGGTACGTACGGACCAACCCGGATTGGAGAAGGAACCAAGATCGACAACTTGGTCATGATTGCTCACAACGTTCGCATTGGAAAGCATAATCTGATTTGTTCCCAGGTCGGTGTCGCGGGCAGTGCAACGACAGGGGATTACGTGGTCCTGGCCGGGCAGGTTGGCATACGGGATCATATTAACATCGGGGATCGTGTTGTGATTGGTGCCCAGTCGGGTGTCATGGCAGACATCGTTTCTGACTCCAGATGCGTGGGCAGTCCGGCAACAGGTGAGCGGGAACAACTGGTGATCCAGGCTGCCATTGGCAAACTGCCGATTCTGCGTCGCCAGTTTCATGATTTGCGCCGCAGAGTAGCTGGCCTGGCCGACGATCCTGGTACTGAGATGCCCCCGGACATGTCACCGGGGTCGAGCCAGGATGCAGCTTGAAAGTCTCTCGACCAGGGAGCCAGGGTTTCACGGGGGCGTCATGCAGCGAAAATTCGGTTTGATGGCTGGCTGGGGAGAGTACCCGTTTATTGTTGCCGAGGCGTTGCGTCGACAGGATTACCAGGTCGTGGGGCTGGGGGTCAAGGATCACGTGAGCCCGCAGTTCGCCAGCCTGTGTGATACCTATCGAGAACTAGGCATTGGTCGACTGGGAGCAGCTATTCGATTTTTTCGGCGCCACGACGTGAAGGCAGCCACGATGGTCGGCAAGTTTCACAAGGTCGTGTTGTTCCGCCGTTTTGCCTGGATCAGGCATTTGCCTGACTGGGAGTGTATTCGAACATTTTATCCGCATTGGGTCAGCAAGAGCAAAGATCGACGCGATGACACACTGCTCGGTGCAGTGGTTGACGCGTATGCGAGGCAGGGAATTCGATTTGCTCCAGCGACAGACTACGTACCGGAGTTGCTTGTGAAGGCTGGAAACTTGGCAGGCCGCCAATTAACGCGTGGCTAGCAAAAAGACGTTGATTTTGGCTGGCACCTGGCCAAGGAAATGGGGCGTCTGGACGTCGGCCAGACAGTCGTGGTCAAGGGACAGGCCGTGCTGGCCGTGGAGGCGGTGGAAGGGACCGACCAGTGTATTCGCCGGGCGGCACAACTGTGCCCCCAGGGGGGCTTTACGGTCGTTAAAGTTGCCAAGCCGCAGCAGGATATGCGGTTTGACGTGCCAACGATCGGTATAGGAACCCTGGAGACCATGCGTGCCGCGGGGGGGAAAGTCCTGGCAGTCGAAGCAGACAAGACGATCGTGATTGATCAGCCGGCAGTCATGGATTACGCGCGACGACATCGGATTTGCCTGGTCGCGATGGATGGACAACAACTGAATTCTGTCCTGGAAGCAGCCTGATAGGCTACCGGGGGTGTTGGGTTGGCCAAGTACTGGACGCCCGGTTTTACTGGTATAACCAGAGCATGGAACAGGACAGTCCTGTCTGCCGGTCAGCAATTTACCCAATCAAGAGGTTCTACCATGATGGCATCCCTGGCACGCAGCGTTTTTTTCTTCCTGGCCGCTGGCGTTCTTTGCCAGGGATTTGTCCAGGCAGACGATTGGCCGCAGTGGCGCGGGCCTCAGCGCGATGGTGTCTGGCGGGAAACGGGATTGGTGAAGTCGTTTTCTTCTCCCCAGCTGAAAATTCGTTGGCGGGTTCCAGTGGCTCCGGGTTACAGTGGTCCCACGGTAGCTGCCGGAAAAGTTTTCCTGACCGATCGAGTGGATGAACCGGAGCAGATTGAACGTGTGCATTGCTTCGACGCGGAGACAGGCGGGAAAGTCTGGTCATTCCAGTATCCATGTGAATATCGTATTGGCTACAAGGCAGGGCCGCGAGCTGCCGTAACGATTGACTCGGGACGCGCCTACGCCCTCGGTGCCATGGGCCACCTGCATTGTTTTGCCGCGGACAGTGGGAAGCTTCTCTGGAAAAAAGATCTTGATAAACTGTTTTCGATCGTGATGCCAATTTGGGGTATCGCGGGAGCTCCCCTGGTGGTGGATGATTTGCTGGTCGTCCAGGCGGGAGGCAAGGATGCCTGTATCGTTGCCTTTGATGCTGCGACAGGTCAGAAACGTTGGTCAGCTCTTTCGGACCGGGCATCGTACTCGGCACTGGTACAGCTACAACAGGCAGGAAAGAAAGTCGTGGTTGCCTGGACTGGTGACAGTGTAAGTGGTTTGGATCCAGGGACGGGAAAAGTACATTGGCGTTATCCGTTTGCGCCCTCCAGGATGCCAATCGGTATTGCCACGCCGATCATGTCAGGAGACCAGCTGTTCGTGACTTCCTTCTACGATGGCTCGCTGATGTTGCGACTGCCGGCTGATCGCCTGGCGGTTGAAAAGATATGGCAGCGTAAAGGAGCCAGCGAACTAAAAACAGCGGCACTGCATTCCATTATCAGTACCCCGTTGTTCCTGGGTAAGCATATCTACGGGGTCGACAGCTATGGTGAACTCAGATGTCTGGAAGCCGCCAGTGGTGAACGCGTGTGGGAAGACCTTACAGCGACTCCCAGGGCACGCTGGAGTACGATTCATTTTGTGCGTAATCAAGATCGAGTCTGGATGTTCAATGAACGTGGTGAATTGATCATTGCCAGGTTGTCTGCCGAGGGATTCCAGGAAATTAGTCGAGCTCGTTTGCTGGCACCCACGGAGGAGCAGTTGCGTCGGCGCAACGGGGTTTGCTGGGCTCATCCGGCGTTTGCGAATCGCCACGTTTACGCCCGAAACGACCGGGAATTGGTCTGTGCCAGCCTGGCTGCAGCACCTTGAATTCAAGTTCAACTGGCATGGCAAGTTATGTCGATGGAGGAAAGAGGGCCCCGGAAGCTGCAAAGGGGGATGGTCAGAGAGGGGATTTAAGGGCTATAATCCCGAATTCCCACTGAATTGGGTGAGTTATGAGTTCGGCAAAGTGAACAGGAGAAACCGTGGTAAAAGTTATTGTTCGTGATCGTGAGACCATCCAGGAAGCTGTCCGACGGTTCGGGAAGCTGGTGATGCGCAGCGGTCTCAAGAAAGAAATGCGGCGTCGCAAGTACTACGAAAAGCCGAGCGATATTAAGCGACGCGCCAGGCTGCGTGCCCAACGTAGATCGCTCAAGGCGTGAGCCGATTCGGCTCCAGCCTCTCCTTCCCCGTGCCGTTAGTGCCTCCACGGAAGTTCCTGCGGGTGCGCAATGGGACCGGTAACTCTCCACCGGCTGGCCGCTGCCGGGGAAATATCACGTGCAGGTTCGCAAGGCTGCCGTGGTGGCTTATTCAGTATCTTCGTTAGCGACAGGCAGCGACGGTTGACAGCTTCGGTCGATCCACAAGACCACCAGCGCGGAGACGATCACCGTCAGGATGATACCAGCGGAATGCAGGTCGAATCCGGCAGGAAGGATATTGCTGGTCTGCGGATGTTCCTCCGAGGTAGAGATTGCCTGGAAAGGCCAGAGCTTGTTGAGGGCCCCAATCATGATGCCACAGAGAACCGCGAGCGTGGCAGCACGGTGTGTTGTCAACAGGTAACGCAGCAGTCGGCTGAAGGCCAGCAGTCCTACCAGGCAACCTGTCGTGAAGACGACGAATTCCATGAGCATGGCAGGACTTCCCTGCCCGCGGAGGAGCGAACGTGGAATCTCTGACAGGTGTTCGTAGATTCCCACCACCAACAGGATCATGGCTCCACTGATTCCCGGCAGGATCATGGCACAGATGGCAATACTGCCCCAGCCGAAAAGATAAAGCAGTGAGGGTGCGTCATGGTGCGCGTACTGTAGTTTCGTGAGCCAGAAGGAAACGGTGGCACCCAGTAGTACCAGGCTCAAGCAGGCTAGCTGGGATTGCTTCGGCGGCCAGGAGATCATCCGGGCCACGAGGACGGTGGATGCCATGATCATGCCGAAGAAGACAGCCAGCGTGAATGGCCGGGTGTGAACGTTTTCCAGCAGGTAATTAACAGCAGAAAGTGTTGCAACCAGTGCCACGGCAATACCGATCGCCAGTCGTAACAGGAACGCCAACTGAACGCGCTCTCTGGCTGCCTGCCAGGAACGTGCTCGCAACAGTCCCAGCCAGGTCCGATCGAAGCGACTGATTGCTGTTACAAGTTCGTCGTAAATGCCAAGTACCAGGGCAACCGTTCCTCCGGAAACACCAGGCACTGCGTCGGCGGTTCCCATTAACATGCCGCAGATCACCTGGGCCCTGTTCCCGTGCGGCAAGGTTGGCGGCTGTTTTCTGTTAGGCGTCATATCAATGCTCGTTGACCTAGACATTTTCCGGGCAGTGGATGGGGTGGTAAGTTACCTGCCGGAAGGGTTTTACGGTAGAGCAATCCCCGGCAAGGAAGAGGCTTTGCGGAACACGCCGGGAAAGATTCTTTTCCAAACAGGCACAACCTGCCACCACTTAGTTGACCCCTTGATTTGCGGCAGTACAATCACAGGCGCTGGAGAAGGTAGTAAGAGCTCGTTTTAAGAACCCGGTCCCGGCACTCGTTTAACTCTTCTCATCAGTCTTATGTACCTACACAACTTCGGTCATTCGGTTGAAGTCCATGCGCCGGCTAAGTTGAACTTGTTCTTGGAAGTTCTGGGCAGGCGTCCTGATGGATACCACGATCTGGAAACACTGATGACAGCGGTTGATATTTTCGACACGTTGTATTTTACCCCGTTGCGCGCTGGCGAACCCCTGGAACTGAATTGTCGCTGGGCTTATGGCAGCCCGGCTCCCGGAGACCTGCCGGCTGGGCCAGAGAATATCGTGGTGCAGGCGTTGGCTCGTTTGCAGGAAGTTGCTGATGTGCAACAAGGGGCCCGTGTGGATCTATGTAAACGTATTCCTTCATCCGCAGGACTGGGAGGAGCTTCCAGTGATGCGGCAGCAGCCTTGCTGGCAGCCAACACGGCCTGGGGGCTGAACTGGACACGGTGCCAGCTTGCCAAAGTAGCTGCCGAGATCGGTTCGGATGTTCCGTTCTTTCTCTTTGGCGGAACGGCGATTTGCCGAGGACGCGGTGAACAGGTAACACCGCTGCCAGCAGTGCCCCCCATGCACTTCGTTGTGGTCCGACCTCCCGAAGGGATCTCCACGGCCGAAGTATTCAGGAATTGCCAGCCTGCCCTCAATCCACTTGGTGTTGATGAAATAGCCGGGGCACTCTGTGACGGTTCTTTCCGCTCCTGGGCGCCCCTGATGGAAAATCGTCTGCAAGAAGTTGCCGAAGGAATGTCACCCTGGATTGATCGACTGGCACAATGGTTTCGCCGTTTCGGATTCCTGGGGCATCAGATGAGTGGAAGTGGGTCGAGCTATTTTGGAGTGTGTCGTCACGCCAGGCATGCCCGTCGCTTGGCGGCCGTCTTGCGTGGTTTACAGCTCGGCCA
>JAYGDH010000448.1:0-4780 GCA_046583055.1 Pirellulaceae bacterium | reverse complement strand
AGATGTGGAAACGACCCGGCAGCATTGTGATGCTGCCGTGATGAATTTCGTGCGCTGCCCAGAGGCCTTTGACGTCGTCGTTGCTTCTAACCTTTTCGGCGACTTGCTGACCGACCTGGGCGGAATTATCAGCGGTGGCCTGGGGCTGGCACCCAGTAGTAACCTGGATCCTTCACGCAAGTATCCATCCATGTTTGAATCGGTACATGGGTCCGCACCCGATATCGCCGGCCAGGGAATCGCAAATCCTATTGCAGCTGTTCTGAGCGCTGCCATGATGCTTGATCACCTGCAACTGCGGCAGGCTGCTGAATCAATTCGACATGCCGTCGGCCAGGTTTTGCAGAGCGGTGAAGGGACACCGGACCTGGGCGGAAACCTGACGACCGTGGAATTGGGTGATCGCCTGGTGGCTGAAGTTACCGGTAGCTAGCATTGAAATCGGCAGCTGGTGTTCTCCCCTGGATTCGGAGGTCGGCTGTTAAGATGTGACGATTAGAGAGTTTTTATCGATTATACGGGCACCGTTGGTCGATAGAGCCGGTAGTAGATCGTCGGTCTTCAGAGAAGGGGAATGCAATGCCCGCTGTGCAGAGAAAATGTCCTGGTGTCGTGGGAATAGGATGCCTGCTTTTGTCGCTTGGATTACTGAGCGGTTGCGCCTCTGGGGGTGCCTATCGCCAGCGTGGTGTCTCTGCCGTGCCACCAACGATCGATGCATCTGGTTCCGTGATGTCCGCAACTTCCTGCCGCAGTTGCGGTGAGGTTGATAACTGTCGTTGCCGAATTTTTCCCGGGTGGCAGCGGTTGGTCAGTTGCCTGACCTGTGGTGCGGGTTGCGGAGAAGTTTACTGGGGTGAATGGCGCAGTGATCCGCCGAAACCCTGTGATGACTGTATGGTCCATCCCGTGGCATCGACCAGGGTGACTGGTTTGCAGGTCTCTGTCATTCCCGCGAGTGGAGAGATTGCCCGGGATCACGTCGACCTGTCCGAGGAGGGAGTGATTGCCGCTTCTCATGAATCTCGGGCCCAGCCATTATGGAAGAGCAGCGGATGGTCGGGACGTCATTCTGATATGGGCAGCCGCCAGTAATCGAATTGCGTCTGTTCATTCAGAGCCTGGATCTCTTAATGCCGTGGTGAGAATCGACTGGTTCTTCAACCATTTCGCAGTCCGGTATGATTGTGCTTGGAGATACTGCGTGTTACGGTTGACGAGGTGGGTGATGTTCCTGCTGGGTGGCGGGATTTTGTCTTGGTGATGCGTTGAGTGGATGGGATGCTACTTGCACACGCCAGCTGATTTAATACGGTGTTAATCGATGTCATGTACAGGGATACAGGCTTTCCTGGATATGCTGGCCGAATTCGGCGTGCAGTATATTTTTGGTAATCCAGGTTCAACCGAACTGCCCTTGAATGACGCGCTGGTCACGGATCGCCGCTTGCAATACATCCTGGGGTTACAGGAAGTTCCGGTGATGGCCATGGCGGATGGCTATAGCATGGCCTCTCGGTCGATCGGGGTTGTTAATCTCCACATCAGTTGTGGTTTGGGCAACGCGATGGGAATGCTGTATAACGCTTTTCGTGAGGGGACCCCGTTATTGGTTACGGCAGGTCAACAGGACCGCCGCCTCCAGATGGAAGAGCCGATTCTCGGTGGAGACATGGTTTCCGTAGTACGACCGTGGACCAAGTGGGCAGTCGAGGTGTCACGGGTCGAGGATTTGCCCGTGGCGTTGCGGCGGGCGGTGCAGACGGCATTAACGCCACCGACGGGGCCGGTTTTCCTGTCCCTGCCCGTGGACCTGCAGATGGAATGGTCGGAATCCCTGGATACGTCGCCGATTCAGTTGCCGGATCCCGCGATTCGACCGTCGCATGAATCTCTCGTGGAGGCGGTAGAACTATTACGCCAGGCGAAGAATCCTGGAATCCTGGCAGGCAGTCGCGTGTCGGAACGCCAGGCCATGGATGTACTGGTTCGCGTGGCCGAGCAGCTTGGAGCTCCGGTGATGACCGAATCCGGCACCACGCACGGGCGGCTTGCTTTTCCCAGTGATCATCCACTCAATGGCCACGGGTTACCTCTTTGGTCTCCCGAAGTCCGTGATCGCCTGGCAGAATTTGACGTGTTGCTTGTGACGGGTATGGACCTGTTTCGCCAGTATATCTACCACGGACCTTCACGGGCAATTCCGGAGCACGTGCGCTTGGTTCACCTGGATGAAGACCCCTGGCAAATTGGTAAGAATTATCCGGTTGCTGTTGGCCTTTGGGGACACACGCGAGCGGGCCTCGAGGGGATTGCCGATTTGCTGGACACGCAGATGACCCCGGAAGAAGTAGAGCAGGCACAGCAGCGAGCCAAGGAATATGGTCAGCAGCATGCAGCTAAGCGGGAGACGCTGCGAGAGACGATCCGATCACAGGCAGACCATCGCCCCATGACCCCGCTGACACTCATGGATGCCGTGGCGCGGGCTGTCCCGGAAAATATTGCCGTGGTCGAAGAAGCCGTGACCACGACCAATACAACCCTGGAACGACTGGGGAAATTGACGCGCCAGTCCAGCTACTTTGGGCATCGAGGTTGGGCATTGGGCTGGGGACTGGGGTGTGCCATTGGCGCCCAGCTTGCCTGGCCAGAGCGGCCCGTGCTGGGCTTGCTGGGTGAAGGTGCAGCGATGTACGGTTTCCAGGGACTTTGGTCTGCTGCTCACCACAAGATTCCCGTCCGTTTCGTGATTTGTAACAACGCCCAGTACCAGATTCTCAAGGTCTGTTCCAATGTGCTTGATTTACCGGAGGCACAGGAAGGTAACTTTGAAGGGATGGACCTGCGCCAGCCGGAGATCGATTTCGTCTCGTTGGCTCAGTCATTGGGCGTCTCGGCGCATCGAGCCTCGGAACCGGACGAAGTGACGGATTGGCTCAAGGATTCCTTCCAGGCAGATGGGCCGATGTTGCTGGATGTACCGATCGCCAGGGATTCACCGTCACGACTGAACTATGGCTAGTTGGCACCATTCTTGCGTTGAACGTCCAGTTGTGCATGCAGCATGACCTGGTTGCCCTGCCGGGTAAGGCTTGACTCCAGCCCCCGAAACCAGCTTAGCAAGGGAGCCTGGTAATCTTTGGGAATACGAGCCGGGAAGCTTTTCGGTCCACCGGTTGAATGCCAGCGGGTGCTGCCATTGGGAGTGGTTGCCAGCTTGTATTCTCCGCCCAATGAACATGTCAGGCGTGCCTGGAGAAGGTCTTGCGCAATGTCCATGGACTGGGATCGTGGTACTCCAAACTGCTGGGTTAGCAGGTGAAGTAAATGAATATTGCCGGTCGACGTCTGGCGTGCACGTTCATAGTTGAGAGCATTGATCCAATGAGCAAACCGGGCCTGCGAAAGGTCACCGACACGGATTCGGACCTGGGCAGCCGTCTCGGTAGGTTCGACTTTTAGTTGCGGAGCGACCTGCCCCAGTAACTGGGGATCGAAGCCAATCACGGAGAAGCCGTCACCGGTCTGTTTTCGCCAGAGCCCCAGTGGGAATTGTGAAAAACCGTTTATGTCCGGTTGTCCGGCCAGGCCCAGCGGCAGGCGGTCGAGCAGGCCGGTTTGCGGCCAGGCGCCCAGGTAGCCCGGGGTGGTTTTCAAGACTGACCACGTTTTGAAGAGTCCATCCAGCTTCAGGTCCGTGGGAGGAATCGAATCGCGAATTCCCAGGAACATGGTGTGGGGTGGAATGTCGGGAAAGACCAGGCCGCCGCGCAGTGAAGCTTGTACCGAGATCACGTTTCCGTCCGGTTCACTGATTCGGTACTTGGTGGGAGGACCCAGCATCGAGACCCAGCGACCATACTTGGTTTCATCCAGGGGTGCGATGCGAGCGTCGATGACAAGGCGTTCTCTTCGTTTTCCGTCCAGCACCTGTCGTTTCATCCCAATCATTACGGGGTCCATCTGCTTCCAGTGTTCCTGGTAGTGCTGGATGGTTTGTTGGCAGGTGTTTTCCTCCTGGGCCGTAATTCCCGTGATCATCACGTCGGGGATTGGCAGGAAACTACCGGGGGCACCGCGCAATGAATCAGCGGGGCGTCCGTTTTGGGTAATGGGTCGACTTCGGTCAACACGTTTTCCGAAATGAAACGGTAGCAGGCCCCGTTGAATCAACTCGTCGACGGTCTGGCCGGGTACTTTTTCGGTGGCAGCAGCCAGCTTGGCTAACTGGATAAGCTTCAGGTCCGTGGCGGCTTGCAAGCGACGCGGCAATTCCACCTGGTACTGGGGACTAAGCAGCCCCTGCAAAAAGAAGGAAGAGAAGTAAACAAAGACCGTGTCGTCACGGCTGACAGGCAACGTGCGGCGGGCCTGTTGAAATTCTGCCGTCGCTCCGAGGGCCTCGTCGTTGCGGGATATCGCCAGGAAGCGTTCCGCGATTGCCCGCGAGGTGGTGACCAGGTGAAATGCACCATCGACTGCATAATAGGATCGCAGTCGGTTGTCAGGTGTCGATAGCAGGGAGACCTCCTGGCCTGCCAAACGAATGGTTCGCAGGGTGGCACCATTCTTCTCTTCTCGTTCCAACGCAGCGGATCGTTGCTTTTTAAGATCAAGACCCAGGAAATCGTTGCGTGCCTGGAAGAGTACACCCACAGCGGCACCTTGCTGTACGAAGGTGTCCCGGCCGATAATAGCCACGTCTCGAATGACCTGGTTGCCAAGAATACCTGCCAGGGCAGATTTTTTCAGCGCCAACTGTTGCTGTATTTTTTCG
>JAYGDH010000381.1:0-5436 GCA_046583055.1 Pirellulaceae bacterium | reverse complement strand
GGGTTTTCTGGGGCCTGTTGGTTCCCTGGGTTGTTTTGATCGGCGTGGCCTGGTGGTTTGCTGCCTGTTTCCTTAAAGATGATGAACCGTGCGAAGAAATGGTAGGCGACGATCCCTTTCCCGGATCGGGCTGTTCGTCGCGTGACGGCGTTTTAGAAACTGTCCCGGGCGATGAAGCGACGGAGACTCACGAGTAATTTACAGGTCGAGATAAAGATTCATGTTACTGGCACAGATTGATCGAACCCAACTCTACTCACTGGTGCCATTCGTGGTTTACCTGTTGGGTGTTTTCGCGATTGCGGTCGTTTCTGCTCGCTACCTGAAGGGGCGGCAGTTCGAATCGGAATATTACGTGGGCAGTCGCAGTTTTGGCCCCTGGGTCCTGGCGATGTCCTGGGTTGCCACGATGGCCAGCGGAGGTTCGTTCCTGGGATATCCATCGCGGGTCTATACGTATGGGTGGTCGATGGGGCTCTGGGTCAGTGGGTCCTGCGTGGCCGCCATGGTCGGGCTGGGAATCGTGGGTAAGCGGATCAATCGCCTGGCCCGGCAAACCGGGGCCCTGACACTGGTGGACCTGTTGCGAGATCGCTTTTCCAGTCGCGCCATTGGATTGATCTACCCGGTAATCATCGTCTTGATCACGACCGTCTACCTGTTGGCCCAGTTTGCGGCAGGCGCCAAAATCCTCGAGAACATGCTGGGGATCGAGTACCGTACCGGGCTGGCTATTTTCTCCGTGACCGTGGTGGCCTATACGACGTATGGCGGTTTTCGTGCTGTGGCCTGGACCGATACGATGCAAGGGATCGTGATGATCGTCGGTATCGTGCTCCTGGTACCGTTTGCGATCCGGGCAGTTCCCGGAGGGTTGGCCAGCGGGTTGGCCGCGGCCACGATGGGCCAGCGAGATCGACAGGACCCGGTAGCCGAGTTGCACGATTTGCCACAGCAACGAGACGCCTACCTGTATGGCCCCGGTCCCCGGAAGGTACCCAAGAATATCGAGAAGATTACTGCTGGCGATGCGGAGGCCGCGAAAATCAAGGCAGCCAACCGGGAGAAGGGACTGGATATGTGGCTGCCGTTTAGCATGGGTATTTCTTATTTCATGTTGCGTTCGTTGGCCGCCATGATGATGCCCACGACGGTGCCGCGGATGCTGTGCTTTAAAGATACGAGGGCCTTGAGACGGGCCATCATGGTCCTGGCACCCTACATGCTGCTCATGTATTTCAGCAGCATGATCACGATGAACTGTGCGTACAGTATTGACCTGGGGCTGGAACCTCACCAGGCAGACCAGGCGGTTCCGGCCCTGGCGAAAAAAGTGGCCCCGGCCTGGCTGGCCGGAATCCTCATCGCCGCGCCCTTTGCGGCCGTGATGTCGACCGTGGATTCGGCCTTGCTTGTGATCAGTGCGTCGGTCGTGCGTGACCTGGTCCAGAAAGGATTCTGCCCCCGCTTATCCGAGCGCACGACGAAACGATTGACCTACTCGGTGACAGCCGGTGTCGGCCTGCTGATCTTCGTGTGGGCATTACAGGAACCCACCTTTATTCAGCCGCTGATCATCTTCTATTCCGGTGGAGGGGCGGCAGCTCTTTTCTGGCCCAGCCTGGCAGCCCTTTACTGGAAACGGGCCACGGCGCCCGGGGTGATCATGGGACTCCTGGGTGGAGCGGCTACCTTTGTCATCTGTAACCAATGGTTGCCTTTCGCATCCATCTTGCCACTGCATCCGTTTGTCTACGGGTTTGTTGTTTCGGGCCTCTGTACCTGGGGTGTGAGCCTGGCGACAACGGCACAGTCACAGTCGCGATTGGAATTGTATTTCGGTCGTGATGCCCGGTAGTTGAGTTGGTGGTTTCAGCGGCTGGATTCGCTACAATGGAAGCTGTTTCAAGGCCGTCAGGCCAGTAAAGGAATTGCCTCATGTCGATCACGTTTCGCGCATTGCTACTGCTCGTGCCCCTGCTGATGACGCTACCTGCGGAAGGCCAGCAACGTCAAAAACGTGATCCGTTTAAACAGTGGGACAAGAACGCGGATGGGTTCCTGTCGTCGGGGGAATTTCCGAAACAGCTGGGTAAGCAACTGTTTGATCGGATCGATGCCAACAGGGACGGGCGTATCTCCCGCAAGGAAGATGATGATTTCCGTGCCCGCAGGAAACCAGCTAATAACCGTGAACGCAAACCAGCCAGGCTGCCGGACGGGTTCACGATTCAGCGAGACGTGGTTTATGCCACGGTTGGAAAACGTAAGTTGGTACTGGATCTCTACCTGCCCAGCAAAACAGACAAGCCCTTACCAATCGTCGTCTGGATTCATGGCGGGGGCTGGAAAAGTGGTAGCAAGAATAATGCGGCTGCTCGACTCGCACCGCTGCTGTCTAAAGGTTACGCGGCAGCCAGCGTGGGTTACCGTTTGAGTGGTGAGGCAATTTTCCCCGCGGCAATTGCGGATTGCAAGGGCGCTATTCGCTTCCTGCGGGCCACTGCCGATAAGTATGGCATTGATCCGAATCGTATCGGTGCCTGGGGATCCTCGGCCGGCGGGCACCTGGTTTCCCTGCTGGGGACCAGTGGTGACGTGCGGGCATGGGATGTTCATCGCGACCACCTGAAGGTGTCTGATCGCGTGCAGGCCGTCTGTAACTGGTTCGGTCCCAGTGACTTTCTGCGAATGAATGATTTCCCAGGTCGTCTTGATCATGACGATGCGAATTCTCCCGAGTCTCGTTTTATCGGGGGTGCTATCCAGGAAAACAAGGATCAGGTGGCAGTTGCCAATCCAGTAACCTATGCCACGTCCGATGATCCGCCCTTTCTTCACATGCACGGCGATAATGATCAACTGGTTCCTTTTAACCAGAGTGAGCTGTTGCACGCATCCCTCAAGAAGAATGGGGTACAAACAGAGCTTTATCGTGTCCGCAACGGAGGGCACGGTTTTGGTGGTGCCACGCAGGATACGCGTGAGCAGTTGTCGGACCGCGTGGTTCGATTCTTCGATCAGTATTTAAAACAGACCTCAAAGCCATAACTCAACGGTCCTCGTGACCAGGAGGAAAGAATGAGTCGCCTGCATGTCTTGATCAGTAGTGTTCTTGTCAGTGCCGTCCTGTTGAACTCGCTCCAGGCGGAGCCCCTGCAAGTGAAGGGAGATCCAGCGATTATCCCGGCAGGCGCCAAGCTGGAAACGCTCTGGGAAGAAGGTGGTTTTACCGAGGGCGTGGCGGTGGCCCCCGACGGCACGATGTATTTCAGCGACTTTGCGCAACCCTTTGACGCTCGTCCGGCTCGTGTCATGAAATTCGATCCAGCCACGGACAAGACCGTGATTCATTGCCCGGACAGCAAGATGTCTAACGGATTGATGTTCAGTCGCGAGGGGCGACTTTTTGCCTGCTGTGCATCCCCGCTCGGTGGTGCACGTGCCCTGGTTGAAATTACCCCGGACGGCAAGGTGAAGGTCGTGGTCGGCAAGTTCGAGGGGAAACGGTTTAACTCGCCCAATGATATCGTTATCGATCCCAGGGGAAGGATCTTTTTCAGCGACCCGAAGTACGTGGGACCCGAGAAACTGGAACTGGATCATATGAGTGTCTATCGTTACGACCCGGATGGATCCCTGCATCGGCTGGTTACCAACGTTGACAAACCCAACGGAGTGATCATGGCTCCCGGTGGTCGACGCCTCTACGTGGCCGAAACCGATAACGGGACGGCCCAGGCGGAGACGGATACGGACGCCAAGCGTGGTCGCATGACGCTGAACACTTTCCGGGTAAAAAGGGATGGTACCCTGGGAAACAAGAAAGTGCTCGTCGACTTCGGAGATCAGTTGGGTATCGATGGCATGACGGTTGACCAGCAGGGACATATCTTTGCTGCGGTCCGTTCCGAGGAACGCTTTGGAATCAGGATTTATGATCCCGAGGGGAAAGAGCTGGGCTATATCCAGACACCCGAGTTGCCGACCAACTGCTGCTTTGGCAAGGGGAAGGGAAGCCAAACCCTTTACATCACTGCAGGGGGAGGATTTTACCGTATCGGCTTGAAAGCGACCGGGTTTCATCCGGCCACGGCCAAGCCACGTGAGAAAAAGGAAAAATCTCAGTAGCCCAGCTATCCGGAAAGAAGTAGCCATGAGTGAACTGTTAACCATTGACGAGAAAACGTACCCACTGCTGCAATCTGCGACCACTGCCACGATTGCCACCGTGCTGGCCAAACGCGGACTTTGGCATCAGTTTGTCACCGGCGCCAGGCCGCTCTCTCCCGGCAAGTCGATGATCGGACAGGCATTTACGTTGCGCTATATACCGGCCCGCGCCGACGTCGATCACAACCTGGTCTTTGACAATAGCAAAGATCCTCAGCGTCTGGCGATCGAACAGGTGGGGCCAGGCGACGTGCTGGTGATTGATGCTCGCGGCAATGAAAATGCTGGCACCATGGGAAATATCCTGGCGACCCGGATGGTGGCCCGCGGCGCGGTCGGCATTGTGACCGATGGATGCTTTCGGGATTCACCGGCGATTGCCCAGATGGACATTGCGGCCTATGCCCGTTCGGCCCATGCAGCGACCAACAAGACGGTTCACCACCCGGCCGATATCCAACTTCCCGTCGGCTGTGGCGGCGTGGCGATTTACCCTGGCGATATTATGGTGGGAGACGATGAAGGGGTGGTGGTAGTGCCGCGGGCGATGGCCGATGAGGTGGGCCGCGAAGCGGCCAGCCAGGAACACCGGGAGGATTTTATCCTCGGAAAAATCGCCCAGGGTGCGCCACTGCTGGGAACCTATCCGGCCGACGAACAGACACTTGCCGAGTACGAAGAACATTGCAAGACGTCTCCTCCCCCTGACGGCGCTCAGTAAAAAAGCCGGCCGAGAGAATTGAATCCCCCGGCCGGCGGTGATCACCGATGAAACGCGCTGCGCTCGATCATTCCATCGGAGCAACTTCCGGTGCCTTCGCAGGCATTAACAGGACGCTGATCGAGTGAGCGACCTCACCCTTGGCGGTGACCATGATCAAGCGAGCTTCTTTCGGCTGATCCAGTTCCATCATCGGCAGGGTGCAGGTAACCGACTCGCTCGTCCAGGCCCGCAACTCGGTAGGTAGTGAAATTCCCTGGATGTCCAGGATGACCTGACCCGCATCGTTGCCCAGGGGCATCTTGCTGGAAAGGGTGATCGTGGTGACGACATAAACCCTGGGAAGGTTGCTCACTTCCTGGATCTCGACGCCAGGTTTTGCCACGACGGTAGCTGGCCCGTCCACGACAACCCTGTTACCGGGGCGTCGGTTGTTTACCCGTGATTGAGCACGGCTAGTCGTTGACCGGCGGACAGACGCTCGTCGCACGGGAGCCACCGGACGGGTGAAAGGAATGCGTTGTCCTGACAAGATGCGAGTT
>JAYGDH010000031.1:0-2592 GCA_046583055.1 Pirellulaceae bacterium | reverse complement strand
GCCTGCGACCAGGGCATCGCAGCGCTCATCAAGGACTTAAAGCAACGCGGCCTGCTCGATGAAACGCTGGTCGTTTGGGGTGGTGAGTTTGGTCGGGCACCAACGTCCGAGGGACAAAAAGGCCGTGACCACGACCACTATGGATTTACCGTCTGGATGGCTGGCGGAGGCGTCAAGCCTGGCTTCTCCTACGGAGCTACTGATGACTTCGGACTAACTGCCGTGGAAAACCGGGCGCATGTCCACGACCTGCACGCCACGATCCTGCACCTGATGGGCCTGGACCATGAAAAACTCACCTATCGGTATTCCGGTCGTGATTTCCGACTAACCGACGTCTCGGGCAATGTCATCCATGATATCCTGGCCTAGTCTACCCAACGCCTGGAGCCAGGGAACATGAACGCTTCACGTCACTGCCCATACAGCCTGTTAACGTCCCTGCTACTGGCACTGGGCATGGCAAATACCGTGACAGCAGATTCCCCCGCCGTTCCCGACCTGGCCTTTCTGCTCATCGGACAATCGAACATGGCAGGTCGAGCGCCCCTGCAGGAAGAGGACAGGAAACCGTTGGCCGGTACCCTGCTGCTCGACAACCGGGGAAAGTGGATCCCGGCCACCAATCCCTTGAATCGTTTTGCGACGAACCGCAAGGCCCTGTCCATGCAGCGCATGGGTCCGGGTGACGGATTCGCACGTCGACTCCACAAGGCCCTGCCCAGGAAACGAGTTGGATTGATCGTCAATGCCCGTGGTGGATCGTCCATGGACCAATGGGCCAAGGGCCAGTCACTTTACGATAATTCGCTCAAACGAGTGCTGGCAATCAAGGGCCTGAAGTTAGCCGGCGTGATCTGGCACCAGGGAGAATCGAATCGAGATGATCCACGCTACGGAGAGAAAATGTCCCTGTTGATCAAGAACTTAAGAAAGGACCTGGATTCCCCCAGGCTACCTTTTATCGCCGGACAGGTTTTTGGCGCCGGGCAGGTCAATCAACACATCAAGAATCTACCCCGCTTGGTCCCGAACACGGGTTTTGCTGAGACGGTCGGACTAACCGTCTTTGACAAGGTTCATTTTGACCGTTCCAGCCAGCTTTTGCTGGGAAGCCGTTATGCAGAAGCTTATCTGCGTCTCACTGGTCAGCTACCGCGTTAGCCCACTCTCTGGGGCCACTTGGCAGGCTTAAAACTCTGTCTCTTCGCGACGCCGTAACTAGTTTGCCAGCAACACCCTATGCGCCAATGCCAGGAAAATGCGACGGCTCGAATGTCCGGTATTCGAGCCATTTGGCGTTTGTATGGATAGAGAGAAACCGTTCCGTTCAAACAACCCGTTTAACCTCCCCTCCCCAAGGAGACCTGCCATGACGCGCTTCACTTTACATTACACATGCTGTGCCCTGACTCTTGCCTTCATCTGGCCTGCCTTATCCCAGGCAGCTGATAGGCCCACGCCACGGGCCAAACGGCGTCCCACCCCCCAAGCTCGCCCGGCGCGACCGACAGCGACCCCAAAACGCGCCACCTTCACTCGGCCCAGCCCGCAACCGCCCGTGCGCAAACCAGCGTCGTTGCGAGACTTGAACAAACTTCGAATTCCAACCGCTCGCCCTGCCGTGACGCGTCCCGCTGTCACGCGACCGCCCGCCAAGCGACCTGCCAGCCTCCGGCCCACCGGTCGGCCAGTTGGCTCTGCTGGCTCAGCAGTCGAAGTGCCCAAACGCAACGCACTGAAACTTTTCCTGAACGAGGTCAATACGCAGGGAAAGCGACCACCTGCCCGCCTTCCCAATCGTCTCGACCGTAAAATCCTCGAGGTGGACCGCGCAGGAAAAGCGATTCGCCCTGTCATTACCGAGCAGTCGAAGCGCAGGGCTGCTACCGATCCGGGCAAACCGATCGAGGATCCTCGCGCCTCGCGCAGCGCCGCTGCCAAACCAGAGGCGATCGATGATCCTGACAGGGATGCCACGTCTGGTGACGCTGTTGAGGACCCGGCTGAAGATGACGTACCCGCGGAGAAAGAAACCCCGGCTGACAACGAGCAGGATGATTCCGACAGCCAGCATTCGTGCTTTATCGTATTGCCTGGATTTACCTTTATCTTTGGCGGTGGCACCCAGCAAGTTTACGAAACGCTCTACGTGGAAGACGTGATTGGAACCACGGGAGTCCACATTGAGGAAACCGTAGGAGTCGGTGTCGAGGAAGCTATCTCACTTCCCGAGGTGCGAGCCGGTACGACCTACAACCTCTCGTCGGAAAATCTCGGCAATACCGAGGGACACGTTGTTATACTCGTCAACGAGCTGTACCTGAACACAACGGTTGACCAATGGAGCAATGATGCGGCGACCGTCACGTTACCACTGGTCGGCATGGTCAAGCCGCAGCGCGCCGCCCTGCTGATGATGAACAGCAAGGGCGAGTTAGTGGAATCGATTGATGTCATGTTCCTGCCTGCCAAGAAAGAGTAGGCCTCGTTGACCTGTTATAAACTGGGCTGCCGGTTATAATCGGCAGCCCAGTTTTTTTTATCCCCTCGTGGTCACCGACATCATGAGCACACGACAGTGCCTGCACC
>JAYGDH010000323.1:0-8392 GCA_046583055.1 Pirellulaceae bacterium | reverse complement strand
TGACGCTAGAAAAATACGCGGAAGATGTCATTGCCCAAGACAAAGATCATCAGCGACAAGAGGCAGGCCACTCCGACCAGCGTTAACGCACCTTGCACCTGCTCATTAACAGGCTTACCGGTTACCCCTTCCACCAGGAGGAAAACCATGTGACCTCCATCGAGTGCCGGGATAGGCAGGAAGTTGAGGACTGCCAGGTTAGCGCTCAGAAAGGTCAGAAAGATCAACAATCGCGGCAATCCCTGGGCGGCTTCTCCTCCGGCGATCTTGGCAATAATCACAGGGCCTCCCAGGCTTTTCACTGGAATTTCGCGGGTAACAAGCATCTTCAAGACCTTGCCGACGCCTGCCAGTTTTTCCCTGGTCTCCCTGAATCCCAGTCCGAAGGCAGCCACCAGGCTTTCGCTCTGATTGATTCGTTCCGTAGGGACAAAAACCAATCCACGAATTGGAAAGAACCACTTCTCAGATTCCACTCCCACCAGGGTTGCCGTTTCGAGGTTATTGGCACGTCGATAACTGACCGTGAGTTCTGTTGCGGGCAGGGCCGTTTGCAGAGAATGGTGCACATCCAGCCAACTGATTGGAGTGGTTTCCAGGTCCAGTGGCGCCGCGTAGCCCAGTTGTCCCTGGAAATTCTCGTTTTCGGCCTGCTGGTCATCACCTTCTTTAGTCTCGGGCACGTACTTGAACTGCACCTGCAGCACTTCATCACCTGCCTGCATACCGGCCTTGGCAGCCGGACTGCCTGGAAGCACGTCACGCACAATGGAGCGAACCTCGTAGGCGATCCCTATCGATTCCAGGCCCATCTTTGCCCCGGGTGCCATGTAGGGATGGAAATCCTCCAGTCGCAGGGAGTCAACTTCGAAAACCATGGGCTCGGAATCTGCCTTGCGCCGAAATTTAAATTCTACTTTTTGCCCCTTGAATGCAACCAGTTGCTGCGGAACGGTAAGTGGATCTTCGACGGCAAGGCCATTTATTTCGAGTAACACATCTCCGGGTTTCAACTTCCACCGGGCAGCCGGAGACCCCTTGCGGATGGCCGTAATCGGTCCCATTTCCATTAACAGGCCGACCTGCATCATGCGGGCCGGTGACAAGCTGATCTCAAGGCGTTGCTTTTCCTGGGAGCCCTCACCAGCCTGTCGCTCCACGGACAGGACCACGCCCTTGTCAATCTTGCCGGCCAGCTTCCTGATCAGATCATGCACCCAATAATCGTTGGTCTGGGGATCCTGTTCCAACGTTTCTCCGTCCACGGCAATAATCCGATCCCCTCCTTGCAGTGGCTTGTCGGTCTGGCCGGCAACACGATGTTTCCAGACTGGCAAGCTGGCTGACAGGACGGTGGATGCGGTGGGTCGTACGCCGATCGAAACCCTGCCGAACTGTTCTTTCAGTTCGGTCGAAGCGGTCATTTCATCGGTTCGTTCCTGTCCATTTTTCAGTCGCAGCGTAAGTTTCAGGGGTTTCACCGTTTTACCACCGGCACTCATGAAGACTTTCTCAGCCAGGTCCCACTGGAACCTTAAGTGGTCGTTCTTGGCCTGGTCTCCGATCCCGATGATTTGATCACCTGCCTCCCAGCCATTTTCCCAGGCCGGGCTACCGGTGGAAACACCACCGACCACGCAGGGTGTGTACTTGACTCCAATGCGATAGGCAACCGCTGCAAAGATCACTGCAAAGATAAGGTTCATGATCACGCCGGCAGAAATGATGGCCATCCGCTGCCAAACCTTCTTGGCCGGGTAACTGCGCGGATCCAATTTCACGGGTCCTGCGTTTTCAACGACGGCAGTCGCATCTGCTGACGATCCCTCGCTGGATTCGGCTGGCGTCTCCGACACCTCTGCATCATCGTCCGTGTCAGAGGCAACCCGGATACGATCCGCTTCTTTTTGATAGTTGGCCGGATTATCATCCTGGCCGAGCATTTTCACGTAACCACCAAGAGGAATGATCCCGATACCGTATTCTGTCTCACCACGTTGAAACTTACAGATCGTGGAGGGCAGTTTGAGCGGTCCGATCCGGATGGGAACATCGAAACCCACGTAGAATTTTTCGCATTTCACACCACAGGCCTTGGCTACCAGGAAATGCCCCAGTTCATGGACAAAGATAACAAAGCCCAGTCCACCGGCCACTTTCAGAATCGTCCAGCAAAGTGTTAGCACACCTCCCGTCGAACTATCCGCAATCAAACAGAATTCCACCGCGTTATCTCCTTACGGGCCCAGGCATCGATAAACTCAAGTTGTTCCAAGGTTGGACTTGCATCAAACTCGTGATGCTCCAACACCGCGCGACATGCCGGGACAATATTATTGAATTCTAGTCTCCCAGCAAGAAATTCAGCAACCGCAGCTTCGTTGGCCCCATTTAAAACTGCCCCGGCCGTACCACCTTGCCGGGCCACCTCACGCCCCAACTCCAGGGCTGGAAACCGTTGCGGATCCGGAGGCTGGAAATCCAGTTGAAAAGCACGTGAAAAATCCATCTTTTCCGTAGCAGAGGGCCAGCGATCCGGATGGGACAACGCGTATTGGATAGGTAATTTCATATCCGGTGGGCTCATCTGTGCCAGCGTGGAGCCATCGGTGAACTCGACCAGTGAATGGACAATGGACTGCCGATGAATGACGACTTCGATTTTTTCAACCGGCACGTCAAAGAGCCAGCGTGCTTCGATGATCTCCAGTGCCTTGTTCATCATGGTCGCAGAATCGACGGTAATCTTGGGGCCCATGTCCCAGGTTGGATGGGTCAAAGCATCGTCCACGGAAACCTGCTGCAACTGCTCGGTTGTGTAATCGCGAAAGGCCCCGCCACTGGCTGTCAGGATAATACGTTCAAGTCCCTTTCGACCTGATTTTTCCAGTAGTTGGAAAACCGCGCTATGCTCACTGTCAATCGGCAGAATCGTTGCCTGTTGCTCACGTGCCAACTGCATGACCAGCGGACCTGCCATGACCAGGGCTTCCTTGTTCGCCAAGGCCACAGTTTTACCAGCCTGGAGAGCTGCCCAGGTACCTCTGAGGCCGGCGCTGCCCACGATAGCAGCAACCACGACATCCACCTCGGGATGGGCCACTAGTGTTTCAATCCCCTCACTACCAATCAGCAATTGCGTCTGGGGCGGCAGTTGACTCCAGGCGTAATCCTCGGCCAGGCCACAATCCGTGGCGACCACCCAGGCCGGCTCGGCCTGCGCGGCCTGCTGTTCCAATGCACCGAGGCGCTTGTGCGCAGTTAGCCCAAACGCCCGCAAACGCCCCTGCGACTGAGAAATAACCTCCAGAGTGCTACGCCCCACGCTCCCGGTCGAGCCGAGGATTACAACGTTGCGTACATGCGTCGTCATGAAAAAACCGTGTTAAAGGAGCGACCCAAGCTTTGGGTAAGAAGTTTAAAATGGCTGGCAACAGCCAGATTTCCCCAGTCTAGAGAGCCCTTCAGTAGTAAACAAGGGAGACGATTGAAACGTGGCAGTGGATTGCCCAGTTTAACCCGAGGGCCAAAGACGAGATTCTCTCCAACCGGTACAATGGTACGCAGGGCCAGTGATTTCGTTCATTGCCTACCTGTCAAGCGAGTAAAACCATCATGAACCATGATCAAAACGGTGGCAAACCAGCCGGCGACGACAAGTCAGGTCGTCCAGCACCCGGTCTCTTCTGGTACCTGGCAGCTGCTGCATTTGGCGTGCTGCTGGTCTGCTACTGGGTGGGCAATGCCAACCTCGTAAAAATCAAGTATCCCCAATTCGTAGAACTCATCGAAAGTGGTGCGCGAGATCACCAGACGGGCAAGGTATTGAACCGCCGTCATGGTTTGCTGGTACCATCGGAAGGTCGCAACAAGCGGCAGGTCTTTCGGTACAGCAACCTACGGGCGATTCAAATCGGTGAAGGACTGGTTTCCGGTACCGTGGACGTTCAGGTAGGCGAACGATCGGCGGACGAGCCCAACAAGGTTCATTACGCGGACGAGCAAGCCCAGGAAGGAAGGGTTCGGGCCGTCATTGCGACAAGCGATATTGCCCGCGACAACCTGCAAAAACTTTTGAATACGCACGGCCACCAGGACTGGGAGTTCCAGGAGGCAAGCTTCCTGAGTAATTATGGTCCCATGCTGATGATGACCGGACTACTCGTGTTATTCTTCGTGTTCATCATGCGACGCATGGGAGGCGCGGGCTCCCCGATGCAATTTGGTCGCAGCCGTGGCAAACTGTTTACCCAGGAAGACCAGGGAATTTCGTTCGACGACGTGGCCGGGATTGACGAGGCCGTGGAAGAGGTACGCGAGGTTGTGGACTTCCTGCGTTCTCCCGAGAAATACCAGCGACTGGGGGGACGAATCCCCAAGGGAATGTTGCTGGTAGGCCCTCCTGGTACGGGCAAGACCCTGCTGGCCAAGGCGATTGCCGGGGAAGCGGAAGTTCCTTTTTTCAGTATTTCTGGCAGCGATTTCGTGGAAATGTTTGTCGGTGTCGGAGCTGCCCGGGTGCGTGACATGTTCCAGCAGGCCAAGGCCAAGGCCTCCTGCATCATCTTTATCGATGAACTGGACGCGCTGGGAAAAACGCGTGGCAACAACATGGTCGGCGGCAATGACGAACGGGAACAAACCCTCAATGCGTTGCTTGTCGAAATGGACGGTTTCAATTCCAACAGTGGTGTGATTGTCGTGGGGGCTACCAACCGTCCCGAGATCCTTGACGAGGCACTGCTGAGGCCAGGGCGATTTGACCGACAGGTACTGGTCGATCGTCCCGACATCACGGGTCGGCAACAGATTCTCAAGGTCCACGTCAAGGATGTCAAACTGGATCCCGACGTGGTGCTCCAGGACGTGGCCTCGATCACGCCCGGCTTCGCGGGTGCCGACCTGGCCAACCTGGTCAACGAGGCTGCCTTGCTGGCAGCGAGACAGGAAAAGTCAACGGTTGAAATGAGCGACTTTGACGAGGGAGTCGAACGGGTTACCGCGGGCCTGGCGAAAAAACGTCGCGTGATGAACAAGGATGAAAAACAACGGATCGCCTATCACGAGAGTGGACACGCCCTGGTCGCATTAAGCCTGCCGAACACAGACCCGGTCCACAAGGTCTCGATCATTCCTCGTGGCATGGCAGCCCTGGGCTACATGATGCAACGGCCCGAGGCAGATCGATACCTCATGACACAGAGCGAACTTGAAAGCCAGATCCAGATCCTGCTGGCCGGTACCATCACCGAGGAAATAATCTTTCCTGACGTCTCGACCGGTGCCCAGAACGATCTGCAGCGGGCCACGGAAATCGCTCGATGCATGGTGATGGAATTTGGCATGAGTCGACTGGGACGCGTCAACTACCGTTTCCAGCAGCGCAGTGCCCACATGGCCAATGTTGGTGGTGAGGATTACTCGCGTACCCACAGTGAGCAGACAGCCCGGGAAATCGACGAGGAAGTAAAACGGCTCATTCAGGATGCGATGAAGCGCGTCCACAATATCCTGGAAGTCCGTCGCCCGGCCCTGGAAGCCATCGCCCAGCGGTTGATTGAAATTGAATCCATCAATGCAAACGAACTCAAAACGCTGATCGAGAATCACACCACCGGTCCCGTGGTGGTCCCCGGCACCGATGTTCGCACGGACTCCTCGACCCTCTCCCCGGAAAGAGAAACATCGCCGGCAACCGACCCGATACAGGCCGACGGCACACAATCTGGTTAAACCAGCATCCAGCCAGCAGGCACCTTACCGGGACCTCTCATGCGCTACCAGGCCCGGTTTTTGGCAATTGAACTTTGCCATTTTTCCGCCACTTGCTAGAACTAGGGAGTGTTTGACTCCTGACCGTCACACTGCCAGTCGCAGTGGAATTCCTGGCGCGAGAACAAGCTGGTGAAACTGGAAACTCCCCGCTTACTGATCACCGACGACGATCCTGCCATGCGTGCATCGCTACAGATGCTCTTTGAAGATCGCGGCTTCCAGACACGGTTGGCTGCGAACGGCCAGGAAGCGGTAAACATCGTCCAGGAAGACCAGATTCACCTGCTGCTGCTCGACATGCACATGCCGCATATGAATGGCCTGGAAGCCGTGCGAAAGATTCAGCAACTGGAACGCCGCATACCCTGTATCCTGCTCTCTGCACGGCTGGATGAAGACCTGGCCCGGGAAGCTCTCCAGGCGCGGGTTTTCTCCGTGCTGGCAAAACCCTTTCGGCTGGCACAAATTATCGAAATGGTCAGGGGAGCCTTGTTAACCACCTACGGCTGGACTCCTCATCCCTGACCCGGTTGCCGGACATCCGTCATGTCTGCCATTGAAATTCTCGTACTGGGATCGATCAACCAGGATCTCGTGATCCGGGGCCAACGCATTCCGCAGCCCGGGGAAACGGTCCTGGGTGGAGCATTCTATCGTGTTGCTGGTGGCAAGGGCGCCAACCAGGCAGTCGCCTGCAGCCGGGCAAGCCATGTCCCGGTCTGGCTGGCCGCGGCCGTGGGGCAGGATCTGTTCGGCGAACAGGCACAAGCTGACTTGTCTACTGAAAAACTGGTCACGACGGAAATCCGGGAAATGGAGGGGTATGCCACAGGAGTCGCCCTGATCCTGGTCGACGAGCAGGGTGAAAACTGCATCAGTGTTGCCTCCGGTGCCAATGGGCAATTGCAGCCCGACCACCTGCCGGCAGAAAAATGCAGTATCTGGTCACCTGGAAATTACTTGCTGGTGAGCCTGGAAATCCCCTGGGAAACAGCAGCTGCCGCATTGCGACAGGCCCAGGCGGCCGGGATGACAACCATTCTTAACCCGGCCCCGGCAACTGCCGCACTGGCCCGAGAGGACAAATTCCAGCATATTGACGTGCTGACCCCCAATGCCCACGAGGCTTCTTTACTCACGGGGTCCGTGGTCAACGATATCGCTTCGGCCATGCGGGCAGCCGAACAACTCCAGCAACGAGGCTGTCGGCATATCATCGTGACTCTCGGCCAGCAAGGGCTGGTCCTGCGACAAGACAATGAAGCGATCCATGTTCCGGCTCAGCCGGTCACTGCCGTCGATACCACGGCTGCCGGCGATTGTTTTAATGGAGCCCTGATTGCCGCCTTGGCGACCGGCAAACCACTGGCCTGGGCCACGCGTTGGGCAAATGTCGCGGCGTCCCTTTCGGTGGGTCGCCAGGGTGCCCAGCCCTCGTTACCCACATTCGCTGAAATTGAAGCCCGCTGGCGGGAAATCCCGTCCCAGGGGTCTCTCGAATGAACCCTAACGAGCAGTATCTTCTGCGATTGCCAGGGTTGCCCGGAAAGCCCAGCGACCTCGATAAATATCGCAAAAAAATCTACTTGAATCGCCACTGAGGATTTGAATTTCGGAGTAATCTCCGCTACCTTCTAGGGAAGTTGGCCCGGCCAACTCAATCAACCAACTCATTACGCCTGTTATGTTTACCAAGGAGCGAACCTATGTCGCGTAGTACAAGTCGTCGTAATTTCATGAAAGCGAGTGCGGCTGGCGGTGTTGGATTCTGGGTTGCCGGGGGTGTTACACCGGCCGAAAGTAAATCCGCACTGGAGACCATCAACTTTGCCAGCGTTGGTGTTGGCGGTAAAGGCACCAGTGACTCCAACGATGCTGCCAAGCATGGCAACATGGTTGCTATCTGTGATATCGACGAAAACAACCTCAACAAGGCGGCCAGCAAGTGGCCCAAGGCCAAGAAGTTTTTTGATTACCGCAAGATGATCGAGGAGATGGGCAGCAGCATTGATGCTGTGACCGTCAGTACCCCCGATCACAGTCACGGACCAGCCAGTGCCCTGGCTCTCAAGGCAGGTAAACATTGCTTCACGCAAAAGCCCATGAGTCACTCGATTCACGAGGCTCGTACCCTGGGTGAACTGGCCAAGAAACAGGGCGTGAAAACCCAGATGGGTAACCAGGGAACGGCCAATCGTGCCCTGCGGGAATCCGCTGCCCTGATCCAGGACGGCGCCATTGGCACGGTCAAGGAAGTTCATGTCTGGACAAATCGACCGGTCTGGCCACAGGGTGCCGGTCGCCCGAAAGACGAGCCGGCCATTCCCAAGCACATTCACTGGAAGGAATTCCTCGGCCCCGCGAAGGCACGTGCTTATCACCCGGCCTATCACCCCTTCAAGTGGCGCGGCTGGTGGGACTTCGGTACGGGTGCGTTGGGCGACATGGCCTGCCATACCTTGAACATGCCTTTCATGGCACTGAATCTGCGTGATCCCATTTCCGTGCAGGCGGAAACTTCCGGGCATAACCAGGAAACCTACCCCAGCTATTCCGTCATTAACTTCCATTTCCCGGCCCTTGGAAATCGTCCCGCGGTCAAGATGGTCTGGTACGA
>JAYGDH010000239.1:0-4011 GCA_046583055.1 Pirellulaceae bacterium | reverse complement strand
GCTGTACGAACAGCTGCGCAAGAAAGTTCCGCAAGAAAAGAACTACACCGTGGGTGCCGCCCAGCTGCTTAATATCCTGGGAAGTATCAAGAATCAGACCGGTCGCAGCAGCGAGGCAGCTCGAGATTTCCAGGCAGGAATGGAACTGTTTAAAACCCTGATCGAGGAAGAACCGGACTACCCGCCCTACCTGCAAGCACGTGCCACGCTCTCCATCTCGCTGGCAATCAGCATGCGAAAATTCGGCGATATCCAGGGCGAACTGGCCGCCTATGATGTCGCGATCAGGGATTACCAGCAACTGGTGGAATCGCTCCCGGATATCCCGGAATTCCAGGAAAACCTGGCACTCACGCAGACCGATATCGCCCAGGTGTGGCAGGAAACCGGGGACTCGCGCAAGGCCGTGGAAATCCTTACCCGGGCCATCGTGGTTTTTGATCGACTCTATCAGCAACATGTCGACGTTCCCCGTTACGGTGAAGAACTGGGAGCCTGCAGCGGTGTCCTCGGATACGCACATGCATCGCTGGGGAACCTCCAAGAGGCCGACCGGTTTCTCAAGATTGCCCGGGACGTGTTTACAGAACTGGTCCAGGTGAATCCGGCCGTCGGCCAGTACCAGCATCGATTGGCGATTACCAACAGCCAGGTGGCCGAGTTGCTGGCCATGGACCAGCAGCATGTGAAGGCCATCGAAACCGTGGACGGTGCCTTGAAAAGGATGACTGGACTGGTCACGCAGTTTCCCGAGGTGACTGGCTACGGAGACACACTAGCCCACATCACCGCGCGGAAGTCCTCCATCCTGGTAGACGCCGGGGAAAAGACAACGGCTGCCGTGGCTCGGAAAACAGCCATCAATCAATGGCAGAAAACTATCAAGCAGGAATCCGCACCAGCCTACCAGTACCACCTGCTCAAGTACCTGCTGCAAAATGAGCCGCGATTGGGGGACGAGGAAAAAACACTGGCCCTGTCACTGGCCAGGAAGTGTGTCGAGACGACACCACTTAACGCCGATTACCACGCGCTGCTCGCCGCCACCCATGGCCTCTTGGACCAGGCTGTAGAAGCAGAAAAAGCCATGGAACAAGGCAGCAAGCTGCGGACTCAACCGCATGTGCGAGATTTGCTCGTGGAAGCCTGGCTGCTAGCACTTGCCGGGAAATCACAGAAGGCGAAACCGGTCCTGGAAAAAGCACGGCAGTGGCTAGCAGAAAACCAGCCAGGCAATACTGAAATGGCGCGATTCCTGGTCAAGGTGGCAGGCTACGTAAGTAGCAAAAAGTGAATTCGCTGTTTTTCTTTCGGGCTTTAAGAAGCGCTAATCTGCTTGCGTTTCATCTTCCGAACATACAGGTAGATCGAACCGTGCAAGGAAATCGTTCCGCGTGCGCATCCAGGGAGGAATGGCGTGTTGCAGACCTGTTCAAGAGGGATCGTGGGAGCTGTGCTAGCGGGAATGCTAGCAAGTCTCCCGCTCTCACTGTGGGCTGAGGCCCCGGGCGCTCGCGCGGGGGTTCAACTGACTGTGTCGGATGATTTCCTGGAACCAGCGCCGGGCCAGGTGGATGCTCCCGTCCATTTTACCACGACACGACTGCTTCAGGATCAGCCGGCCCTGGTGCCCCGCACGTTCCTGAACCCGCGGACGCAGACCCCTGCCGAGACTAATTCGTTTGTCTCCGATTTTTTCTCCACTTACCAGGTGAGTAAATCGGTCAAACAGAACTCACGGCGCCTGGCGGATAATAGCCAGGCGGAGCTGGTGCTGGGAGTGGAGTCGAAGGTGCGCGCCAGCCGTGATGCGGGAAGCTTGCTGGGACAATCACCATCCACGACGGGCGTGGGTGTTCAGCGTCGGACGCCGATCTACACGGACCCGCGAATCCGCGGTAGCCGGATTGGAAGCCTGGCCGCCTCGGGATCGCACTGGGTACCGGCGCGGATCGACCTGGACACGATGCTAAGCAAGGTCGATTCCAGCCAGGTCGCCAGTATTGGCGTTATCAAGGGTCCCTTCAGTTCGTTTTATGGTCCGGGTTTCAGCTTCATGGATGTGGAGTTCCTGGGAGCCCCCCGGTTTGATCGACCCACGCATGGCAGCGGCAGCACACGCGTGGAATACCTTTCCAATGGACAACAGTGGCATGGGCGCCAGGCCCTGGTGGGCGGAGACGAGGACTGGGGTTACCGGTTCGGGTACAGTGACCGCTCGGGAAGCGATTACGTGGCCGGGGACGGTACGCGGATGCCTTCCAGTTACCAGTCGCGGGCCTTCGATTTCACGATCGGGCGCGACATCACCGATGAACGCTCGATCGAGTTCACTTACCTGCGACTGGACCAGACGGATGTCGAGTTTCCCGGGATGGCGTTCGATATCGATTACCTGGTAACGGACGGATATGAGGTTACCTACCGGGTCGGCGATTCCGGCTGGGCGGACTACTGGGAAAGCGACCTCTGGTACAACCGAACCCGGTTCGAGGGGAATGCCCAGAACCCGGCCAAGCGTCAGCAGTTCCCGTTGCTGGATGCATTCAACTACGAAGGCTTTACGGATGTGGATGCCATGTCCAGTGGTTTTCGCACGGCAGCCACCTGGGAAGAGTGTGACTGGCATCGCTTTACGGCAGGTATGGACCTGAGATACGTGCGGCAGGAATTGAACGAAATTGCGTCGGGCCGCATCGGTTTTATGACGTTCACGGACAATAATTCGCCCATTCCCCAGTCGGACCAGGTTAATCCAGGGTTCTTCGTGGAGGACGTACGAGAGGTATCGGACGTGCTGACGATCCGTGCTGGTGGGCGTGTTGACATCGTCCGCTCGGACGTGGTGGATGACCCCGCCAAGCTGACATCGCTGGGCCTGCAGGATCCCCAGATGACCCTCGGAGAAATCCTCGGTACCGAAGAATGGTTGCAGCGTGAGACGCTCTGGATGGGTTATCTCACCGGGCAATACGCATTGACGGAGACCGAGAGCCTGGACGTCAGTTTTGGCTACGGCCAACAGGCGCCCTCCTTGACCGAGATGTATGTGGCCGAGAGCTTCCTGTTCCTGCTGCAAAACGGACAGAATGTCGCGATTGGTGATCCGCGGCTGGCCCCGGAAAAGCGGTTCCAGCTGGACGTGGGCCTGGGCTGGGATCGGCCCAACTGGCGTGGCAAGGTTAACGGCTTTTACATCTGGGCCCACGACTATATCACCTTTGAGAACGTGGAGACCTTCGTGGGGCCGCCAATCGGAGCCGTCGAGCAAGTCAGCCTTAAATACGTGAACACAGACCTGGCAACGTTGACAGGGGTGGAGGTGTACGCCGAGTACGACCTGCGGCCGGAATGGACCCTGTTTGGCAACCTCTCCTATGTCCGTGGGGATGATCGCACGCGGGACGGCAATTTTGCCACGCAACCAGGAGCCCCCGGTGCCCCCAGCCAACAGGTTGCCGGGTTGGACCGCGGTTTCTTTGGTGGCGTCTCGGGAGAAGACAGCGAACCGTTGCCGTCGATCCTGCCGCTGGATACGATGGTTGGCGTGCGCTGGCACAGTGCCGAGGAAATTCCTACCTGGGGACTGGAATTCTTTGCACGGATCGTTGATGGCCAGACTCGCGTGGCTGCCAGCCTGCTGGAATCAGCGACGCCCGGCTTCTCGACCCTTAATGCTAACGGGTTCTGGCGTTACAGCAACGACCTGACGTTCTGGTTCGGGGCGCATAACTTTACCAATACGCACTATCGTGAACATCTCGACTTCCGCTCGCCCAGCGGCAGCTCGGTCTTCCAGCCTGGAGCCGCCTTCTTCTTTGCCAGTGAACTGACTTACTAGGGACGGCCCCCGTGCCCTCTCTAGAAATCGAACCCTGCCAGGGGATCGAGCTCCAGGTCCTCTGCCAGTAACTGGTCCAGGGCATCACGCCAGGTCTCTTCGTCCTGGTCGACGTCAGCAGGGACCAGCTCGGCTAACTCCTCGGCCGCCAGCTGACTGCGGAAAGCATC
>JAYGDH010000191.1:0-4844 GCA_046583055.1 Pirellulaceae bacterium | reverse complement strand
ACTGGGCCCGCTACCTCAGCGACATCACTGGCATGGACCAGGAGCTGGGCAGAATTTACCAGTTTGCCCAGGAGAAATTCGGCAAGAACTTCATCTTTCTCTTTACCAGTGATCACGGTGGCCAATGGCCGCGGGGCAAATGGAACCTCTATGACTCGGGAACCCGGGTGCCCCTGGTGGTCAGCTGGCCTGGAAAAATTGCCGCTGGCAAACGAACCGACGCCATGGTCAGTTGGGTAGACATCCTACCAACCGTGATCGACCTGGCCGGCAACCCGGTTCCACAAAAAATCGATGGTAAATCCTTTGCCCGTGTACTCACGGGTCAAACGGACACCCACCGCGACAAGATATTTACCACCCAGTCCGGTGACGGGGTCATGAACATCTTTCCCATACGCAGTGTGCGTATGGGCAATTTCAAATACATCCACAACCTGCGTCCCGATGCCTATCACACCAACCATTCTGACCGACTGCGGAAGGACGGGGCCGGGGCCTACTGGGATTCCTGGGACCAGGCAGCCAGGACTGATCCGCAGGCCGCTGCCATCATCAAGCGTTATTACACGCGTTCCAAGGAAGAACTCTTTGATCTCGAAACAGATCCACTGGAACTGAAGAACCTGGCCGACAAACCGGAATACCGCAACACGCTTCGTCAGCTCAAGACGGAACTCGCCAACTGGACCACGTCCCAGGGCGACAGCTTGCTTCCTCACCGTACCCCCTATCTTACCTCGAAGCCACTTCCCACCGCGGAGGAACTTCGCCCCAGGAAACCCCGCAACCCCAAACCGTGATACCCATGAAAACCTCATTACCCGAGACATCGCTGTCCCGTCACCTGGCCTGGACGTTCTGCCTGCTGGCATTGTTTACCAGCACTGGCCTGGCTGACGACCGTCCCCATGTGCTGTGGATTATTGCCGAGGATGCGTCTCCACACCTGGGCTGTTACGGCGAGACAACGATTCGAACCCCTCGGCTCGATCGGCTCGCCGGCACGAGCGTTCGATTTACCCACGCGTTCGTGACCAACCCGGTCTGTTCCTCCAGTCGCTCAGCCATGGTGACCGGCATCTACGCGACGACGCTTGGAGCTCACAACCATCGATCACAACGCACCTCTGGCAAGGGAGGTGGCAACGCAGCGTACTACGACAGTTTCAAGCTGCCGATCCCATCCATCCCGGCACTATTTCGCCAGGCGGGTTACCACGTCACCAATGCCGGCGTCAACAAGAACGGTAAAACTGATTACAACTTCACTTCTGCTGACATGTACGATGCCGGCACCTGGAAACAACGCCAGCCTGGCCAACCCTTCTTTGCCCAGGTGCAACTCTCCGGTGGCAAGGCTCGCAATACCAAGCTCACCCGTCCCGTTTCACCGGACCAGGTTCAGTTGCCACCCTATTACCCGGACCATCCGGTACTACGGGCTGACTGGGCGACCTACCTCGACTCCTGGAGAAAGGTCGACAGCGAGGTCGGACAGATCGTCGATTCGTTACGCCAGGAAGGCATTCTCGACCAGACCGCTATTTTCTTCTGGACCGATCATGGCGTCAGTCACGTGCGCGGCAAGCAATATCTTTACGATGAAGGGATCCACGTGCCGCTGATCATGCAGTTGCCAAAGGGCCGCAATGCTGGCACGGTCCGGCATGACCTGGTCGAGCACATCGACATCGCGGCAACCTCGCTGGCGCTGGCCGGTATCGAGATCCCGGACTTCATCCAGGGTCGAAATCTATTAGCCTCGGCGTACCAACCACGCCAGCACATCGTGGCAGCCCGTGATCGCTGCGATGAAACGGTCGATACCATTCGTTGCGTGCGCACGAGGCGCTGGAAGTATATTCGCAACTTCATGTCTCCGTTAGCTCACTCGCAGCCAAACCAATACAAGGATGGCAAGAGCATCGTCAAGATCATGAGACAACTGCATCAGGATGGAAAACTGAACGAACTCCAGGGCCGTGTTTTCAATCGCTCGCGCCCCACGGAGGAATTGTATGACCTGGAAAAGGACCCTCACGAAACCGTCAACCTAGCAACGTTGCCACAGCATCGAAAACAACTCGAAACCCTGCGAGGCGTACTCTACACCTGGATGATCGAGAACCGCGACGTGGGACTGATCCCGGAGCCGATCCTGGAAGACCTTGGGCGCCAGTACGGCAGCAAGTACCAGGTCCTGCGACAGAAGAGCAACGCAACCCTGGGACAGGAATTGATAGAGCTGATCGCGGCCGGCGAACGAGGCGATCGGCAGGCACTGCTGGCAGCCATCGCATCGAAACGGCCGTCACTGCGTTACTGGGCAGCCACCTGGCTTGGTCGACTCGACGCCGGGGCAGACACCGCGCAACTGGCGCAGTTGGTCCAGGACCCGGTGCCCGCTGTACGCGTAGCGGCAGCACTTGCCCTGGGGAGACGGGGACATCATGATAAATACCTGTCGTTGCTGGCCAACCACATCGAAGCGGATAACCTGCTGGTTGGCATGTACGCGATCCGTGCGCTGGAACAACTGGGACCAGCGTCCAGCGCCGTCCTGCCAGCCATTGAAAAAGCCAAAAAGAATCCTTACGAATTCACGCGACGTTTCGCAAAACGCCTTTCCAGCCAACTGGATCAATAACCCACGGATTTTTTGCCTTGAGACACCCGTTCACATTGCGATTGCCGGTCCTCGTATTATTCACGTTAGCCCTGGCCACACCGCTCCAGGCCGACCAGGACGAGCGACCACCTGGCCTTGACCAGGCGATCCGGAACCCGGCCATCCCGATGATCGTGGATGCCACGATCACCAAGTTCACCAAGGAAGGTTATGCCGTCATCAAGATCAACAAGGTCTACAAGGCCCCCAGGGCAGTCGCGGGCAAGAAGGTCGTCTTGCCGACCCAGGTCAAGGGCTATTCAGCGGGCGGGGCGAAGCCACGTATCGTGCCGATCAAGATCATCACCGACCGCGGGAAGACACGCTTCCTGTTTTTTCTCGAAGGTGACCTGCTGTACTCCACCTACAACAACCGCTTTGAAATTCGCGAGGACAAGAAAAAGCAACTGATCGTGAACACGGGCAGCGGCTGGAAACCACTCCAGGACATGGTCGCCCTGATTCCCGGCACCAAGCCCAAGAAAAAGTAGCGGCAGCCCTAGCGTTCCGTGACAAACGGAGGTTTGTCAAACGTGGAACCATCTCCCAGCACGCGAGGATCCTTGGCCCGTTTCAATTCGTCCAGCAACTGCTTGCGCAGCTTGTTCTTGACTGCTGCGTACTGCGGTTCGCCTGCCACGTTGTTCACCTGATCCGGGTCGTCGGCGATCACGAACAACTCTTCCTCCGGGCGTTTACCGAACGCCCAGTCATAATGTTGCTGCCACTTTTGCTCGTTACGATGTTCGATAATCCAGGCCTTGGTGGGGGAGGCATCCAGATCGCCAAAGGTGACAAAGGTATTGTTCTCCAGGACGTTCGTCGCGGGGGCCTTGGTATCAGTCAAGTTGTAGGGATTTCCCATCGGCCAGCGGTCCGGTTTAAAATTGAGGATATACAGGTAGTCCCGGGTTCGCAGCGCCCGTTGCGGGTAGGGGAGAAAACCCTCGCGGGCCCGGGCCACGTGGCGTTCGCGACCGGTAATCACCCAGTCGCGGTTCTTGTCAACCGTGCCGTTCTTGTCCGATTCAAGTACCGGCAGCAAGCTCTTGCCGGTCATCACGTCGGGGACGGCCGTCTTGCCGACTGCCAGGAACGTGGGAGCCAGGTCCACCAGGTTCACGAAGTCGTCTACCACGCGCCCACCACGGCAACCTGGCCCGGCAACTGCCAGTGGCACCTCCACACCGAAGTCGTAGAGATTACACTTGCCTCGCGGAAAGCCAGGGGCACCGTGGTCACCGCTGACAACGATCACCGTATTATCGAGTTGGCCAGAGGACTTCAACAGATCCACCAGGATCCCCAGCCCCGCGTCAAAGGCCTGGACCTCGCCCAGGTAATCCGCCAGGTCCTGTCGCACTTCGTGGACGTCGGGCAGGAAACTGGGCATCCTTCCTTTCAGTTCGTCCGGATTGATTCCCCAGAGGGTCTTGCCGGACCCCTTGGTCCATTTGCGGTGGACCAGCGTAGGACCAAACCAATAGCAGAACGGCTGGTCTTGAGGGCAGGCATCCAGGAAATCCTGAAAATTACCGGCTACCTGGTCATAGAGTACCTGCTTGGAATCGGTAACACTCATCCCTCCCTGGGCCATCCTGGTCACGTTCTGCGAAAACTGGTTATAACGACCACCCCTTTTCTCGTATCCATACTGACCACTTCCATAAGGCGCATCACGCGGTGTGCCGGGACTCCAGACCTTGTAGGTTTCACCAATGTGGTAACCATTGTCCTTGAGCAACAACGGGTACGAAGGAATCGCCGAATCCCAATGGGCGCCCTGCAGAATCGCAGCACGTCCGGTACGAAAGAAATATTGCCCGGAAAGGAGCGAGCTACGGCAAGGGGTGCAGGAAGGAGCCGTTACAAAGGCGTGCTTGAAGAGCACGCCACGCTTGGCAATCGCATCGAAATTCGGTGTCTTGACGACCTGGCTGATCGAAGATCCGACCTCCAACCCCCGGTAGGCACTGGCATGCCGACCCCAGTCGTCTGCAAAGGCAAAAAGGATGTTCGGACGATCGGCAGCCCGCAAGGAAGTGTTGCTCAACAACAGGGCCAACAGCAGCCAGGCCGGTGCTTGACGTTTCATAGTTTTTTCCTGTTTTAACCACTGACTTATTTCCACCCGCGATACCAGCAAGCCATTGTAACCGCTGGCCAAACCCTT
>JAYGDH010000180.1:0-2391 GCA_046583055.1 Pirellulaceae bacterium | reverse complement strand
GGGTGGCCCGACGTCGTGCTTCATCTCGCTGGGTACTCAAGACCTTGATCAGTCCCTGCACGGCGTCCGGCCGGTGCATGTATTTCAAGGCCCATTGGGCACCGTCATGGTAGGGACCGTTGAGACCTTTCAGGCACACCTCCACGCCCCCCACGGCAACGAGTGCCCTGACGGCCAGGTGGGGAATCACGCGACCTGGATCTGGTTGATTGTAGAGCGGTGTTTTGGTGGGAGTTTCAAACTGTGATTCGCGGGCCGTCAGCGTCAAAATCGCCTCGGCTGCCTCGACGCCTCCCAGTCTGCCCAGGCTAATCAGCGCCTGGGCACGCACTCGCGGATTTGCGTCTTGCAACGCCGCCGTCAACGCAGTCGTCAACGCAGCCGGGTCCGTGCGTGGTCCACTGCGCCGATCCGTCATGGCACGCAGGATAAACTCCCGCACCGCTGGATCGTTGGTATAGATCGACATCAGCCGACTTGCGATGTGCGGTTGTATTTGGGTCACGGTATAGAGCGCGGCAACGCGTCCATACAGGGGAGCGGCTTGATCCTCAACCACCTTCATAATCCCCTCGATCCTCTCGGCACTCGCTCCGCGACGCACCAGTTCCCACTGGCTGTGCAGGCGATAAACCGCACTGGGATGCTTGAGATAGCCGATCAAGGCTGCATCGTCCGCGGCATTCAAATCCGGGAATGGCTTCGGGACATAACCGCGAGGTACCACCTGGGCCACGAAGCCGACGTTGGGGCCACCGTAATTGAATTTTCCATTTTTCCAACTGGCGACATACATGCGCCCGCTGCCATCCACATCGATATCGGTGGGTCGTGGAATTTTCAGGAACACGTCCTGCTGCGCAGCAAATGTCGCACCAGCTGCCGGCAGGTTGTGGGAGTAAACCTCGCTGCGTCCCCAGTCACAGGTATAGACCGTGTTACGGAATTTTTCCGGCCAACGCAGATCATGCAGGAACATGCCGCCGCATCCGCTGCCACCCCCGTAATCGGCCAGCGGGGGCATCATTTCATCGGTAAAGTTCTTGTACAGTGACGGATATCCATACAGGCCGCTTTGAATCACGTGGCTCACGCGGATATCCCAGCCACCCCCATCATTGGTATTATCCCGGGTAAAGACGTTCATATACGGATCGATGCAGACGTCGAGGATATTTCGCTGGCCCCAGGAGAAGACTTCCATCTCCTTGCCATTGGGACGAATCCGCAGGATGCCCCCTCCACGTTGGGTCAACTTCGTACCGTCGACCGCCGTGGCATTCACGAATCCAAAATCCCCCACCGCGATATAGATCCAGCCATCGATACCCACTCGAATCCCATTGGTCGTGTGATCAGCTCCCCGTTTTTTCAATTGGTCCGTAGTGATCCCCTTGACGAGAATTTCCTGCCGGTCGGATTTACCATCGCGATCCTCGTCGTGGAATACACTCAGGTACCGTGGGTGCAGTACCCAGAGGGAATGATTGTCAAAGAAAAGTCCCCGGGGATGATTCATACGGGCAAATTCGTTGACCTCGTCTGCCACGCCGTCTCCATCCGTGTCAATACAACGCAGCACCTTACCGCGGCCTGGCTCCTTGCCCAGCGAACCCTGCTCGTCAACGCCGACGAAAACCGTGCCATCAGCTGCCGCCGCCAGGCAAACCGGATAATTGACCTGGGGAGGTGCGCCGAACATCGTCACGTTAAATTCGGCCGGTGCCCGGACGTCACCAATCGTTGCTGCCGCGGCAGCCGGTGCAGTCGTAACACCCTTGGGTAATTCCGGCAGCTTGCTGTCCGAGGCTTCGAATTCCCAGAAGCTACCCCACATGCCCCCGGTAGCACCGAGGAACTTGATCTGCAGGTAGCGTGTCCCAGGAGCATTTACCTGGTGAGCCACCACTCGCTGTTTTTTCTTATTTTTCGAATGATCCGCGATCTGCTTCCAGTCCTTGCCGTCCGCTGAAGCCAACACCTGGTACTGGTATGCCGTCGCCTCTTTTTCCCAGTGGATACGAACTGCCTTGACGTGCTGGGATTTCTCCAGGTCCACCTGCCAGGTTTCACCTTTACGCGAACCCGCTGCACACCAGCGTGTGCGAAGATCCCCATCGACGGCATTGCGGGCAAAGTTCTTCTTGGAGGTCTCCTCGGAACTGGCCTGGGCCTGACGGCCGAAAGCCAGATTTCCCTCGCCACAACATTTACCGGCCAGCACCGGGGCTCCGCCCGAACCTGCCACCGGAGCGGTGGCCAGGGCAACAATCGCCTTACTGGTCGCTTCGTCCGGGGTACGAAATGATTTTTCCACGTCTTTACCTACCGCCCACAGCAGGCCACGCGTGAGCATATCGAGGTATTCCGGCTGGACCATGGTCTCGTTGT
>JAYGDH010000023.1:0-12340 GCA_046583055.1 Pirellulaceae bacterium | reverse complement strand
ATCCGTACCCTGTCGAGTCAGCTTAAGACCACGCTGATGATCTTCACTTTGCCAGAATGACAATCCCATGCTAACCAGCCGTTCGCCATGCAACCCGAGACTGGTAATTCTCTTGACCACGGCCGGTTGTTCATATTTTTTCAGAGCCTGTTGATACCAGGTCACTGCTTCCCAGTGATCATTCTTATAAACGGCCTGTAACGATCCCAGCAGGAAGCAGGTGTCTCCCAGCAGGATTTCCTGCCGGGGAACGAAGTCTCGTCCTGCCGCTACCGTGGTCAACAAGTGGAACGCATCGGTTGCATATTGCAACGCCTTTTGTGACTTGCCCTGTTGTTGGGCGATGCGACCTGCACAGTAAAACCCCTTTCCTGCCATCCAGCGGATTCGTTGTTTAAAGAGGGCACCCGCATCCCCATCTAACAATTCGTTATAGAGTTTCGTGAGATCCCGAACAGTTTCCGTGATATCCGCATCTTCAGCCAATCCCAGGTGAACAAACAGAAGCTGTTGTGTCACGTACATCGGTGTCGCGGCATCTTCGAAAGAATCCTTGCGAAGGCTGTTTAACAATGCCTGGCTGTTATCTAACCATTTCGGCACCACGCTACTCTTGTTCTGCCAGTCACCCCAGGCGATATCATTGGCAATGGCCAGGTGGGCATTGAGCAGGATTTGCTTGGCCTGGCGACTGACTGATCGATCCGTACTCACGACTAACGACTTGGCTCGCTTGACGGATGCCAAGTGATGTTGAATGGCTACCTGGTATTCGCCCCTGCCATGACGCCCATACAGGTCACCCTGTAAACAAGTCGCCTCAGCCTGCTGCAGGTTCGTCGCATCTTCGCTTTCGAGGACCTGCTGGATCGTTTTCTCAGCGGCCTCCCAGTCACCTAGCTGAGATTGGATCCGGGCCCGGATTAACCGGTAATCGTGCGAACCTGGTTGCAACTGTAGGGCCGTATCCACGGCCTCCAGGGCACGGGAAAACCGACCCATCTGGGTAAGAATACGAGACTCCATCGCATGGGCTTCTTCGTTTTTCGGATCCAGTCGCTGGACTTCCACCAAATCATCCAGGGCATCTTGGTAATGCCGTCGCTGGTTGACCTGCGCTCGTTGCAAAAACGGCACCGGGGAAATCGGCGCCAATTTTATTTGCTTCACCTGGACCGGTTCTGAATTTTTCCCATACACAAACGTCACTCCCCGTTCCGGGTAAACGCTACCCGCCACCGAACCACGGGAATCACGCACAATGACAGGCTCGAAGTCCTGGATACCCAGTTGTTTTGCAATCTCCGATACCGAGTAAGACTCCTTGAAAAACACCTGGATGGAATCCACGATCTGATCAGAGACAATAACCTTGACCTGTTGAAATGCGCCGATCTGGAACACCAGGGTTTCAACTCCATTCTCCTGACTTTTGCTCTGGGCAGCACCAAAAACCTCTTTCAAATCAGCCGCCGAACTGCGCCCCGGCGTCAACTTCTGAAACTGCAGGGGCCGTGGTGTGTCCAGTTCTGTTATGGCATTCGAATCGGGAGCAGGTTTCGACTCCACGGCAGCCTTGCCTGGCGTGACAGTTTTCTCTTCCGCTTTATGGATACCAAACCGTGGCATAGCGATGGGAGGCAAGGCAAACGAAAATGACTTCCTGGCAACTCGCGGTGTCTCGGGGGAAGTTTCCTCGGTTTTCTTCGTAGCCTCGCCCGTTGCGCGCTCGCCCGGCTGTCGAGAATTACGAACTGTCTGGCCTCCCTGGCCACTGGCCTGCGTCTTGCCAGTATCTAGTGTGATCAACGACTTGAGCCGCTCCTGCAACTTGTCCGTACTGGGAACCTTCAATTTAAAACCAAACCGAGAATTGGGAGTGACGGTTGACTTTTCTGCCACAGGACCCGTTGGCCGAACCACCGGCTGTTGCTCCACCGGACGAATCGCCGTGCCAACCGGTTTCTCCCCGCTGGGTTTCGGAGCCGTCTCGGCTACCGTTGCTGCTGGTTCAGCTGGTTTCGTTGAACCGTCTTGACCGGTCGTATCCGTGGCGGAAACCGCCGGTGTTGCCGGTTTCTCTGGCTGGGGCTGTCCGACCGGTTCTTCCTTGGGTTTCTGACCACCGATCGGTTTCTCACTGATCGGCTCCGACTCCACAATATCAAAAACCGAAATGGCCTGCCGGGCACGTGACGTTGTGATTGTTTGAATCTGTACGTCAGATGTTACCGTGGAAGGAGACGGAGGTTGCGGCAAGGGAGTGGACTTTTTTACGGTCTTGGTTTTCGCACTAGAATTCTTTGCAGTCTTGGCTTTTGTAGCTGGACTCTTCGTGGCCTTCTTCGCATCAGGCTTGTCGGTTCGCGCAGGTCGTTTTCCAGGTAACGTTCCCTGCTGCCATCCTAAAACTTCCGGCAACAAACTGACGCAAACAACAACCAAACCGAAAACCAAGCTCCCGATTAGAAGACTCACGATGGGTTTTCGACGCATTGAATTGTCCTTCCTTGATAAAACCGCAGCACGCACCTGGCAAGGCGCTTGCAATTGACTTCTATAGCAACGCAATATTCTGGGCGGCGTAGTATAGCGAACGGAGACCTTGCGTCTAGACGAATCTGGCAGTTGCTAGCAAGCAGAATCAAGAGGTACCGATAGCACACACAAACGGTTGATTCAGCGTTCTCGAAGACTGCACGGATCCGCTGTTTTCCCGGGGACCGTAGCGACTGCTACTTTTTCCGAGATCGTCCAACAGGCAGCCAACCCAGCAACAGAAAGGTCCCCAACCCAACGGCCAAGCCGACATAGATCTCGTGTAAATCGGTATACTGCCACCGCTTGGCCAGGTACCAACCAATGACGGTCACTGATCCCACGCTACAACTGATCAAGCTGGCGACTGCGGTAGCACGCTTCCAAAATAATCCCACGACCAGGGTCGGCAGGAAACAGGCTCCATACAAGGATCCGGAAAGGGAAGTGAGTGTCACGATATCCTTTTGCAGGGGACTGATTGAAATCAGCATCGTCGCAACGGAGATGATCACGACCCACACCCGTGTTCTACGAACGGCCCCCGGACCTCGCGCCTGGATCCCCTCCGGGCAACCACTTGCAAGCAAGTCATGATCCACTGCCGACCCGGCAACCAGCAGTACAGAATCGATCGAGGACATGGCGGCCGAAACCAGTACCAACAGGAACAGGGTACTGAGAAACGGCCCAAAGATCTTGGTGGTCCCCAGTAAATACGGAACCACTTGATCCGTTTCATCGATGGCATCCATGGAAATCACCGCATGAGCCAGCGCTCCAATGGGCAGCAATGAAATGTAGGTGATCGTGATCAACAACGGGGCAACCCAGGATGCCGTACGCAACGCCTGCTTGTTCTTGAGTCCATAAAATCGAGATAGTTGACGTGGTTCCACGACGTACTTGATCCCTACCGCCAGGGCCAACCCCAGCACATTGACCAGCGCCATGTTTCCCTCCCAGGCAACAAGCTTGGGATCCTGCAACTGGACTTGCTCGAGCATGTTCCCCAGGCCACCTCCCTTGATGATCAGGCCAATCAACATGCCGACCGCACCGACCACCATCAGCGAACCCTGCAGGGCATCGGTCAACACGACAGACTGGAAACCTCCAGCAAGCGTATAGCTCGTAACAACCAGGAAGACAAGCAGCACGCACAATTCGTAATCCAGGTCCAGGAAGCTGGCCAATGCCAACGCCGATCCCCGGTAAATGGCAACCAGGTAGATAACCGAAGCGACCAGGATGATCACGGCAGCCAATCTTCGTAAACTCATCGACTGATAGTGATGTCCCAGGAAATCAGCAACAGTCAACGACTCGTATTCTCGTGTCAGGGGAACGAAACGAGGAGCCACGACGAACCAGGACACGGCGCAGAGTCCCACGTAAACAAAAATGCCCAGGCACCAGATCAACCCTGCATCCCAGCTTTTCCCGGAAGCACCAATGAAGGTATTGGTACTCATGAAGGTGGCATAAAAGGACAGGGCCACGACCCAGCCACCAAGTTGCCTGCCAGCCACCAGGTAGTCGCTGAGCGACTTGACGTGTCGCTGCCCCTTCCAGGCATGGTGTGCCAGTAGTACCAGGTAACCGGCGAGAAAGATTACTGCCAGCCTGTGATCATTCCACCATTGCATACATCACCACTCCTGCCGCTCGCCAGAACCGATTACGTCGCTGCTGGAAACAGTAACTTGATCGCCGGTTTCTCAACCTTACCCATGGCATTACGAGGCAATATTTCAAGCACGAGCAGTATACTGGGGACCTTGTAAACGGCCAATCGCTCCTTGCTCCAGGCCCGCAACTCCTCGAGGGTCAACTCACCTCCTTCCTCCAGGACCAGGCAAGCGGCCACACGTTCCCCCCATTCGTCGTCAGGCAAACCGACGACCGCAGATTCCACGACCTGGTCATGCTCCCGCAGCACCTCTTCAATTTCCAGAGCGGAAACCTTGTAACCACCTGTCTTGATAATATCCACGCTGCTGCGCCCCAGGATCCGGTAGCTTCCCTCTTCCACCACTGCCACGTCACCGGTTCGGAACCAACCCTCCGTAAAAGACTCCTCGGTAGCTAGCGGATTTCCCCAGTACTGTTGGAATACACCCGGGCCACGCACCTGGATCTCTCCGGGAACATCGTCGGCAGGTATTTCTCCATCTTCATCAACACGCCGCACCTCCATGTTCGACAAGGGTTGTCCGACGTGCCCCGGCACGCGAGGACCGCTTAACGGATTGGCCAACGCCATACCGATTTCCGTCATCCCGTAACGCTCCAGCAAAACATGCCCCGTGATGGACTTCCAGGATTCCAGCGTCCGGACCGGTAGAGCGGCCGATCCGGAAACCATCAATCGCAACTGGCTACAACCACCGGATAACCGCTGCTGATCAGCTTCGGAAGCTTCCTTCCACGCCGCAATCAACCGGTTGTAAATGGTCGGCACAGCCATGAACAGTGAAAGTTCACCGCTGCCCAGTCGCTTCCAAACCTGTTGGACTTCAAAACCAGGAAGGATCTCGCAGGTGGCACCCGCCCACAGGGCACAGGTCAGCACGTTGATAATTCCATGAATATGATGCAGCGGCAGCACGTGAAGAATGCGGTCCTCTGCCGTCCAGCCCCAGGCATCGATCAAGGCGACCGTTTGTGCCTGGATATTTTCGTGAGTGGTCACCACTCCCTTCGGACGGTTCGTGGTTCCACTGGTATAGAGAATCATGGCCGCTCGACCCAGCGAAATCTCCGGCAAGGAAATCGACTCCGCTAGCAACAACTGGTCCAGTCCCAGCAACGGCAACGAACAAGCTGCAGCCAGCGGTTGCAACTTGTCCTGCCAGGCAGGATCCGCCACCAACACAGAAATTCCCGCATCCTCCACCACGTGTTGTAACTCCGGCAGCGGATGTTGCAGTCCCAGCGGCACCGCGATGCCACCGGCTCGCCAGATGCCCCATTGGCAGGCCGCGTAGGTAAAACCAGGGGGGACCAGGAAACCAACCCGGGCCATCTCCAGGTCCTGCTGATCGCCCAGCAAACCGGCAGCAACATTCGCCGATGAAACAAGCAGCTCTTCGTAAGTATAGGCTTGGCCTCCGGAAACAATCGCCACGGACTGGCCGTGGCGAGTTGCCCGTTCCATAAGATCAATCGTCGACATGGTGCCTTCCCGCTGAACGGTACATGACATCGTGCGCAACCTCGACGGAGAGAAAACGATCCAGGCGTCCCACGGCATCCTCGAACTGTTCCTGCTCCAGCAGTTTCAGCAACTCCCGGATCAACAGCTGCTGGCTCTCGGTAAAGGGAATCGCGTCCGCGGGGCCCGGCGTATTCGGCACCAGGCGGACCAGCATCTTTTCGATGAGACTCTCCAGTCCCTCACCGTTGACAGTCGACGTCATTATTCCCACTGGGCGATCACTCATCTCCGCCGCAGCGGTCAGATCACTTTTATTGTAAACCACCAGGGCAGCGGGAAAGGATTCATACAATCGTTGACAGTCACCAGACCAAGCAAGCTGGCCCTCGAAGACCAGCAAGACCAGGTCCACCTCTGCATGTTGCTGCCAAACCTTGTTAATTCCAGCTTGTTCCAGCCCCTCGGCATCATCACGCAGGCCCGCCGTATCCATTAACTGGACTGGCCAGCCATCCCAGGCCGTGTGAGTAGACACCAGGTCTCGCGTCGTGCCAGGCTGCTCATGAACAATACTGCGATGAAAACCAAGCAGCGCATTCACCAGGCTGCTCTTTCCTGCATTGGGAGGTCCCAGCAACGCAACTTTCCACGGCTGCGTAACATGTAATCCCACGTCCACCCATTGATCCAGTTGCTGCAATCCCGCCCGGGCCACGTCCTGCTCCCCAGACCGCATGGCAAGTAATATCTCCTCCAGTCGACGCCGCAAGGCACCATGGTATTGAGCAAGCATCAACAGCGCACCCCGGCGTGTGCGAGCCTCGATCATGGATTCCCAGGCAGCGGTCGACAACGGATCCTGGTTTTCACTGGTCATCCACGACTGCCCCGGATCAACCACGCAACCGGATTCGGACAATGCATCCTGGATCTTTTGAACCGCGGCATCTCCCCCGTGGCAATGAACATCCACGTGATCAGCTCGCTGACGACACACGATCAGTTCTTCGCCAGGACCGGACGTGGAAACCCAGCGGCCAAAAATAATCTGACCACAGGCAATTTCTTCTAATCGACGGCCGGATGCCGGTCGAAAATATCGGCTCACCTGTTTCGTTGCGGCAGGACCGAACACTCCCACCGTGGCCACTGCCGAGCGACCAACGGCCGTCAAACGAGCCACCCGCGTCCCTGGCAAGCTGGAAACATCTGCTCTTCGCTCAACCATCTTGTTTCGCTTGCTCCCGCTGGAACCCGTGAATACCACTTAGTACCACGCCAGTCAGTACCAGATCACTGACCTGTTGAAACCCATCCTGCACCAGGTGTTCGGCCCAGATCGCACCAGCGCCCGCCAGGAACTTCTCGGGAACCGTGGGGCAAGACTCGCTCATGCGTGTCACCAACTCGCGCAGGGCACCCAAGGTGCCCCAGTAAACCCCGCTGGAAATCGCTGACCCTGTCGATTTACCCACCACCTCGCAGGGCCATGGCTCGTGGTCCACCAACGGCAATTGATCCGTTCGAGAGGCTAATGATTCCATCGCCAGGTGCCAGCCTGGTAAGATCGCTCCTCCCAGGAAAACCCCTGACTCCGAAACCAGGTCACAGGTCACTGCCGTACCACAATCCACGATCAACGCAGGGCAGCCAGGTGATCGCAGTTGATTGACGGCCACGGCAGCTGTCAACCGATCCATCCCCACCTGCTCGGGGCGGGAGACGTCCATCACCAACGGCACATCCTCGTGGGCCAACACGACAACCGCCTCACCGGGACGTTCCCTCTGCAACCATGAAACCAGGGTGTCCCGAAAAGGTTGATGCACGCTGGAAATAAACCACTGCAAATCACCGCGGGCAGCCCAGTCACCGATTGCGCGGGGCCACGAAGATCCAGAAAAATCCTCGTGGGAAAAACGCACGGCCGTCGCATCATGCATGGTAGGCAGTTCCGTACCATCCCAACCAAACAAGGCAGCCGAAAAATGACTGTTTCCAATATCGATCGCTACCAGCCACTGTGTCTGTTGTCGCGTCATATATCGTTTCGAGAAAAAACCAAGTCACCTGACAAAACATCAATGTTCAGGATCACACCTTGCCCACCTCCAGCTGCTGCATGATGCGACCCGTTAACTGATTCAAGCCCTCACCAGTCACCGCGGAAATCAGCAAAACTTCAGTCCCCACCTCCGCCATGAAGGCCTCGTGGACCTCGGATGCTGTTGGTAACTCGGACTTGGTAATCACCACGATTTCAGGACGTTCCGCCAGCGCCGCATTATACTTCACCAGTTCCTGGCGAATGGTATGATAGTTGGTAACCGGATCCGTCCCATCCATCGGATCAGGCTCGACCAGGTGAACCAGGATACCAGCACGCTCGATGTGTCGCAGGAATTCATGCCCCAATCCCACCCCTTTATGAGCTCCTTCAATAAGGCCAGGGATATCGGCCAGCACGAAACTGCGATTAAGATCAAATTGCACCAGGCCCAGGTTCGGATACTTGGTCGTAAACGGATAATCTGCCACTTCAGGGCGGGCACGTGACAGGCGGCTCAGCAACGTACTCTTGCCGGCGTTAGGTTTACCGATCAAGGCCACATCGGCTATGACTTTCAACTCCAGGATCAAGTCACGCTGCTCGCCCTCTTCTCCTGGAGTAAATTTTCGCGGCGCCTGGTTCGTCGCCGATTTAAACCGCCAGTTTCCCTTGCCCGCTTTACCGCCACTAGCCGCCACCATCTGGTCCCCACAGTGAACCAGGTCCTTGATAACAAATTTTTGCGCCGCATCTATCACCAGGGTTCCCGGTGGCACCGAGATCACGAGATCTTTTCCGGAACGCCCCCGTTTCTTGGCACCGCTCCCTGGTTTCCCCCTGGGAGCTTTCCACTGCTTGCGACTGGTCACCCCGACCAGGCTATCAACATCCTCACCGGCGATGATCAAGACGCTGCCACCATGTCCGCCGTCTCCGCCGTCTGGACCCCCGCGAGGCACGTACGGTTCCCGACGAAAACTCATGCAGCCGTCACCACCGCGACCACCTTCCACGTAAATCGCAACTCGGTCGACAAACATGGTTTCATCCTTCGTCGTACAATCAATTAAACTAGGTCATAAAAAAAGGGACATCCTCTGAAAAGGAAGTCCCTGGTACCGTTCACGTACTGCCTGTAAGAAAAGCAATCTGCTGAGATTCTCAGGCCACCACGTTTATCCGTCGTCCCTTGCGGTCGAACGAAACGACTCCATCTACCAAAGCGTACAACGTGTAATCATTTCCCTGGCCCACGTTGGCACCGGGATGAAACTTGTTGCCTAGTTGGCGGATCAGGATGTTACCTGCCTCCACCTGCTCACCACCAAAACGCTTGACGCCGCGACGCTGGGCCTTGGAGTCTCGGCCATTACGAGTCGAACCACCGGCTTTCTTATGTGCCATCGATCAAATCATCCATTCGTAGAAGGGTTGCTTCCGATTCCAGGGAAACTACCTTTCTAACGATAAATCCACCGGTAATCAAGCCGTTTGTCGACCCCATATCTCTGAAAAACTTCGGCCTGCTCCACTTCGTTACGCTTTATCGGGATGCCATAACGGACCTCCGTCTCATGTTCCAGCACTGAATCGCCCGGTCGCCAGAAATTCAACTGCAGTGTCTTGAACTTGAACTGGCGGCCCTTACCAGGTGGATCCGACGGCTTAAAATCCTCGGATGTTTCGAGGAATTTATAGGCATTCGTCAAGCCCTGGATATAGACCGAGAAATGGTCCGTCCGGGGATCAACGTCTTCCCAGGTCGCAATGCCCCAGACTCCCCGATCAATACGTCCATCACTGATCATGACCTTGGTTGCCGCCATTTGAACACTGTTGTGCAAAGGACGCCCCACTCGCTCACGCTCGCTGACCGGTTTCAGAGCCGACGGGATCACACGGTCCAGGTACTCTTTCTTGTAATCGTGGCTACGTAACACGAGATGCGGGAAAAAACGGCGATATTCCAGGTCCTTGCGGCCGACCCCCATCACCTTCCGGTAAAAACCTTCATACGACCCAAGAATTTTTGGGTCCAGCGGCCCGGCAGCACCACGCAACGGTGGCACCGGAGGAAAATGAGCCGCATTCGTATTGTTCAGTTGCAACAGGAAATCCTCCGGTGGCTTGACCACATCATCCAACGATGTGGGCACCGGGTAGAGGTCCGACCCCAGGTAGCGGATGCGATACACCATGTACCAGATCATCTTCCGACGCATCTTGACCGATGGCTGCGGAACGTCAACCTCGATCATTCGCAAGGGCTTGAACGTAAACTCCAGGCCCCAGATCGCCCGTCGCAGGTTCACCTGCTTGGCACGCTCATGAATCGTTCGCGATCGAGATATGAAATTAGGTGTCCACTGCAAATCGGGCTGCGCGCTGACAATCTCCGGTAACTCAAAGGCCCCCTGGACTGTTTCAGATTCCTCGAGACTCGTCGGAATCACCCGCAACACGCCCGGCCCCAGCTTCCGACGCGATGTCGGCTGTTGAGCCTGCGAGGAGTCCATCAGAACCCAACTCGCTCCGAACATGCCCGCAATAATTCCCAGGATGATTGTAAAACGATACATCGCCCTTCCCTTCCACCAAGCCAAGATGTTGAAACGAATCACCCCCTGAAATCGGAAGCTCATCAGAATCGACTGCTTACCAAGTATAATTACCCATTTTTCCTAAGGTCAAGTTTTCGTCGGATTAAGAAGACTCCCAGTCATCCTGACCAACCACTACCGTGATCCATCCCGCCAATCGCTGCAACCCTGCCGTACCTTCGGCTCTTGCGACCTACCGTATCGGATACATCGAACCCTACGCCCATGGATCTTCAATGCCATCAGGGCATTTCCCTCTTCTTCTCACAGTTTATCCTCATCAAATAGGCTTCTTTTCACGCCGTAGAGCATCCACCCCATTAAACATCTAGCTCTCAAGAGGGGTTTTTGGGCGCCTATGCACGAGAATAATCCTGGGAAATCCTCATTAAGATACGTTTACCCGGCAAAACTGATCTGCCTTTCGGAAGGCCGCTACTGCTATATTGCTGCTAGCAAGGAAAAAATCAGCCGATTTCCATGTAACCCATTATTTTAAAACATGTTACGTCTCTATTGTTGAGTGTGATTAACTTTTTTGTGAATCCTTTGTCCAAAGAACCTGGCGACCAACGATAACGTAGTACCACTAATTCGCTTTCGGTCCCTTCGAGGTCGAACCGCGAACCAGTGAGATCGGTTACGCAACTAGAGTTAAAGCATCTTGTCGGGCGGGGAAACTCGCATGGAACACCGCCAGGATGCTGGAAAATCATGCTGAGATAGAGAGGCCTACGATGCATTCTGAATACCGAACCACCAGGATTCGCGAACTGTGCGACCAGCAAGTTCGTTTCGCGCCCCGCCACAAGAAGCTTGAGCAGGCTGCCGCTGCCGAAAAACTGCTGGTGGAAATTGAATGCGAACGTAAGTACAGCTACGAATACCTATGTTTTCGAATTACGACTTTTCGTCCGGACGTCTCACGCACACTGATCATGGGAAAGGATGTTTTCCACGATCTGCGCCTGTTCATTGAAGACGTCACCGATTCGGCTAACATTCACGTCAAGGAGTTGGGAGAACCGGTTTACACGGTGGAACAGCTCAGCCAACGGTTCAATGTCTCCACGAAGACCATTTCTCGATGGCGCCAACTCGGTTTAGTCAGTCGTCGCTTTATCTACGATGGACGCAAGCGCGTCGCCTTTTTGCAAAGCAGCGTGGATCGGTTCGTGGCAATCAACCCTCAACGCGTAAAACGTGGAAAACAATTCAGCCAATTGACAGACCCGGAACGCAACGAAATCGTCGACCGCGCACGTCGCCTGGCCCAGGCCGGCAGCTGCAGCTCCGAGATCACCCGGCGCATCGCGAGCCACGTCCATCGAAGCGTGGAAACCATTCGCTATACACTCAAACAATTCGACGAGAAAAACCCTCAGATGGCGATTTTTCCCTCGACAACTGGTCGCCTGACACCTGAAACAAAGGGGCAAATTCACCAACGTTATCGGCGCGGTACTTCGGTCGCATCCCTCAGTAAACAATACCACCGCACGCCATCAAGTATTCACCGCATCGTCAACGAGGTACGGGCTTTACGTATCCTCGAGTTACCCCTCGACTGCATGCACAACCCTGTTTTCGATCGGGCCCGGAAAGAAGCGGAAATCATGGGGCCGTTACCGGTCAACGAAGCCGCCAGCAGGAAAGTGCGGCCGCCCGCCGGACTGCCCCACTACCTGGCAGCACTCTACGAAGTACCGCTCCTGAATCGTGAACAAGAAGGACACCTGTTCCGCAAGTACAACTACCTCAAACACAAAGCATCCAAGCTGCGCGAGAAAATCGATCCCACTCGCGCCAGGAGTGCCGCCATGGATGAAATCGAAAATCTCTACGGCGCAGCAGTCGCTATCAAGAACCAGATCGTCCAGGCCAACCTGCGGCTGGTGGTTTCCATAGGCAAACGCCATGTCACTGCAACCCAGGACTTCTTCTCTCTGGTGAGCGATGGAAACATGTCCCTGATTCGCGCTGTCGAAAAAT
>JAYGDH010000620.1:0-7517 GCA_046583055.1 Pirellulaceae bacterium | reverse complement strand
CTGGGTAGCCCCGTCGAAGTCTCGGCGGGCCAGGGAGCTCCCAGGGCGACCCACTGGACGAGCGTGGCAATCTGCATCTTGTTTAATTTTCCATCCGGCGGCATTTCCGTGTCGCGGTATTGGATGGCAGCAATCAACAGGCTCTTCTCCGGTTGGCCAGGTACCACGACAACACCGGAATCGCCTCCCTTGGTAAGTCCTGCCTGGCTGTCCAGCAGCAGACCTCCCTTGACGGCCTTGGCCTTTTGGCTGTGGCAACTGTAACACTTGGATGCCAGCAGGGGCCGTACCCGAGTTTCAAAGAACTCCCGTTGCTGGGGAGATATTTCCGCTGCGTCGACCGGCGTTGTTCCGGTCGCTACAAGTAGCAGAAAAGCTGTTCGCTGGAGGGCAGCTCTCATCTTGCCTGGCATCCTCAATCTCTAGGAACACGGACCAGTGGGGTTATTCAGGTGGAGAGTTCTTGCCAGCCACCTTGGCATCCGGTGAACCAAAGGTGCCTGCTTCTGCCTTCAACAATTGCTGATAGCGTTGCTGGATCGTTTCCGAGGCAACCTGGGATAGGTTAGCTGCTAGTGCGACCGTTTCCAGGGCCTTGAGTAAACGTTGTGCCTTGGCCCAGCGTCGATCCAGGTCCCTTACCTGTGACCGGAGTTGTTCGACCTCTGTCGCCAGTTGTTGCAGGCGACCGTGCCGCGGGTGCTTGCGGATCGAGGCAAAAATCTGGTCTCCCTGTTTCGCCAGCAGGCCAGGCAAGGCAGGATGGAAGGGCTCGGACAGTTCGGGCCAGGCCTGCGTCAGTCGGTTGCGAATTTCCCGTCGCAGGGTGGTCAGTTCCTTGGACTTCGAGTTGAGTTGACTAGCCGGTTTTTGTTTCTGGTCCGAGAGTGCCTTGGCGAGATTCCAGGCTTCCTGGCCCCGGTTTTTCGCTGACAGTTTCAACTGTTGCGAGAGCCCGTTGAGGATTGCCTGCTGGCTGGGTGTGGCCGTTTCAAGTAGCTGGTCAAACGGCGAGTCGGCAGACAGTAATGGTTTGGCGGCCGGGGTGTTGCCCCGTGGCGGTTTGCCATAGGCGCGGAGGAAGGAATCGCTGGTCGACACCGAGATATCAATGGTCGACGAGGTGATCACGGCATAGGCGTGCGCCTCTCCGAAGGAGATGCTCCCATTCTTGTCGTAGTCACAATTGCCGACAGGCTTTCCCGTTCGTGTAACCCCACGAATGGCCTCCCAGAAATAGGTGCTGTATTCCTGGTAGTTTTCTTCTTCGATATCCGGGGTGCAACCGGCTGCCGGGCGATCGTAGACGGTGGCAAAAAATCCACAGCGATTGGCGGCGGAGGTTCCCTTCGTGGGGTCCGCCTGGTTGAAAATCAGATCCGCAAAGCCGCCACAATGACACTGGACCATGACCGTCATGACGGCAACTTCGTTCGGTACCTTGTCGAGTAGTTTGGAGAACTCCGTGACGCTGATCTTCTCGCTGTTCCACAGGTACAGGGTGGTGTTGTAGGGCTGGCGGCGGCTCTCTGATTTGCCGCCGTGGGCCGTGACGTAAATAAAGAGGCGATCATTGGATTTCAGTCGTGTCCCCGTTTTGTCAAACCACTGCTGGATGTTCTTGCGGCTGGATCCGCCCTGGATGGATTGCACCTGGTGTGTCCGGTACTGGTAGGCCAGGTTGTCCCCCTTGCCGAAAATCTGTGCCAGGGCCTGGTTGATCGGTGGGATGACCAGTTTCGGGTCGCGGTACTGCAAGTCGCGTCCCGGGTTGCTGCCGTCACTGAAAAAGATCGCATGCGGCTGGTCGGCGGGATATTGTTCCTTGACCAGTTGTTGAAATAGTTGGACGTTTTTCTCCAGGGAAGCCTGGTTGCCCGTCGGAGCATAGCCGCCGCCGATGGTCAGGAAGTAATCAGCGGCCCAGGAATCCAGGTTCCAGCCGACCAGTAGCAATGCGAGACAAGGGACCAATAGTGATCGACGCTTCATGGGAAAACTCCACGAACTCGAGGAAATAGTTTGGCTTGTGAATACTCTCAGCTTAACCCTCATGGGAAGGTGGTCAAGATGAATCACCTGTTTTCTAGGCAGTCGGCAGCGAAACTGCGGTTCCTCGCCGCAAACCCGTTCCAGGTAGAAACTCTGGATCCGTAAAGCGGTCGAAACGAACGCTGTTAGCTGGATTATTTTCTCCGTTGTGAGATAATGCGAGCCAACTCGTAGAAACCTTCTGTGCAACGGAGAATATGCGATGAGCTACCTGCGGATTGTTGCTGGCATGAAGAGCATGGCGTGGCTGTTCATGGTGTCCCTGGTGGCAGCGGTTTGCCTGTCCTCTGAATCATCCGCCGCCGAGGTAAATCGCGTGCAGGCTCGTGGAGCCAAGCGGTTCGAGTGTCGCTGGGCGGATGGCCTGATCCAGCTGGATGGCCAGGCAACCGAACCGGCCTGGAGTAAGGCCCAGGTGATCGAGGGGTTCTACCTGCCCTGGCTAGGTGATGAGCAACCGCTGGCGCAGGCGCAGACACGTGCGCGACTGCTGTGGGATCGCGATTACCTCTATTTTTACGCGGACCTGGAAGACCGGGACCTGTTTGCTGATGTCAAGAAGCACGATGGAAAGACATGGAATAACGATGTGTTCGAATTGTTTCTGAAACCCTCCAGGGAAAAATCCGGTTACTACGAGTTTCATGTCAATGCAGCCGGTACAACCCTGGATATGTTTGTGCCTCGCCGGGAACCGGGGCTGTTTGAAAAATATGCCGGGGAACTCGTCTTTCAAATGGAATCCAGGGTTCGCCTGCGAGGCTCGCTGAATCAACGTGAAGACCAGGACCAGGGATGGTCCGTGGAAGGGAAGATTCCGTGGACAGACATGTTGAGTACCGGGGGACGTCCGACCGTGGGCGAACAATGGTTATTTGCGATCTGCCGTTATGACTATAGCAAGACCAGCAAGGGGCCCGAATTGTCCACGACCGCGCCGCTGAAAGAGCGGAACTTTCATCGTCATGAAGATTACCTGCCGCTACAGTTTGTCGGATTGGAAAATCAAAACGCCGTGCGCCCCTATGGAGTGAAGCAATTCGTGCCGGCAACCACTTCCCGGGTCGTCGGGTCGCCAGATCCCCCGCTCCCCTACCAGGTGGTACCTGCCTATCCGGATCTGAAACTGCGGGCTCCCATGTTTGCCATGGTTCAACCAGGCACGCGCCAGTTTATTTTCCTGGACCAGGATCCCAAGAGCGGTAAGGCACGCCTGATGCGTACCGGGGAAACTCCCCGCAGCGAGGACGTGGAAGTCCTGATGGAACTGGATTCCGTGGCCTATAACTTCACCTTTCATCCTCGCTTTGCAACGAACGGTTACCTGTACGTGGGGGATAATGCAGCCGTCAACGATGGCCCCAAGAAATCACGCGTTGTCCGCTATACGGTAAACCGAAAGTCCCCTTACCAGCTCCTGCCGGATTCCGAGAAAGTGATCATCGAATGGGAATCTAATGGACATAACGGGGCGGCGGTGGTCTTTGGTCTCGATGGCATGATGTACATTACTTCCGGGGATGGAACTTCTGATTCAGACGACAACGTCACGGGACAGGGGTTGGATCACCTGTTGGCCAAGGTGCTTCGCATTGACGTGGACCGTCCTGATCCGGGGCGAGAATACAGGATCCCTATAGACAACCCGCTGGTGGGTAAGCCAGGCGTGCGAGCAGAAACCTGGTGTGTCGGCATGCGCAATCCCTGGCGCATGACTGTCGATCCGAAAACGGGACACATCTGGGTGGGTAACAACGGACAGGATCTCTGGGAACAGGCCTACTTGATTCAGCGTGGAGCGAATTACGGGTGGAGTGTGTATGAGGGTAGCCATCCGTTTTACCTGCAGCGGAAATTGGCCCCCTGGCCCCATACGCTACCCACGGTCGAACATCACCATCGGGAGGCACGTTCATTGACCGGAGGCGTGGTCTATCATGGCAAGAAATATCCGCGTCTGCAGGGGTCCTATATTTATGGTGACTATTCCACCGGTAAGATCTGGGCCGTGCGACACGATGGCGAAAAGATTCAATACCACCAGGAGATCGCAGATTCGAGTCTCGCCATCTCCGGGTTCGTGATCGATCCGGATGGTGAATTGCTGGTCCTCGACTACCAGGGAGGAGAAGGTGGTGGCGTCTATCGATTGCAACCTAAACCCAGGCAGATGGCCGCGGCGGATTTCCCACGTCGTCTCAGTGACACCGGGCTGTTCAAGTCGGTTGCCGGTCACGTGGTACAACCGTCGCTGATTCCTTACTCGGTGAACGCTCCCCTGTGGTCGGACGGGGCCATCAAGTCCCGCTTCCTGGCGTTGCCCAGGGCTGATTCTCGCATCGATTTTACCGGGTCCAAGGCCTGGGGACTGCCGGAAAAGACGGTGTTGGTTAAGTCGTTTGCCCTGGAAATGGAACCTGGCCAGGCCGCCTCACGCAGATGGATCGAGACCCGGCTGATGACACGGCAAGAGGGGGAATGGGTGGGGTATTCCTATGCCTGGAACGATGAGCAGACAGAAGCGCACCTGGTCCAAACAGCCGGTCGTGATCGAACGTTCGAGTTGCAGGAAGCGGCTGGCGTACGCCAGCAGGTCTGGCATTATCCGAGTCGCAGTGAATGCATGGTGTGCCACAGTCGGGCGTCAAATTACGTCCTCGGAGTATCAACCTTACAGATGAACAAGGTGCATGATTACGGTGGCATCAAGGATCACCAGTTTCGTACGCTGGAGCACCTGGGCCTGTTTCAGACCAGCTGGCAGAAAGATGCTGTTTCCAGGCGCCGTGAGCAACTGGTAGCCTCCGGCCTGAAACCTGCCGAGGTGAACACACAGATGACCCGGGTTGCCAATCTCCCGGGACAGCGAACCGCTCCCGGGAAGACCACCCTGTTGTTTCACGGTCCCGCAGGTTACGACAAGCTGGTAAACCCCTATGATGCGGCGGCCTCCCTGGATGAACGCGCTCGTTCCTATCTGCATTCCAATTGTGCCCAGTGTCATGTGAACGCGGGTGGCGGAAATTCGCAGATTAACCTCGAGTACCACCAGGATGTCAAGCGATTGAAGGCGATCGGCGTGGCCCCGGTGCATGACCGGTTTGGCCTTGAAGATGCACGTATCATTGCACCGGGGAACCCGGATGGTTCCACGCTCTTCCTGCGTGTGGCGCGGCGAGGTCGTGGGCAGATGCCGCAGTTGAGCACCAACCAGGTCGATCAAGCGGCCGTCGACCTGCTGCGCTCCTGGATCAAGCAGTTGCCGGTGCCTGAAAAACCAGCGGCAGACGCAGGTAAATAAATCGGATGACTCAACGTCGTCGTGGAGATCTATGTTTTAAGACTGTTTTTAACCGAGGAGAAGTGATGCAAGTGAATACCCTGAAGATGTCCAGGTGGCTACTCGTCATGATGGTTATGATGACGATTGGTACGCCACTCGTGGCCACTGAAAAAGCCGATCATGATGCCGTGCGCCCGGTGCCCCGATCTGGTGGCTGGATGAAACGCCACGAGAGTTTTAATAAGCGGGTCCAGGCAGGTAAGGTTGACCTGGTCTTCATCGGGGATTCGATTACCCAGGCCTGGGAAGGCAATGGAAAACAGGTCTGGCAGAAGTTCTATGGGAAAAGGAACGCCGTGAACCTCGGAATCGGTGGTGACCGAACCCAGCACGTGATCTGGAGGCTGGATAACGGCAACCTGAAGGGGATTAGCCCGAAGTTGGCCGTGATCATGATCGGTACCAATAATTCCGGCAACAATACGTCGGCCCAGATTGCCGAGGGAGTCGAGGTGATTGTTAGCCAGTTAAAAAAGAAGAGTCCCCAGACCAAGGTCCTGATCCTGGCCGTGTTTCCGCGTGGCAAGGACGCCAACGATAAACGACGCCAGGTAAACGAGGGGGCGAACCGGGGCATGGCCAAGCTGGCGGACGGCAAGCAAATTCATTACCTGGACATTGGAGAAAAGTTCCTTGCCGATGATAAAACACTCTCGCGAGAAATCATGCCCGACCTGTTGCACCTCAGCCCCCGTGGTTACGAGATCTGGGCATCATCCATCGAGGCCATGGTGGCCAAGTTGATGGGAGAGTAGTTGTGGACTCGTGTGATAGTGAGGATGTGACATCATGTATGCGCGATTAGAAGGTGCTGATATCTACTTCGATGTCGATGGAATGGGATTGGTCGCTGAACCAGATCGAATGGTTCAGCGGCCGATCGTTTTTCTGCTGCACGGTGGCCCCGGTGGAGATCACTCCAGTTTCAAGACCAGGGTGGCCGAGTTGCGTGACGTGGCGCAGTTGGTCTACATGGATCACCGTGGCTCTGGCCGCAGTCGTGTTGATGATCCTGCCACCTGTACGCTGGAGCAAAATGTTCGTGACGTCGATGCGTTACGCGCTTACCTGGGACTCGAGAAGATATGCGTACTCGGTTCATCCTATGGAGGCATGGTCGCGCAGGGGTATGCGATCGAATTTCCGGGACATCTCGACCGGCTAATTCTTTCGGTCACGGCGCCCAGCTATCGGTTCATGGAGGAAAGCCAGGCGATCCTGGAGGAACGGGGAACGGCAGAACAGAAACGAGTTTGCCAGTGGCTGTGGGATGCCAGCTTCGAAAGCGAGGAACAGTTACAGGAGTATTACCGGGTCATGGGGCCAATGTACGCGGTGCAATTCGATGAAGAGGAACATGAACAGGGATGGCAGCGGGGAATTCGCAATTTTCGACAGTTGAACCTGGGGTTCGGTGGTTTCCTCAGAACGTTTGATTTCATCGAGCAACTTCCATCCATTAGCTGCCCGACACTGGTCCTGGCCGGGGCCCATGACTGGATCTGTCCCCCGTCGCAGTCGCAAATCATTGCCGAGAAAATTCCTCATGCGCAATTGGAACTGTTTGCTAACAGCAGCCACATGGTTTCCCAGGATGAACCGGAGCGGTTCTTGCAGGTCGTGCGACAATTCCTGCAGCCAGAAAGCTAACGGCCGACTGCGACAACACGCACCCTGGGCGGTTCGGCGTAATCCTGCCAGAGCCGTTCTGATTCTTCTGCATTGACTGGACCACTGTGGGCATAGAAGCGGTAGCGCGAAGCAAAGTTGCGACCGAGCGTGATTTCAAAATCACCCAATTGCATCGGGGCAAAACAGAAGTAAGGCTTGTGCGGATGTAAACGGACGGGCTGCGGGGCGCGAAAGTTCCCCGGGTGACACATCAGGGTGATGCCAGCCGGTTTGCCGTCGATGTTGCCATGCATTTCAACCCAGCGAGCACGCGTTTCGTTCCCGTCAAACCAGGTCTTTCCTTCACTGGTCAAATAGTTTCGCGGGACCGGGAATTGAGCTAACTGCTGCGCAGTTGGTTTTGACTTGAGCAGTGTGCGAACACGATCGGCCGTCTGTTTTTTGAACCACTGGCGATTTCCGCGAATCGCCAGGCCACCGTAATGGTATT
>JAYGDH010000487.1:0-6059 GCA_046583055.1 Pirellulaceae bacterium | reverse complement strand
TTAATTCCATGGGCCAGGCCGATAAAACCAGGTCCGGCCAAGTATCAATATCTTGCCGTGCCCCCACCGGGAAAGCAAGCAGTCCACGATTCCTGGTGACTGCTGTAGCAGGGCTTTGTTTTCCAGCGTGCTTTGGATGTTCTCGAAAAAACACTATAAAATGATCTATTCCATGCTCCCTGTTATTCAATCTGGAAGGTGTACCGTGAAACATTTGCCCCTGGGACCGCTCTACTACGAATTCAGCCGCCACAATGAACCCCGTGTTCGGATTGAAGCGGGCGAATCATTGGTTGTCGAATCCGAGGATGCTTTCTCGGGCCAGATACGGACCAATGACGATCGACGTGACAAGACCAGGGTCCCCTTTGGTAATCCCCAGGCCGGGCCGATCTGGGTCGAGAGTGCCCAGCCTGGAGATACGCTGGCCGTTACCATTGACTCGATTGAACCGACTATCGGGCAATGTGCCACGCGGACCAGTGATCCGCATCAACTATGCGAGTGGCTGGGCGATGATTGCCATCATGGAACCCACGTCTGCCCGATCCAGGATGGCATGATTCACTGGAGCGATGACGTGCTGATTCCCTACCAGCCAATGCTCGGCTGTATTGGAACCGCGCCGGCCACGGGAGTGCCCACGACGGGCCCTGCCGGGCCTCATGGCGGGAACATGGATATCATCGAAACAGCACCGGGCAATATCGTTTACCTGCCGGTTTACGTGGCAGGTGCCTACCTTTACCTGGGCGATGCCCATGCAGCAATGGGTCATGGCGAACTGTCCGCCAGTGGGCTGGAGATGCCCGCGACCACGACGATCACGGTCCAGTTGCTGAAGGCCAAGCAGATATCCTGGCCGCGGATCGAATCCCCCGATGAAATCATGACCGTGGTGAGTGGCCGGCCCATGGAACGATCCATCGCCCAGGCATCCGCGTTGTTGATCCTGTGGATGGAAGAAGAGTATGGATGGGATCGTTGGAGAGCTTACGATCTGCTTACCCATGCAGCCAGTATCTCCATTGGCTATTTCGATATCGGCACGGTGGCGGTCAAGATTGCCAAGCAATATGTTCAGCATCCATCGCAGTTGCCAGGTTCGTGAGCCGAGGTTACTTGGCCGGGCGACCATGGTACTGCCGAAAGGCTGCGGCCGGGGTATCTTGCAGTTTGTTAGCCAGGTGCCATATTGAAGAGGCTGTTATCGAGAGAGCGTACTCGCTGAAAGTGACCGCGAGCTATTGATTGCCCCAAGGAAGGCAAGGAACCATGATGCAATTTCGAGCCACTCTTTCCCAGGTGTTCATGATGGTTGTCGTGACGCCGTTGCTGCTGGCAGATGAGAAAGAAAAACCGGTTTACATACCGACGGGTGATTACGATGTTGTCGAGATCGAGGGATGGACGGTTTACGTTGACCAGCGATTGAAGCGGGAACAGCCTGGTCTGGCTACCCGGGCCGAGCGACTGGTGAAAATTCAGCTGTACCAGGTATCGCTTGTTGTTCCACAAGAGCAACTTAAACGATTAAGGGAAGTGCCTATCTGGATCTGTGATCGCAAGGATGGTCCGATTCATTATCACCCGAAACGAAAGTGGCTGGTTGAGAATGGCTATAATCCGGACAAGACCAAGGCAGTTGATATCAGTCGGGCGATCAATATCGTGCGCTGCTATCGAGATCAGCCGTGGGTTATGATGCATGAGTTGGCTCATGCCTACCATGACCGGGTACTCAGTTTTGAAGAACCACGTGTCCTCGCTGCCTACGAGAACGCCGTGAAGCAAAAGAAATACGAGAGTGTCCAGAGGATCGGTGGTCAAAGCGTGCGGCACTATGCGTTGACCAACCACAAGGAATATTTTGCGGAATGCACGGAAGCGTTCCTGGGTACCAATGATTTTTATCCCTTCGTGCGGGCTGAACTCAGGGACCATGATCCTCACATGTTTCGCTTGCTCCAGGAAATCTGGGGCAAGGGTAAGAATAAGTAATCGGTGACCCGGACCAGGGTCCCAGAGAGCGCAATAGTTGTCGTGACTACGTCGATCCCACTACAGTTTCTGCAGCCCGGCCAGACCGCTCGTGTTGATCACCTGACCGGTGCCGACGAGGTCGTGAAGCGACTTGAAGAGATGGGACTACGGGAGGGTACGGAAGTCGAGATGGTACAACCGGGAAGCCCCTGTATTGTTCGGCTCGGAGATGTCAAACTATGTTTTCGTGAAACGGAATTGATCCATGTCATGGTTTGCCCGGGAGAGATGTCATGAAAACTTTGGCGGATTTAAACGTGACCGACCAGGCCACCGTGGCCGAGGTCGATGGCCAGGATGAAATTACCCTGCGATTGCTGGAAATGGGTCTGACACCCGGAACCCAGGTGACCCTGATCGGGACCGCGCCGCTGGGAGATCCACTGGAGTTTGAAATCCGCGGTTACCGTTTGAGTTTGCGTAAGAGCGAAGCCACCCGCGTTACTATTGATACGAATTGATTCCTGATGTCTCCCAGTCCTGCCCCCGGCTCGCCCACCATTGCCTTGATCGGTAATCCCAATACGGGTAAATCGACATTGTTTAGCGCGCTGGCTGGCATTGCCCAGCGAGTCGGTAACTATCCCGGGGTAACGGTGGAAAAGAAGGTCGGCCAGTGGCAACTGGGTGACCAGTCTTGCCAGTTGATTGACCTGCCCGGTACCTATAGCCTGGCCCCGCGTTCTCCCGATGAAATGGTGGCCGTCGACGTGTTGCTGGGACAGCAGCAAGATACGGCCCGACCCGCTGCCGTGATCTGTATTGTCGATGCCAGTAACCTGCAGCGCAACCTGTACCTGGTTAGCCAGGTGCTGGAAATGGGATTACCCACGGTCGTGGCCCTGAACATGATCGACGTGGCCGAGCAGAAACAGATCCAGATTGACGTGGAGCAATTGCAACAACGTCTCCAGGTCCCGGTCGTAACGATCCAGGCCAATCGAAAAACAGGTATCGATATCCTGGCCGATACGGTAGGGAAGACGCTGCAAAAACCTCCTGCGGTACCGGAAGAATTGTTCCCGGAAGCCTTTCAGCAGGAGCGCGCGTTCCTGTTGAAGATGCTCCAGGAACATCCTGATACTACCGTTCCTGGATACCTGGTCACACGCCTGTTGCTTGATTCGACCAATTACCTGGGTGAAGCCGGGATCGTGGACATGACATCGGAAATGAGCGCTGCGCTGGTACAGGCACGTGCTCGATTGGCCGAAGCGGGTCACCCGGTCCCGGGTGTGGAAGCCATCGCTCGCTATGACTGGGTGGGTCGCGTCCTGGAGGGGGTGCTCCAGTATCCCGCTCAGCGGCAGCAGACTTTTTCCGACAGGCTGGACCGGTTCCTGACCCACCGCCTGGCTGGGAGCGTGGTCTTCGTGGTACTGATGTTGCTGGTCTTCCAGGCTATTTTCAGCTGGGCGATTCCGCTGATGGATTACTTTGATGCCGGCGTGGGATGGATCGGGGGGCAGGCCGATGGCTGGATGGTAGACGGGGCGCTCAAGTCGCTGTTGATTGACGGCGTGATTGCCGGGGTCGGGAGTGTCTTGATCTTCCTGCCCCAGATTTTCATCCTGTTCTTCTTCGTGGCCATCCTCGAGGACTGTGGTTACATGGCCCGGGCCGCTTACCTGATGGATCGACTGATGTCGCGGGTTGGGCTGAGTGGCAAATCGTTTATTCCGCTGCTGTCCTCTTTTGCCTGCGCTATCCCCGGGATCATGGCGACCCGCGTGATCGAGAATCGCCAGGATCGATTTGCCACGATCCTGGTGGCACCGTTGATGAGTTGCAGTGCCCGTTTGCCGGTTTACGTTCTGTTAATCGCGGCCATGATCCCGGCCAGGGTATTCCTGGGTGGTTGGATCAGCCTGGCTGGCCTGGTCATGTTCAGCATGTACATGCTGGGAATTATCGTGGCCGTGTTGGTGGCCCTGGTGTTAAAAAAGACACTGCTGAAAGGAGAGACCCCTCCCTTTGTGATGGAATTGCCCGGTTACAAGATACCGTCCTGCCGGCTGGTCCTGGGGCGGATGCTGGATCGAGGATGGGCTTTCGTGCGTCGCGCCGGTACCTTGATTTTTGCCGTCACGATCGTCATCTGGGCAGCTGGCTATTTTCCACACAACGTAGAAACGGAAAACCAGGTGCGGGACCAGTACGCGAAACAGTTGCAGTTACTTGAAACGAGGCCTGACGCGCAGGATGGAAACAATCAGGCTGCGACCGACCAGCTGGCCGCCCTCAAGAACAAGATCGACAAGGAGGTTGCCGGGGCCTACCTTCACGAGAGTATCCTGGGACACATGGGAACTGCCGTGGAACCGCTGGTGCGACCCCTCGGTTGGGATTGGCGCATTGGCTGCGCCGCGATCGCTTCGTTTCCTGCCCGAGAAGTGGTGGTAGGTACCCTCGGCGTGATCTACAACCTGGGGGGTGAAACGGATGCCGAGTCGACTCAATTGCGGGATAAAATCCGGCAGGCTCGCTGGGATGATCAGCCGGAGAAACCCGTTTACACGATCCCCGTGGCCCTCTCGCTGATGGTTTTCTTTGCACTTTGTGCGCAATGCGGGGCCACCCTGGTTACGATAGGGCGTGAAACCAACAGTTGGAAATGGCCGCTGTTTGCATTTACCTACATGACCGTGCTGGCCTACCTGGGCGCGTTATTGACCTACCAGCTTGGTACCTTGTTTTTTTCCTGATAGGACACGCATGCAGGATTCCTGGCAAACCATCGTCGCGATCGCGATTACCGTGCTGGCCGGCTTTTACGTTGCCTGGTACTTGTGGCGTAGTATCGTGAGTGGGAAATCCAGTTGTGGAACCTGCCGGACTGGTTGCGAGACAGCTGACCCAACCCAGGGAAAGCCGCGGGCCTTCGTGGCGATTGAACAGCTGGACCAAAACCGCGATCAGCGGTGACTAGCGAGACGGGATGTAACCTGGCGGAAAAACAACAAAACGGGGAGGCACGAGCTATGCCCAAGATATTGAGCCGATCGCTGTGGACAATCCTGGTACTCCTGGGGTGCGTTCCCGTGATACAGGCGGCCGAGAAAGCCCCAGTCAAAATCCTGCTGATCGCTACCAAGACAGATCATCCCTGGGGTTCGCACATGTACCAGTTTGATGCCCGCTTACTGGCAGCCTGTTTGAATCAAACTCCCGGTGTGCAGGCCTCGGTGAGCATGGATTGGCCGATAGATACGCGCGCCCTGGAAGGTGTCAAGTCGATCGTTTTCTACTCGCGGCCGGCAGGAGAAATCGTGCTGGATCCGCAGCGCCGTATCCAGTTCGAAAAATTGATGGCCCAGGGAGTCGGCTACGCCGCCATCCACTGGGCAACTGGCATCGGCTATAGCAAGTTTGCCGAGACCCCGGCGATTCGTGATGCCTATCTGGATATCCTTGGCGGCTGGTTTCGCCGTCCTCCCTGTGGCGTAAAAATCGACCAGTCCCGGTTGGTCCAGGTGGACCGGAAACACCCGGTTTCCCGCGGCTGGCAGGATTATGATTTGCGAGACGAGTTTACCTGGACCTGGTCTTTCATGAAAAAGCCAAGCCGTTGATTACTGCCCAGGTAGATGGCAAACAACAGGTGGTGGCCTGGGGGTTTGAGCGACCGAATTCCCGGCAAGGTCGCTCGTTCGGTACCACGCTGGGACATTTCCACAGTAATTTTGCCTTGCCATCCCATCGCCGATTTATCGTGAATGGAATCTTGTGGACAGCCCATGTCGAGATCCCGTTGAGTGGGGCGCCGGTTGAGGTCACGGCCGCAGATCTCAAGTTGCCCCCGATGCCTCCGGAAAAAAAATCCAGGTAAGGGAGAGGGCAGCATGATCGTACCATCGAGTAGTCGCAGCCGTGCGGCAGCAGGTCCAGGACAGGTCACGCGCCGACAGTTTACAGCGGGGGCGGCAGGTGGACTGCTGCTGGCAACTGCCCATCATCTGGCGCCCGGCCAGGCTCTGGCAGCGCCCACGCAATCGCTGCCGGTGATCGATACCCAT
>JAYGDH010000472.1:0-2793 GCA_046583055.1 Pirellulaceae bacterium | reverse complement strand
CACACTCCAATGCATCGGTTGGCGCCACGCCGAACCAATCGTCCGCTCACTGGCTTACGCGTTGCTTAATCACGATGGAGCCAACCCCTCGCAAGCGGATCACGAGGCGGATCGTCCATGGCGTGACAATCTATCCCGGGCGACGCGGTTTCGACAGGATTGGCTGGACGGGAAAAATAACTCCAGCGCCACCCGCGAACTGCTGGCGACACTCCGTTCGGGCAATCACGCCGCTGCCTGCGACCTGGTATTGGAGCAGATCAACAACGGCGTATCTCCACAATCTGTGTGGGACGCTTTTTTCCTGGATGCTGGCGAGTTGCTGATCCGACAGCCAGCCATTATTGCGATGCACTCCGTAACCTCGACCAACGCACTTCGCTTCGCCTTCCGCACCACCGCCAATGACAATACTCGGCGCATGATCCTGCTTCAGACGGCCGCCTTCCTGACCCTCTTTCATCAATCGATGCGAGCCCGCGGTAAGGTTGGCACCTTCCATATCGACCAGCTGAAACCATTTGAAGCCAAGGGACCTGACGACCTTTCCGCCAATGCGATCTTTTCGGACGTCAGCGAGAACAAGATGCGAGCCGCCCAGCGAGTCCTTCGCTACCTGGACGAAAAACGGTCTCCGCAGGAACTTCTCTCACAGGCCCGCCTCTTAATGTTCCACAAGGGGCGTGGCTCGCACGACTACAAATTTGGTTCCGCGGTCCTGGAAGATTATTACCAGGTATCACCGGCCTGGCGAAATCGCTATCTCGCTTCCGCGGTTTACAACCTGCGGGGCAGCAACGACCCGGACAGTCGTCTGCTGAAACGGTCGCGAGACGCACTGGGCTAGTCACGCCCACCTGGCGTGCCGTTATTTAGCCAATTGCCTGGCAGCTTTTTCCGCACCTGCGAACGCACGCATGATGTTGCCGCTCATGATCTTGTGAATATCCTTTTCGGAGTATCCACGGTTCAAGAGTTCCTGCGTTATCACTGGATAGGTCGAAACGTCCTCCAGCTGGTCTGGCAACATGGAAACACCATCATAATCTGAGCCGAGTCCGACGTGATCAATCCCCGCGACCCGAACAATGTGATCAATATGGTCCACCAGGTCGTGCACGGTACCAGGCAACATCGGATGCTGGGCTCGCCAGCGTTTGCGGGCATTCTGGTAGTCCGCTTCTTTAGGAAATTCTTTTCTCAAGCGGCGCGACACCGCAAACATATCCTTCATACGCCTGGCCGATTCTGGTTCCACAAAACCCGAAAAGAAATTGACCATCACCACGCCACCGTTCTTGGCGGTCAGACGCAGCACGTCATCCGGGACATTGCGGGGATGGTCCGCAATCGCCCTGGCCGACGAATGCGAAAACATGATGGGTGCCTTGCTGATACGCAGCGCATCTTTCATCGTATCCGGGGAAACATGGGACAGGTCGACCATCATACCCAGGCGGTTCATTTCTCGCACCACTTCCTCACCGAAGGGGCTCAATCCTCCATGCTTACTCTCGTCAGTTGCGGAATCCGCCCACGCCAGTGTGTCCGAATGCGTCAGGGTCATATAGCGCGCACCCAGGCGGTAAAGTCGTCGCAGCGTCTCAATCGAGTCCTCAATGCTGTGGCCACCCTCGACTCCAATGAGCGAAGCGATCCTGTTGGCGGAACGGGCCGCGTGAATATCCTTGGTTGACAATGCCAGTTGGAACGTTTCGGGATACTTCTCAACCATGGCATGAACCAGCTCGATCTGCTCCAGCGTCTCCCGCAGTGCGGTACCGCGCTTGGAACGATCTGCCGGCACATAGACCGACCAGAATTGAGCGCCCACATTTCCCTTTCGCAACCTTTCGATATCAGTATGCAGGGTTGGTTGCGACTTGGAGATATCGAGTCGTTCAAACGATGACGAGGCGTTATTGCGGATGGCCCACGGCAAATCATTGTGTCCGTCGAGGACGTAGCCGCGTTTGTGAATCTCCATCGCCCGGGCCGTTACCTTGACCGGAGTTCGCTGCGGCTTTTTCCCCACTTTACCGGGCCCGTGGACAACCTGGCCAGGCTTCCGTCCCGTGTGTTTTCCGTCACGTAACACGACCTGCCCGTTCACGAGGACATCTCGCACGCCCACCGAATACTGGTGCGGCTTTTCAAACGTGGCGTTATCCTTAACAGCCTGAGGATCAAATACGACCACGTCACCGTAGTAGCCGGCCTTCAATTGCCCGCGATCCCGCAACCTCAGGTTAGCAGCTGGCAGACCGGTCATTTTGTGAATCGCCAACGCCAGTGAGAGCGACTTTTCCTCTCGTACATATTTTCCGAGTAGGCGTGCAAAACAACCGTAAGCACGAGGATGAGGACTGCTTTTGAGAAACGCTCCCTCCGGAGCAAGCGCCGCTGCGTCCGAACCAAAGCTCACCCAGGGCAGGGCAACCTTTTTCCTGACGTTCGCTTCGCTCATCAGGAAATAGACACATTCAACGCGACTACCGTCTTCGATGACGAGGTCCATGGCCACTTCCTGGGCGCTCTTCCCTCGCTTGGCCGCTACCTCACTAAGGCTGCGGCCTGTCAGATGTTTAAGATCAGGGTTGGCAAATCCGACCAGCAGCACGTTAGCCGGGCTGCCGGACATGAGCAACAGGTTTTCCCACTCATCACTCTCAGTTTGCATTTCTTTCAACAAGCGTGCGCGCGTGTTCGGATCCCGTTAACGGTCTCGCCAGCGACTAAAGCCACCCTCCTGGACCCAGGGTGGCATGGCGGCGTTGAGCCCTGTTGCTCCGG
>JAYGDH010000640.1:0-5308 GCA_046583055.1 Pirellulaceae bacterium | reverse complement strand
GCAGATTCATGGAAATACGTTGATGTTCGGGCTGGCCCAATTGGCAGCTACAGATGTTGCCCGTCGAGGTGCCGTCGGTCTGAAGGCGATGCGAACATGCGGGACACTCCCAAATGCGACGGAGCGTGTATTTAAGCCGTTCGTAAGGACCCTTCATGGGCGAGCCTCGGCGACTGGATAGATGAAAAATGACCCGGGAGCGAATGTTTCCGTGCCTGCGTGGTTGCAAAAAAGCTGTCGTTGTTGATCATACAGGTTATCGTGCGTTGAATCCAGCTTCCCGGGAACTACCGTAATTGCGACAGGTGGAAAAAAGTCATGAACTTTCCGGAAGGTGGCCTGGACGTGCTCGTGATTGCACCGCATCCCGATGACGCAGAACTGGGGATGGCCGGTGGTATCCTGCAACTGAAACAGGAAGGCCAGGCCGTCGGTATCCTGGATTTAACTGACGGTGAGCCCACCCCTCATGGTTCGGTTGAGTTGCGTGCTCAGGAAACGGCACGCGCCAGCGAGATCCTCGGGATCGACTGGCGAGGCAATCTCGGTTTGCCAAACCGCAGCCTCGAGGCCAGCCTGGAAGCACGTGGCCAGTTGGCCGAGGTGATTCGCCAGACGCGGCCGCGTTGGCTCTTTGCCCCCTACGGTGTGGATGCCCACCCGGACCACGTCGCTGCTACCGAGTTAGTTCAAGCGGCCCGGTTCTGGGCGAAATTGACCAAGTCCCACCTGGCTGGTGAGCCGCACTACCCGCAGCGCATCTATTATTACTATAGCGTGCATCTCAAACACGCTGCCCAACCGGCTTACGTGCTCGATATCAGTCAGTCCTGGGAGCGGAAACTGGCGTCACTGGCCTGCTACCAGAGCCAATTCGTAACTGGCCGAAACACGCCAGCGGTCAGCTTCCTGGACCAGGTGCAAACGCAAGCCGCGTACTGGGGCCAACTCATTGGCTGCCAGTACGGTGAACCCTATGCCAGCCGCGAACCCCTCGGTATGGGCGGTTTTTCCCAGTTTATTTGACGAGTGATAGCAGGCTCGTGGCAGCATGGGACCCCCCGGTGTTTACGAAGGGGAGCGAACTTAAACCGGTTGTACTGGTCGAGCGACCGCCGTGAGGGCTTCTGAAGGCCCTTATTCCTTACCCAGAGGGGACGTTTTTCGCTGACCCGAGTCAGCCCACCAGGCCGATCGTTTTCCCAGCCTTGACGGTTCGATTCATCTTGCCGGATTGCTAGCGAGTCAACCCACGAAGCGGTGCAAACGTAAGTGGTGAAACAGGGGGTCGCTGGCCGATAGAAATTCTAGACGCGTCAGGGAGTTATGGCGGGTCGCACGGGCCCACCGACGGATCGGCGCCCGGCTTGATTGGAAAGGAATCCTGGGCATGCGTGACATCAATGTACTGGCACTGGTCAAGGGAGAAGAACGTTATGTCTTCCTGTTTGACGACAAGCACCGCAGCGAGACACTTCGCATGTTGGGGCGTTATGCCTCCAATCCTGAGTTAAGCTTCACGTGGTACGATGCTGCCGTCCTGAGCCAGAAAGTACGCTCGATTAGCCAGGTGACTGAAGAGCCCAAGGCGGACATTCCTACCGCTCGGTTTCAATTGCCGCAACCGAGCGATGAACCGGGCTACGATGACGCGGCCTGAAGTGTAACGGGTTGCTTGGGATTCCTAATCGTGCCAGGAAGGCTCGTCCATGAAATCGGCCATCAGTCGTTTTCTTCGATATCTGGACGTGGAACGAAACGCGTCCAAGCACACGTTGAAGAGTTATCGTGAAGATCTTTTCTCGCTGGTTGACTACCTGTCGCTGGGTGAGAGCCAGGTTCCACCTCCTGGTTCGGTGACGCCGTTAGACCTGCGAGGATACGTGTCCGCGTTACACCAAGCGGGTTACGCGCGGTCGACGATCTCTCGGCGACTGGCCTCGTTGCGAAGTTTCTATCGCTACGCCCAGCGTCAGGGCCTGGCGGATCAAAACCCGGCTAAGCCGCTGCGAAACCCGCGGCGCGATCAGAAGCTGCCGCATTTCCTCAGCACGGATGAGATCGGCCGATTGCTCTCGGCACCCCATTCCCGTGAAGCGCTCGGGTTGAGGGATCGGGCGATCCTTGAAACGACCTATTCGGCCGGTCTGCGTGTCAGTGAACTGGTGGGAATGAATGACGAGGACCTGGATTTCGGGGCGGGTCTGGTGCGTATTCGGGGAAAGGGGCGCGTCGAGCGCCTCTCGCCACTCGGGTCCTTCGCAATACGGGCTTTGAACCGTTGGTTGAAAAAGCGCTCGCTGGCAGACGACCAGCGAGGTGACGTGGGTACACCCGTGTTTGTTAATAAGTATGGCAGGCGACTCAGTAGCCGCAGCGTGGGGCGAATGTTGGAGAAGTATTTGAAGGTAACTGGACTGGATTCACGCACCACGCCGCACACCTTGCGACACAGTTTTGCCACACACCTGGTTGACCGCGGCGCCGACATCCGCAGCGTGCAGGAATTGCTGGGGCACAAGAGCCTTGTTACAACCCAGATTTATACACACCTCAGTACGGCCAACCTGAAGGCCACCTACGAGAAGGCGCATCCGCGTGCTCGCTAGTTGGTGGAGATTACCTGGCCTAGATCAGGCCGCGACGAACCGCCCAGACTGCGGCCTGCGTTCGGTCACTGGCGTCCACCTTGCGCAGAATGTTTTGCACGTGTTCCTTGACCGTCTCGATGCTGATGCCCAGGCAGCGACCAATTTCACGGTTGCTCAGACCCAATGCGATGTGTCTCAAGACCTGCAACTCGCGATTGGTGAGTGGGATGTCGTTCGTGTCCGAGCGATCCTTCCGTCTCGCCATGGATGCCTTGAGTTTTTGCAGCACGCTGGCTTCCGGCGGCTCCTCGCCCCGGGCAGCACGGAGGATGGCGGTGGTGAGTTGGTGGCGATTGGCACCTTTGAGAACGTAATCACTGGCACCCATTGCTATAGAACGAGCAACGTAAGTGGGATTGTCGTAAGTAGAGAACACTACGACCTGGCTCTCGGCGCAGCTCTCACGTATTTTTTCGATGATCAGTAAACCATCGCGTGGCGGCATGCGAATGTCCATCAGGATCACATCGGGACGATGGTGTAAAGCCAAGGCCAGCGTCTCATCGGCATTGGTGGCCTGTGCGATGATTTGGATTTCGGTCCCCTCGAGCATAGCGGTCAGGCCACTGCGAACCAGTTCGTGATCGTCTGCGATGAGGAGCCGGATTGGCATGCGTGACGTTTCCGTCCTTTAACTCGCCCGGTATGGCGGAATAAGGCTGCCGTCAGGCCCCCCGGGGGCGTTACAGCCTTTGGGTGGCTAGGCAGTTCCCCATGAGGGGCACAATAGCCAGGCGAAAACCCCTCTCTTTGGGTGGCCACCAACGGCTATCTGCCTATCATACCATCGCATTAGGCGAATCCTAGACCTGACGTTTTCCCTTTCATAGAAAAAAACGATGTTCACAAATGACGTTCTGAAAGGAGTTAACACGACGTATCATACCATTCCTGCCGAATTTAACGGCGCCACGAGCGGGCATTCTTAAAAGCAGACGCTCTCAAATGGTTTTCTAATTGGATCTGCTCGGATTGGTGACGTAAATACTTACATATCCACCGTCCGGGGGGCTCAGCGAAACCCAACCGGGAGACCGCTGTTGCCGGCTTTTATGCGAGTGAGGAAAACCGATGTCCAAGACCAGGTTGCTGCTTGTAGATGATGATCGTCAGGTCCTGGAATCTATGGACGACTGGCTCAGTGGACAGGGATACCTGGTAGAAACATGCAGTGACTATGACGCAGCCGTGGTGGCAGTTGAGCGAGGTGGCTTTCACGTGCTACTGACCGACCTTCGTCTGGGGCTCTCCAGTGGATTGGAACTGCTCAAGGTGAGCCGCCGTATTCAGCCCGAGGTTCCCGTCATACTTCTCAGTGGGTATGCCACCCTGGAAACAGGAGTCGAGGCGATTCGGGGCGGCGCATTTGATCTCCTGACAAAACCCCTGATCGACGAAACATTACAGGATGCTATTTCTCGAGCGCTGCTGGGCCCAGGCCCCGTAGCGGAGAGTAAGAAGCCGCCTCAAAAACCCGTAAATACCAACGTGATTGGTGAATCGAAGTCACTTCAGGAAACGTTCGATGTGATTCATCGAGTCGCCGATACGAAAGCCACGGTCCTGGTGACGGGTGAAAGCGGTACGGGGAAATCATTAATCGCCAGGGAAATCCACAAGCAAAGCAGTCGCAGCGAGCAGCCCTTCGTGGAGGTGGCCTGCGGCGCTCTTTCCGATACCTTGTTGGAAAGTGAATTATTTGGCCACGTTGCTGGTGCATTCACGGGAGCCGTCGCGGACAAGGTAGGGAAGTTTGCGCGGGCCGACGGTGGCACGCTGTTCCTGGACGAGATCCTGACGGCCTCGCCTCGGATGCAGGTCAAATTATTGCGGGTGATGCAAGAATTCGAATTCGAGGCGGTCGGGGATACGAAAACCAGGAAGGTTGATACGCGTGTGATCCTGGCTACCAACGAAAATCTGCCTCAGGCGGTGCGGGATGGTCGTTTTCGGCAAGACCTGTATTACAGGATCAATGTGATTAACCTGGAGTTGCCGCCGCTGCGAAAACGTGGGATCGATATTCCTGAGCTTTGCAGCTATTTTTTGAAGCTCGTATGCCAGGAAACGGGTAAGACGACGGCGGGCTTCAGCGACGAGGCCCTGACGTTAATGCAGAACTACGACTGGCCAGGTAACGTCAGGGAGTTGCAGAACGTCGTGCAGCGAGCGGTGCTGCTCGGCGGTGACGATTTGCTGGAAAGTGCCGATTTGCCACCGGAACTGCGGGAACCCAATCAATCGATGAAGGAAGGTTATTGCCACGGACAAACTCTCAAGGAGGCCCTTGAGCAGCCGGAACGAGAAATTATTCGTCAGGTCCTGGAGGCCTTTGATGGGAATCGCAATCGTACGGCCGATTCGCTCGGGATTAATCGGACGACCCTGTACAAGAAAATGAAACGACTGGGGCTAGACGCGGATCCCCTGCCCGTATCGATGCCCGCGGTCCCGTTGCCCATCTCAAACGAGGCCGCTTTGCCTGCCTAGAGGCCTCGGTTTCGTAGTCGCTGGAGGCAACCTGGTCGCTTTGTATTGTGCTCCGCTGCGGCGTTTGTTGACACGCCGTCGATGCCCGGACAGCGAGGTGCAACGGTCGGCTGCTTTTGTTTTCGCGCAACAACGAATTGCCTCTACCTGTAATGCGGGTTGCCTGC
>JAYGDH010000350.1:0-4014 GCA_046583055.1 Pirellulaceae bacterium | reverse complement strand
CGACGCTCTTCCGATCTTGCTCGAGGAAATATCGCGGGATACCTACCTCTCCGTGGAATACGGTCTCCAGACCATGCATGATAAATCGTTGGAATGGATGAATCGTGGACATGATCACGCTGTTTCCGTGGAAGCTATGGAACGGAGTCGAGGTCGCGGCTTCGAGATCTGTGCACACGTGATGCTGGGGCTACCGGGCGAGACACACGATGATATGATGGACACCGCGAACGAGATTGCCCGCCTCGGTTTTGACGCGGTCAAGATTCACAACTTGTATGCAGTTCGCAATACGCCGTTGGCGGAACAGGTTCAAAGTGGCGAGGTCGAATTGATGGGTCAAGATCGTTACGTGGCGACGCTCATTGATTTCCTGGAACTATTGCCCCCGGGCATGGTCGTGGAGCGTATTTCCGGTGACGCGCCTCCCGATTACCTTGTCGGCCCAGCCTGGTGTGCGGATAAATCAGCGATCCGCACCGCGGTCCAACAGGAATGGGAACGACGAGATTCATGGCAGGGTAAACGTTGGCATGAATCCTCTGTCGAGGTAAGTTAGTGGAAGCGTGTTGGCCAAATCGTTCGAAGATGTCCCGCAGAGGAGGAGATTCAATGACTCAATATGTAAGACGTGCAATCCTGATGACCGCTGGCCTGGCTTTTTGCCTGGCAGATGTTTCAGTGCAGGCCCAGTATGAATCGGTAAACCACGTGACTCACGGTCCGATCCTGGGCCGCCTGGGGAGTCATCACGTCGGCGTGTGGGCTCGCACGCGACGCAGTGGTCAGTTCGTGGTCCGCTACGGATTGTTAGCGATGGCGTTGGACCAGGAGAGCGATCCGGTGACGACAACGCTTGGACATGATAATTCCGGTTGGGTGCTGCTCCAGGGGTTGAAGGCTGATACCAAGTATTACTACCGCGTGGTCATAGTCGATCCCAAGGCCACCAACGGACGCGTTGAAAAAACGGGGCGGTCCGGTTCCTTTCGAACCCTTCCGGATGCAGCTGAATACGTTGACCCCCAGTTGAATCCACGTGGGCTTTTTAATTTCCGATTTGAATACGCCTGTGGAAATAACCAGAATCCATTCCATAGCCTGGGCCCTGCCCTGCCAACTTTTAAGACGATGCTAAGCGAACTGCAGGACAATATTCATTTTGCCATCCTTAACGGAGATTGGCTCTACGAGACCCAGCGGCTCTACCAACCGGAGCAATGGCTGGACCAGGTCCGTGAAACGCCGGATAAACTTCCGGAGGTTCTGCAGGTGGCACCGACGATGGTGGGGGTCTGGCAGAATTACAAGCATTTCCTGGAACAGGGCCCTGCCCTGGCCCGTTGGCATCGACACATTCCGTCGTTCTTTACGTACGACGATCACGAGATTCTTAATGATGTCTGGGGTGCAGGTAGTCCCGGGTTGCGAGATCGACGCGCGGTTTTCCGAGATATTGGGGTCCGCGCATGGTATGACTACCTGGGTTGGAGTAATCCCACATCATTCCCGCAGCCAGTACATTTTGGCCTGGCCAACGTGACCGGGGGGCAGAATGTCCTTACCGATCGCAAGGCTGACTTTACCAAGCTGGACCTGGCCCAGTCCAGTAACCTGCATATTCACTGGGGCGGCAAGACTGCAGGCGTTAATGAAAATGCCCTGGATGACATAGGTGGTCATCCCAGTGCGGGGGTTTATCGGATCGTGAAGGTGCTGGATGCGAATCGCGTGGAAATTGATCCGCCGCCGCCACAAGATGGGCGTGTTTCCTATTCCATTGGTCGCCGTTCTTACTTTCGAATGCGCATCAGTAACTGTGACTTTTTTGTCTGCGATACGCGCGGCCAGCGCCAGATGCATGATAAACAGAATCCGGCAAAGAAGGGCCTTTCCATGCTGGGCCTGGAGCAGCGTAAGTGGCTCCTGGAGGAGATGAAGAAAAGTGATGCTGACTTCCTGTTCGTCGTGTCCTCGGTTAACTTCATGGTGCCTCACGTGGGAGGTGGAAAAGTCAGGGCTGATAATAAGGATGATGCCTGGACCGTCTTCTATGACGAACGTGAGACCTTGATCAATGCCTTTGATGCCTTATCGAAACCAGTGTTCGTGCTGACCGGTGACCTGCACAACAGCTTTGTCTGCAAGATCACGGAAAACGTCTGGGAATTTGCTTCCGGTCCCCATAACTCCAATAATCACTGGTCCACCGATGAGGGAGATCGGCCTGCCAACGGTAAATTTCAGTATGGACCGAGACCGATTGATATTCGCTGGTCGACTCACTTCAGGAACGATATTCCCCGCAATGAACTTTCCCATCCCACGTATTGCGTGGTCCAGTTAAATAACGTCTACAATAATCCGAGAAAGGTGGGCCAGACGCGGTGGATTGCCTATCCTCGTCCCCAGGTTATTTTTCAATACTACGATGGGCGGACCGGTAAGCTGAGATATGCCGAGTCAATCCTGGCCAAGCCACGATGACCACGTCAAGTTCGCGGTATCCCGAGTTGGTGGTTTCCGGTTCTCCACGAGAGATGGGACAGCAGCTGGGTGAAGCGGCTGGTGAAGAAATCCGTGGTTTCGTGGAGGTCGCACTGGGAAGTGTCCAGAAGACGGTGCGTATCTCCCGCCCGCGCGCCATGGAAATCGTTCAGCAGTCCCTGGTGCTTGCCCAGCAGTATGACGACCAGGTGGTAGAGGAATTGCGTGGCATCTCGGAAACCACCGGGATCACGCTCGAGGACCTCATGTTACTACAGGTGCGCAACCAACTGCGTGACGAGCCGGAGGGTGCTTGCACCTCCTTTTCTGTAGCCGCTGGAATTACCCGGGAGGGTCGGGCATTGGTTGGCCAGAACTGGGATAACAATCCGGAATTGGACCCCTTTACCATGGTCGTTACCCGCCGCCCGGTCGATGAACCGGCCATGATGTGTGTCACCCAGGTAGGGTTGGTGGCTTACATTGGTTTGAATGACGCGGGACTGGGCGTTTGCCTGAACACGCTGCCCGCTCCCAGTCGTGACGTGGGAGTCCCTCATTACTTTACGTTGCGAGGCCTTTACAAGAGCCGTAGCCTGGCCTCGGCCGTCGAGGCGATCGATCGTGCACAGCGAGCGATCCCCGCCAATATCATGCTTGCCACGCCAGAGGGTCCGGCGAACCTGGAAGTCACCTGTGAGCAGGTGTTCGTCTTGAGGGATTCAGAACGATTGACTCATACGAATCATTGCCTGCATCCGGAACTGTTGCCAGTGAACAATGAGTTCCCGGAACTGATCGAGTCGGGACCGCGAAAAAATCGTATTGATCGATTGTTTCAGCAGGCCGAGGGTTCCCCTGGAGTGGCGGCGATGAAACGGTTCCTGTCTGATCACGACGGTTACCCGAGGTCGATTTGCCGTCACCCCAATGATCATCCTGAACATGGGTATTGGACAACGGTGTTTTCAGTCGTCGTGGATGCCGAAGCCGGGCAACTGCACGTCAGCCGGGGAAATCCCTGCGAGACGGAATTTGAGCTGTACCAGTTGGATTGAACTGCCTGCCGACTAGAGAGACTGGCGATCCGCGGACCGCGGGTCCTGGACCAGCTCTCCACTGTGCAGTTGGCCCTGGATGGATCGATCACGCCATGGTGCTGCGGCATCCCAGTAATCATCCTGGGGGTCAATGTCAGTGAACAGGATACCTGTTTCATGTGGCGGCAGCTGGCCAGCCAGGGCCCCGTTGGGAAGGGCGAAGAAGTTACCCCAGCACGAGTACCTGGCAGCGCTGTTCGTGGCACTGATCCAGAAATGGTTGGTGGCTGCCCGGCAAATCATGGTGGCCGGCACGACGGATTCCCAGATATTACCCGCCTCGTGGTCCGCCTGGCTACGGCGTGCATTATGGAACGATTGGAAAACGATTTCCACGTCGCGTCTCTTGAGATCCCGGTAGAGTTCCGGGAACCGGTAGTCGTAACAGATCAGTACGCCGCAACAATAGCCATCGACATCGAAGACG
>JAYGDH010000134.1:0-13121 GCA_046583055.1 Pirellulaceae bacterium | reverse complement strand
TGCGGAGAGCAGGCCTGCACAGCTACCAGGGGTGGAGAGGGGGGGTAGCTAGTGGGGCGCTCATTCCTCCGTTACGTTGTCTTGAACGTCAGTTGAGTCAGCGTCGGCCTCTTCGCTATCCGGGGCATTCTGAAGATTGCGGCGTTGAATGTTAGCAAGCCATTTTGGCCCCAGAAATACTGCCAAAACTCCCGTTATTCCGCCAGCCACATGTTCACTACCAAGATAGGTTTCACATAATCTCATTGATATGCCGTGGAACACGAGCACCATTACAAGGATGAACGCATCAGGCCACCAGCTAAGCTTCACGGTGGTTGCTTGATGCCAGAATTCACGCCCCGGTGTTAACTGTTTGTCTGTCATGAACTTGGTCTCCGGTGAAAAGGTACTATCATGCAATCTAACACTGCCCGGCAACGATTGTCTTCGCTTTCTAACCAGTTATTGCCAAATGCGAATAGAAGCGGACATGTTTTCCGACGAAATCCATTACTTCTCCCCATCCTGCTACGCGACAGCAGGAATTGCATCCAGTTGAATCTGATGGCAGTTAGTGCGTTGGATTACGCGTCGCGATCTTTTTAAACAGGCGCTTTTTGCAAGGAAGAAGACCCTGGTTCAAGTCCCTCATGACCCACTTGCTAAAACCTGTCGACCCTATAACTTGGGCTCGATATAATGAGCAAAGGTGCGTGCCTCGATTATCAACTCAAACAAACTGCTCTTTTCGTCACAGGACAACCATCATGATGAAACAGTTAGTCGTCGCGCTTTTGGCCACTTGCTTTTTGGCCAACTTTTATTCGTCGTTAAATGGTGCCGTGAAACACAAGTTGCAAGCGAACGAGAAACAGTCGTTTGCGATAGAGAAACTAGGCTGGTTTACTGGTCGGTGGGAAGGACCGGTCAAGGGTGGCGTGCTGGAAGAATCATGGCTGCCGCCGAAAGGTAACACGGTGACTGCGGTCGTACGTTTAACCAAGAAAGGGGACACGGAGTTTGTTGAAATCATCATGATTCAGCAGCAGGGTGCTTCCCTGGAACTTAGATTGCGACTTTTTGACACGGAACTCAAGGCCCTGGTGGACCCGTTAGTATTTAGGGCCGTCGAGCAAGGGCCCCATAGCATTACGTTTGCTGGAGTATCCAAAGAGGCTCATCGCACCTTAAGTTATGAGCGCCCATCGCCTAACCAGTTTGTGATTCGTTGGGTCACCCGGGACGGCGAGAAAACAGTCATTAACTTGTCAGCAGCCAAACCATGACTACCAACGGACTCACGGCCAAAGAATGAAATCCGCTTGGCCCGTCGACATGCCAACGGAAATGCTGAAAAAAGTGGGGCTTGGCGGTAACATTGCTGCTATCACCCTCGATTATAAAAGCGGCAAAGCCAGCCATGATGGGGGCCCAGAGAGCTGATCGTGTCGTTCTCCAAAAGAGTGAGCTCCACAGATTTCACCTGCCTCTGGGATGTCTTTGATGCTATCATTTGTTCAGTCGGATCGAGGTTGATTGCCCACAAGAACGCATCGAAAAGACCACTTGAGGATCAGCATGAGCCGCCATTCGTATCTCATCCCACGGCGCCTTTTGTTAAAAGGTGCCGGCTTCTCCATGGCGCTCCCCCTGCTCGACATCATGTCTCCCGCCATAACGCATGCAAAGCCCACTAATACGGCTCCGGTGAGACTGTGCGTGTTGTATAAAGGGTGCGGCGTTAATCCCCACTCATGGGACATTGTCGGGGGAACCGAAACCAACTTTGAATTGTCGCGAATTCTTAAACCTCTAGCCCCAGTTCAAGACGACATCCTCGTGCTGGGGAATCTTGATAACCAGGGGTCATCCGACCATATGGATGCACCTGGCACGTTCATGAGTTCCACAAAGCACAAGGACAACAATCGATATTCATTTGATCAAAGGATCGCCGATCACATTGGAAGCGACACGCCGATCAAATCCATGCAACTGACGGCCGACAACGTCTGGAAGCAACATCCCTGGTTGAATGTTTTATCCTACGACAAGAACCATCAACCGCTGCGCGGACATCATGATCCCCAGGTTGCTTTTGACATGATGTTCCGAGATTCATCCAGGGCCGGCCGGCAGAAACAATTATTGAGTGTCCTGGATGGGGTCAAAGAAGCTTCGTCGTCCTTATCGAGGAAAGTGAGCTCGCGCGACAAGCTGGTCCTGGAGCAATACTTCGATTCGATACGTGACGTGGAAAACAGCATCCAGCAGGCCCGGCAGAACAGCCGTGATGTGGGCCTGGACAAGAAACTTTCCAACATCGGTCCGAGCCTGAAAGTGGGAAATCTGGGCGAGCGAATCAAGGCGATGCTTGACTTGATCACGCTCGCTTTCTGGACCGATTCGACACGAGTGGTCTCGTGCATGCTCGCCAATACCAACAGTCGTGTTCACTATGATTTCATGGGTGTGAACGCGGAATTTCATTACGTATCTCACCACGTTCGAAACAAAAGGGTCCTGCCGCAATATGACAGGATCAACAGCTGGCACACCGGGCAATTCCGATATTTAATTGACAAGATGAAGGCGATCAGGGAAGGCAGTGGCACCTTGTTCGACAACTCCCTGATTCTCTGGGGATCAGGGATCAAGCACGGTGATTATCATTCGCTGACAGACCTTCCGCTCGTCCTGGCTGGTGGTGGTGGCGGAAAAGTGAACCTGGGGCGGCACGTTCGCTATCCCAAGGCCCAGCCTTATGCCAATCTGTTGTTGACTCTCATGACAATCATGGGAGCCCAACCAACGGGCATTGGCGATTCCACGGGACGTTTGCCCGGCATTGGCGAAAAAGCAAATTTCAAACCCGCGAATCCGGACGATGGTAGTTGGAAGATTACCACGACGGACGATAACACACTTACAGCGAAGGGGTTGTTGCGAATCAGTATCGAAAGCGAGCTGGAATATTACCAGTTGCGACTTTCGGACAAGAGCGACCTCGAGATTCGGATCCCCTACATGAATAACCACAAGTTGCGATTTGATCGATGTGTTGGCAAGGTGGTGACCGTGACTGGCCAATACAAAACGGTTGCGGGAAAAAAGACTCTTGTCTCGCTCACCAAGGTTGAGTTGGAATAACCGTGATGAAAATAGCGCGATTCAAGGCCCCTGCTGTCGTCGCGATCCTCCTGGTGTTCGCCATCGGATCGTCGCCTCGCCTGGCCTCGGCCAGGCAATTGCCGGATGCTACCGGGGTGATCGCTGCCCGCTGCATGTCTTGCCATGACCGGGACACGCGAGAAGGCGGAATTGATCTCACGCCGCTTCTCCAGGAACGCAACGCATCCGAGGGGAAAAGCACCAGGCTCTGGATCCAGGTTGAAAAGATGGTGTCCGACGGCAAAATGCCACCCAGGGACGAGGGACCGCTTACGCCCGGTGAAAAGGAAGCCATTACGCGATGGTTTCACGAGTCGTTTGTTTTGCGACAGGGAAAACCCCATATCGGGCCAACGCCGTTACGACGTTTAACGCGTTATGAACTGGAAAACACGTTGCAGGACGTCTTGTCGATCAAGCTCAAAGCGCCCTACCGCGATACGATCACCGGCCGCATCGATCTATCCAGGATCCAATCCACGGTACCTTCCGATATTCCCGGCCCATCCGGATTTGACAACGACGCGCAGCGCATGCAATCACTCAAGCCGCCGCTCAAGGAGATTGCCGATGCCGTGCACTACGCCTTGGCGAAATTCAACAGCGATGCGGCCGCTATTCAAGCGGTGCTGGGCCGAGCGGATCTACCGACAAATGCCAGCGAGGATGAAGTCAAGCAATTGATTTCAAAGTTCTTATTGCGCGCCTACCGAGGCAATCAACAAAAGGTGCAAGATTACGCGAATGTCTTTTACGATCTGTACCACAAACACCTTCGGGATTCAAAAGACAGCAGGGAAAGCCTGCGCCATGTATTTGAAATGATCCTGGTGTCGCCAGACTTCCTGTACCGGTTTGAAGAAAGCAAGAACCTGGACACACCCTATCCGGTCACGGGCCTGGAACTGGCAACGCGCCTGTCGTATTTCCTGTGGTCAACCGCCCCGGATGCAGAATTACTGCGGCTTGCCCAGGACGGCAGTCTGCTCCAGGACGATGTCCTGAAATCCCAGGTTGCCAGGATGCTCAATTCCCCGCAACGGCTTTCCCTTTCCGAACGCTTTGCCGGTCAATGGCTCGGCTTCGACGATTTGTTGTCGAACAGCGAGTACTTCATGAACGAACGCTGGAACCGGGAATCTTACGATGAGGCCCTTTTTTTCTTTGACGAGCTGATCAAGTCGGACAGGAGCTTCCTGGAGATGGTCCAGAGTGATTGGATCTACAAGAGAGCCTCTGTCCTCAATGCGCGACGGCATGGTTACGTTGTAATCGACCCGGGATACTTTAAGAATGTGTACGCCGACGTCTTGTCCTCCAGGCAAAGCAAGAGCCAGGACCGTCGTGCCAGCTATGACCCACCCGTGCTCGTCAAAACGAAAAATGATCAGGAAGGTGGCATCATTACCAGCGCTGCGATCATGCGTCTGACAGCCTCTAAGAATCGTACCAGTCCGATCCGGCGTGGCGTCTGGATCTTAAGCACCGTCATTGGCAAAACCCTGGAACCCCCGCCGAACGTCCCTTCGCTTGAAGAGGCCCGAGTGGCACTGGACCTCAAAAGGAATCCTTCTGTTGCTGAGCTGATCAAGCAACACGTTTCCCGGGCCGAATGCATTTCCTGCCACAAGGCGATTGATCCATTGGGACTCGGGCTGGAAAACTTTGCGCCAGATGGTGGGTGGCGAACCCAGTATCCCGACAAGGCTCCTGTTGTATCAGCAGGCGTGATGCCCAATGGAAAGACGTTCAGCACACCTCGGGAAATGAAAGTCTTATTGCTGGAAATATATAAAGAAGACATTGCGAACAACTTCGTTAGAAAGATGCTTGCCTATGCCCTGGGACGAACCGTAGAGCCGTTTGACCGAGTGTCACTGGAACCGATCCTCCGCAAGGTTAAAGACGACGGGTACAAAATAGGCACGGTTATTGAGCAGATCGTCCTATCAAGGCAATTCAGATACCGACAGGACCGCTGAGGCGATTCAACCTTTTGTCCACAACCAACAGAGCCAGTGGGCAGCTTCTTGCTCGGCAGCCGCCGCTGCTGGCAGACAGTACAACAGGCCGACGACGGAAAGCAGCAGGTGAGCAGCTATCAAGTGAATGTTCATGGGGCGACCTTGTGGTACAAAAACGGACGACGGAACATACCGCCGAAGTGATGTTCGCAGTTACATCGCAGTGCGATGTCGTTCTTGCCGGCCTTTAGCTTGCCGGAAAGGTCAACGTCCCATTCGAAGCGGTAATCGTTCTTCCACCACAGCTGGCCTTGCTTGCGGTAGGCCACTTCCTGGCCGTTGATATAGAGCCAGCACTCATTAAACAGACCAGGAAAGCGAATGCGAGAAGTGCTGGCTGCTTGCTCCTTGGTCAGTTTCACCTCCGTGCGGTACCAAAAGTGCCCCGTGTAGCTTTGTCGATCGGCATGGCGGATACCCTGCACCTGCGCATAGAGGTCCGTTCGGAGCATCTCCCACTGGTCGGGATAGTCTTTCCGGTTATCAACGGTTCGCGTCGCCTTGCTGTTGTTCCAATAGGTCAAGTTGACCGGTCCGTTTGCATAGCCGTTACCCAGTCCCTGGTTCATGGGATCGCGGCGGAAGGCCCATGCGACGGGTAGTTTCATGATGATTGTTCCCTGGCTGCCGTCAATGAAAGGAAGCAGTTCTCGATACTGCCGCACTTCACCGGGCCACCACGGAGTGCCATCACCTTCCAGTCGTGTGGTGGTGAAGATACCACCCAGGGCCGTCATCGCGTCTCGTGCTTTCAGGCCACGTTCACCAGCTGCCACGGCTCGCCGGTAATCAACGTCCGTTGCAGCCGCAGCAACCATGGTCGTGTAGGCATCAAGGATATTGTAGCTGAGGCGAGTAAACTCCATCCTGCGGACATAGAGCTGTTCCTGGCGCGTCAGTTTCCTGCCCTGCACCAGGAGACCGTTGATGATTTGCTCGGCCGCTTGCAGGTTGCTCTTGAGTACTGCCATGACCTGAGGTGTGTAGATGGCCGTGGCACCGAAATACTCGTGCTCGGTGCAAATGGTGTTCTCCCAGGCATCGAATATGGTGGACCAATAGACTTTCATCGGTTCGGCAGCGGGACCATAGAATTTTGGGTAGAACTCCTTCAGCAGCGCGTCCACGTCCTCGTCCGGGTTCCAGAGCAAGCGGGAGCGAATGTGGAGATTGAGGAACGTCGTCGCGATTGCGTTGCGACTTTCCGTGTTCACACCCAGGATTCCAGCTTTTCGATAATGCTTCACATCCTGTCGAAACGCCTGGTGCGACGGATTGGGGATGTCTCGCCACACCAACATGCCTTGGTCATAGTCGTAAATGCACAGTCGGCCCTGCATCACCTTCGCCCACTTGTACATCATGTCTCGAAATTCACGACGAGGAGGGGACTGTGGGTCATCCATGCCATGGATTGGATCAATGTCGATGGGCGCCAGTTCACAGTACAGTGACCGCTCGGCAACCATTTTGCGCACCGGGGGAATCGTCATGTTGGCGTACGCCAGGAAGCCGATCTTCCCCGTGCTGTCGGGATGCTTTTCTTGAAGAATGCGGGCGACGTTGTTGTACAGCTCGAGCATCGGATCGCTCACCGACCAGCGCATGAAGTACTTGTCCCATTGCAGCTTCATCAGTTCCCGGTCGTTGAGATCACTGGAGTCGTAGGAGCCGTCCTCCATCCCGAGTGAAAACGCTTGCCCGGCTGCATACAATTTCTCGACCTGCTTGGAAACGTGTTGAGCGGTCTCCGGTGCCGTGATGGGGAAATTGAATGTGCCTTTGCCGATCCCCTTGGTGTACTTTCCCAGTGCATGTCCAGTGGGGGGCATGGCGTTTCGATCGGTCATCATGTTGCGCAGGCGAAATTCCGCGGCCCCGGTCTGGTCGCCAACCCAGGAGATCCAGTAGGTCCGAATTTCAAAAGGCGATGAAAAAGTGTAGTCGAGGTCGCGAATCGTCAGGTCTCGACGCACGGGGATGCATTCGCCAAACTCTGTCGGCATATACCAGCGGCAGCCCCAACGGCGAAGCAGTTCGGCAACAGCGAAATAATGGCTCCTGTCGTTGTTGCCTGCCAGGTACACGCGATTGCCCTCACGCCTCAAGACGATACCATCGCTGCGCAGGACAGGCTTTTTTAACCGGGTATTCAATGTGTCCCGAAGTGTCGGCCTGGTGGCAAACGCCTCCTGGCCCACGACCAGAACGGGCTGCTTGCTGGCCAGGGCGGCATCAATCGTTTCACGCGTCTGCGCAATCCTGGGCTGATCGCCGCACATCAGGGCGATGTACTTTGCCAGGTCTGCGGCAGCACGCTTCTCAAAACTTCCAGCGTCGGGTGAGACCGCAATCACGGCTGCGGTCTTGCCACTGGCTGCGATCACCAACTCCCTATCATCCGGTTCGGCACTGTACACGCTGGTGCCAGCAATGATAATTAGCACGACCCAGGCCAGGAGAGTCACGGAGTCCTTGATGGCAGTCTGTAGCATTGCTTGACTTCTTCCTTATCCCAACCTGCGTGCCGCGATTGGTTTCGCACGGTTCACCATCTCGTCGATTCGACGATCCTCGAACTTCCGAACTAGCACGAGAACTCCCTTCTTTATAGCTGACTTCTTTCAATTACAAAACGCGGGAGAAACACCAATCCAATTTGACTTGATTTCTCTTGTCTCGGCTGATAGTTTAAAAAGGTTGGTATCCTGTTAATGGAAAGGTGAGTTTCATGCGATCTTATCGGCCAGTGTGGGTAACGGTGTCCCTGGTAATGTGCATCAGCTTGCTGAGCAGCGGCTGTGACATCGATTTGGCAAATGTGAAATTCAAGGACGTTGACCAGCTGTCCCAGGATAAAGCCGACCGTCATCAGGCCAAAAAGGATGCCACAACGTCCGGTGGTGCCTCAACCACTGATGCCATGAATGATTCGATAGACGAAGACGACGATGAGATGTTGGAAATGGAAGAACAATCGTCAGTTGATCCTCTCTCACCTGGTCTTCCGTCGTCGTCAGTTGGTCCCTTCTCACCCGGTCTCCCGGCTCCGTCAGTGGGTCCCGCCACTCAGCCAGGTCGCCCGGCTTCGTCAGTTGGTCCCTTCTCACCCGGTCGCCCGGCTCAGTCAGTGGATCCTCGCTCGCCTGGTCTCCCGGCTTCCTCAGTCGGTCCTGCCACTCAGCCAAATCGTCCGACTTTTGACCCACCGCGGCAGCCAACGGATGCGCCATCGGTATCTGAGGCCGCGTCGTTGGCGCCTGGCACGTTTCTTGCCATGGGCAGAGGACTCAAGATCCAGATCACGTTGCTTAACGAAGGCGGAATTAACCTGTATATAAATGGACAGGAGATAGAGAAGAACCAAAGTGGCACCACAAGTAACGCTGTCAGTAGCATGAAGTGGATCATTAATGGCGGGGAACTCGAGTTTAGAGAACCCAACGGTACGGTCGCTTTTTACCGAATTCAAGACAAGGACACCTTTGTAGGACCGATCGCGAAAAAAACAGCCGCCGAGCGACAGCGGAAGGTTACTGGTGCCAACGAGCAACAAGTATTTACCAGGGGGGCTGCGCCGGCCTCCGCGTTTCGTGAATTCAGCGACAGCACCGGCCAATTCAAGATTCGAGCCAAGTTTATTGAGTTCCGCATGGGTAAGGTTCACCTGCAGAAAGACGATGGCAAGTTGCTCACTCTTTCAATGGACAAGTTGAGTAGGCCTGATCAACAGTACATTCTTACTGAAATCAAAAACCGCAAATAGCATTCAGCTGCCTGCCCCATCCCCTTGTTCAGCGTCTGCCAGCAGACTTTCATGCGTCACCCCGGGGGGAAGATACGGACGTTTATTGAATGCTGACGGCGCCCATTGCCTGGATAAACGGAGAAAGCGACATGTCAGCAACCCTCGAGAATCTGTCTGACTTGGTAGGCCATGAAGCCAGCGGTGAACTTGACGAAGCGCTGCGAATAATCAAGCACTGTGTCAACCAGCTTACGGACGCTCAAGTCTGGTGGCGTCCATCAGGATCGATGAACAGTGTTGCAAACCTGCTGCTTCATCTGTGTGGCAACGTGCGCCAGTGGATCGTTTCAGGCGTTGGTGGAGCAGCAGATGTTCGAGAAAGACAGGAAGAGTTCGATCAACGAAGCTCAACGCCAAAGACCGAACTGATGCAACAAATTGAAAGTGCTGTGGCAGATGCGAAGATGGCCCTTTCTGGAACCTCGGCGGAAGAACTCCTGCGAGTTCGACCCGTTCAAGGAAACGATGTCACCGGCATGCAGGCCATCTTTCACTCGGCGGCCCATTTCCGAGGTCATACCCAGGAGATCGTCCACATGACTCGTTGCCAGTTAGGCGATTCCTACGAATTCGATTTCATTCCGCCAACCACCAAACAGCGGAACGCGGGTGCAGATTGAAATTCAAAGCTGGCGTTTTAAACGTTAAGGTTCCACCTCACCTGTGGCGAGCTGGTATTTGTCGAGGTTCCAGGCTGAGTACGGGTTGTTGCCGTTTGGCCTGTCGGCTGGTTTCGGTTCATCACCATCTGGCCCCTGTGTGAGAAGTACGAACAGGACAATCGCAACCACGAATACGATGGTTAGCATGATGTGCCACTGTTGCCAAATGGGCTTCGTGCCCCGCCTGCGTGTCTCCGGCGCAGCGGCGGTTGGCTTCCAGACCGCGAAAGGCTGGGACTCGGGAGAAAATGGCAAGGAAGGTCCCCCTGTTGCTGCTGATCCGGTCTCCTTCCCGGGTAATGGTGGAGGACGGCCGCTGCCTTGATCCAGCGACCCACCGGTATCGGTGGGAACCGGTGGTAGCGTTGGCCGGTTTCCTTCCCTTAACTGCCGGTCATATTTTGCCTTGGCTTGCTCATCCAGGAGCCACACGCGGGCCTCGGAAACCTCGTTGAGTAGTCGCTCAGCCAGCTCGAAGTTAGGACCGGTCTGGAACGTTCGCAGGTAATTCATCTGGCGTTCCGCCGCACTCTCGATGACATCCAGGTCCGATTCGTACTCGGCGATGCCCAGCAGCCTGTAATAGCTGGCTGGCTGTTCATCCAGCGGGATGCCAAGCCATTTGTGATAAGGATTGAAGGATGCCATAGAGGCCGATTCTAACACGTAGAGAGTCCCACTGGCAAATCCCTCGCAGACGCGTAGAGCAGGCCTGCACCGCTACCAGGGTGGAGATGGGATAGCGACTGATCGCAGGATCGCCTCACGGCAAGGTCTGTTTTTCTTCAAGCTGTGAGGTGCGGATTGTTGGCCCTCTGGGAAAACGTGCCAGCGACTTTTCTGGTTCTAACTGGTGCCCATGGAAGTCATGCACAGCTCGCCAAAAGAATTGCCCGTGCCGTCCCAGGGGGCGAAGATGGGGCGGTGTGGTAGAGTCTTACCCGAAATATTATCACCAGGTCACCAAGGGCTGTGGATAACACCCAGGTCGATTTAAAGTTTCTCAAGGATCATGAGTGAGTAGGTTATTGCCCACTAACCGACCAGTAGCCTTCACGGCGTTTCCCCAGTTCGCTCGGTGGAAAAAACTTTTCCCGTGGGCCTGGCAGGCAAGGTTTGTTTCCATTGCCTGATCTTCTGGATCAGGTCCGAGCAAACTCGCGGTTGGGCCTTCTTCAAGTCCCTCTTTTCATACCGGTCCGCCAGGATGTCGTATAGTTCCCAGTAGTCGAGCTGCGTATTGGCCACCAGCTTCCAGTTCTGGTGGACGACCGTGTAGCCAACCCAGTGATGTGGCTTGCCTTTTCGTGCCGGCCAGGGCGCAGCCATTTTCCAGAACAATGGTTTCTGTCGCTTGTCACTTCCCTCACCCATCAATGCGCGTACCTGGCTGACCCCGTCCGGTTGGTAGCCAGCGGGCAGCGCTGCTCCTGCGATCTCGCAGTAGGTCGGCAACAGGTCGACGGCTGAAAGTAAGCTGGTCCGGTCGACCTTGCCGGCGGCAATTTTTCCTGGCCAGCGTGCGATGAATGGTACCCCGATGCCTCCTTCAAATAGCGCTGCCTTGTAACCTTTTCGTCCCGCTGTGATCCCTCGAGCGGCGGCAATGTTGTAACCCTCACCGGTCGCGCTGTCGTACATTTTGTTCAGGGGTGTGTTCCCACCAGCTCGTGCCGGACCGTTGTCCGAACTAAAGATTACCAGCGTGTTTTGCGCCAGCTGCAGGCGATCCAGTGCATCCAGCACCTCGCCGACACGGTCATCCGCATGGCTTAACACTGCTGCATAGACCTGGTCCCGTTCTGGTAGATCCGGAAAACGCTTGCGGTACTTGGGCACCGTGTGAAACGGTGTATGGGGTTCGTGGAGCCACAGGTTAATATAGAATGGCTTGCCAGCACCATGACATTTCTCGATGAACGCGATCGCTCGCTTCGCATCGTCATGTACGGGCATTTGCCGGCCGGCACAGTTGAAGGCGCCGTAGTCGTCAATGGCATAGGCACTCGGTAAGGGGGAGTCGGGGATCATGTTGTTCGACAGGTGCCACTTCCCATAATGCCCGGTCGCGTATCCTGCCTGCGAGAGGAAGCGAGTCAGCAATGGAGCCTCTGGGCTCAGCCAGTCGGGCATGTTGCGCCTGGCATTGCTTGGCACATAGGCGAAGTGGCCGTCGATGTTGTAGCGAGCGGGGAAGTGCCCGGTCATCAGCGCTGTGCGGCTGGGCGAACAGACGCCACTGGCGACCGTGAATCGATGGAAGTCCGTTCCTTGCTTTGCCAGCCTGTCGATGTTCGGTGTTTTGACATACGGATGACCGTGGCAACCCAGGTCACCCCAGCCCCAGTCGTCAGCGAAAATAAACAGGATATTCGGTTTGTCGACCTGGGCAGCCATGCCCGCTACCGGCATGCTCAGGCAAGAATATACGGCAACAAGAAACGCGTAGATTAATTTCGGGAGGCTTGGAAGTGATCGTCTCATGATATTCATTTTACTGCATCCAGGGTGATGCCTGAACCGGTCCCTTTCCGGTAAGTAAAAGAAACACCACGGGAAGCGACCACTGAATATATAGGTGTAATGACTTCGTGTTGCTATAATAAAATGCTGTCATACGGCAGATCATACTTGAAAGCGGACTGCCCCGGTGCCCCCTACCGAAGCCCCGTCATCCGGGAGATGACCGGAAGAGTTCCTCGCCGCTATTTTTGCACGGACGCCAGCTTGCCAGAAGAAATGTGGCTTCATGAATACCCTGAGAATAATCACCGTACTGGTGCTCGGCAGCGTCTGCTTGATGCTGGTCGCCGAGGAGGGACCCGTCCCGGTGACGCTGGAGAAGGCTCGGGAAGAGGGGCGGGTAAAGTCCAGGTTTTTGAAAGAGGCGGTGACAGACAAGGCCGCCGCTAACGCCATTCCCAGGGCGAATCTTGCTTCCTTTCAAACATCGATTGGTCCGATTTTAAAAAAGAGTTGCCTGGCTTGTCATGGGCCCCGGAAGTCGGAGGGAAGACTTCGCATCGACAAGTTAAACCCGGACTTGTTGACGGGACCAGATGTTGAACGATGGCGGAAGATTTATAACGTCCTGGGTAACTCGGAGATGCCCCCTGCGGACGAGCCAGCTTCTGCACTGGCCGACGTGGATCGTGGCAACATCGTCGCTTGGCTTGGCGCTGAAATAAAGAAGGCGTATCTCGTACGCCGTAACACCAGGGAACACTCGTCTTTTCGTCGCATGACGAGATACGAATACAACTATGCGCTCCAGGACCTGCTGGGCTTGGGCTATGATCTTGCCGATCGTCTCCCTCCCGAAGCGGTGTCCGAGGAGGGATTCAAGAACCGTTCTGAAATGCTGCAGATGTCGGCCATGCAGTTCGAGACCTATCGCGAGATTGGGATGAAAGCTCTCGGTCGCGCCATCGTGAGTGGTGAGCGTCCCGAGGCGGTGACTTACATCATCGCGAT
>JAYGDH010000255.1:0-8947 GCA_046583055.1 Pirellulaceae bacterium | reverse complement strand
ACACGTAACACGCCATCAGCAACTCCACGCAAGCCAGTCAATTCAGGACCACAGAAACGGACTGAATCCGCAGGTGGGGACAAAACCACGCAAGTCGGGTCACCGATCCACTTTGTCAGCCAGCTTCAAGCCCCTGCCCAGCAACCGGCAGCCCAGCCCGCCCTTGCCCAGCCAGCCCTGAGCAATGAAAAGCAGAAATCCGCCAACCCGGAAATCCGCGTCGAGCTGACTCCCAACGGGATTCTCGTTTACTGTGAAGACAAGGAAGTCCTGGACCGTTTCGAGCAACTGTTACGACAGATCGCTCCTCCGTCCTCGGCCATGGGGCAACGCAAAATCACCGTTTTCTACCTGAAGTACATCAAGGCGGACATCGCCTCGGCGATGGTTCAGCAAGTGCTCAGCGGTGGAGACGCCGCTACCGGTGGCGTCGGTTCACTGATGTCCGACATGACCTCCAATTTACTTGGTGGAGGCGGCGGACTGATGGGAATGCTCCTCGGTGGTGGTGGCGGTGCTGCCGAGACCACCACCACGGCTTCATTCCAGGCCTCGGGAACGGTCAGCATCGTGCCCGACGCACGGCTCAATGCTCTCATCGTGCAGGCCAACGCAGAAGACGTGGAAACCGTATCACAATTATTAAAAGTGATTGACAAGGAAAGCAGTGAAACCTCTGTTCAGACCAAGCGTAAACCACGCTTGATCCCCGTGATTTACACTTCAGCAGAAAACATCGCCGCCGTGATCAAGGAAGTCTATGCCGATCGTATTTCCGGAGGTTCCAGTCGTGGTGGCAGCCAATCAAGACAACCGTCTCCAGAAGAGTTCATGCGTGCCCTGCGGGGTGGTAGCAGTCGTGGTGGCAGCAGCAGCCGTGGCGGGGCTAAAGCGGAAGAGCCCAAGATGACTGTCGGCGTGGATGCTCGAAGTAATTCACTGGTCGTTTCGGCGGCGGACCAACTATTTTACGAGGTCGAAGACCTGGTACGAACCATCGATCAGGCGGGCACGCAAACCAACGACACCACGGTCGTCCGCACCTTGAAATTCAGTAATCCGGCCATGATCCAGAAAGCCCTGACATCAATCCTCGGCGACTCGATCACTACCTCAACCACATCCAGCAGCGGCAGCAGTCGAACCGGATCCAGCCGAACTGGATCCAGCCGTACTGGAACCGGTGGTGGCGACCAGGCATCTGCTGAGGCCATCCGACGTCGAATGGAATTCTTCCAGCAACTTCAGCGCAGCGGTGGCGGTGGTAGCAGTCGTGGTGCCAGCGGCGGCGGCCGTGGATTCGGTGGCAGCACGGGCGGCGGCCGTGGATTCGGTGGCAGCACGGGCGGTAGCGGCCGCGGATCCGGCGGAGCACCCAGCGGTGGAAGCCGTGGCGGTGGTGGTCGCTAGACAAAAACGGCAAGTCCAGAATTGGCTTAACGGGGAGTAGCCAAGAAACTGCGAAACTGTTGCCCCCGGGAATTGTTTAATACCGAGGCCGCTGTCAACTTGACGGACCCAACCTGCCCCGGAGTTCTCCCGCAGGAGAACCAGGTACAACTAACACAACTTAAGATGACGGTTGGATTCTTACACTAAGAAGGACACAGGGGATGGAAGCCGGTGAAATACTCGTCCGTCGAGGACTAATCGACCCTGACCAACTGGAGAAGTCACGCCAGGGTGTTGGCGAGGGAACCAACGTGGTGAACGTGGCCATCGACCTGGGCTTCGTGGATGAAGAAGTCGCCCTGCGGGCCCTGGCTGAAGAAGTCGGCCTGGATTTCGTGGATCTAAGCCAGACAGACGTCGACCTGACTTTGCTGGAAACCTTTCCCACCAAGTTAATCTATCGACAAAACCTGTTTCCCGTCGCCCGCAGCAACGGCCAACTGGAAGTCGCCACCAGCGACCCATTTAACCTCTATCCCCTTGATGAAGCCGCCGCTGCCACGGGACTGTCGATCGTCCCGCTACTGGCATCCCGATCCGAAATCGACAAGCTCATCAAGCGGCACCTGGGAGTCGGCAGTGAAACGATCGACAACCTGATCGAGCAACAGTCCGACCAGGGCGTCGAATTGCTCACTGACATCGAAACGGATGGCTCCGAGCTATCGGAGATGGCCCAGGAAGCGTCCGTGATTCGCCTGGTCAACGAAATCCTGATGGAGGCCCTCGAGCTACGGGCCAGTGATGTTCACATTGAAAGCCAGGCTGACGGACTGGCGATTCGTTATCGCATCGACGGTATTCTGCACTCGCAGCCAGTACCTCCCGAGATCAACCAGTTTCAGGCTGCCATTATCAGCCGTCTGAAGATCATGTCACGATTGAACATCGCTGAAAAACGGCTTCCCCAGGATGGCCGCATGAAGCTAAAAATTTCCGGGCGCCAGGTCGACGTACGTGTTTCGATTATCCCCATGATTCACGGGGAAGGCCTTGCCATGCGTCTGCTGGACAAGACCGCCATGGTCTTCAACCTGCAGGGACTGGGGATGGAAGCCGAGCTGTACGAGCAGTTCCACGAGCTGATCAAGTTGCCTCACGGCATCCTGCTGGTTACCGGACCAACCGGTTCCGGCAAGACGTCTACCCTCTACAGTGCCCTGCTGGAAATCCGTGACTCCACTACCAAGATCATTACCACCGAGGATCCGGTCGAATACCAGCTGGACGGAATCAACCAGATCCAGGTTCACAACAAGATCGGGCTCACCTTTGCCCGTTCACTACGAAGTATCCTGCGACACGATCCGGACATCGTATTGGTAGGTGAAATTCGCGATCAGGAAACGGCCGCAAATGCCATCCAGGCATCACTCACCGGCCATTTGGTTTTCAGTACGCTACACACGAACGACGCCCCCTCGGCGTTCACTCGAATTATCGACATGGGCGTCGAACCGTTTCTCGTCGCCAGTACCGTAATGGGCGTGATGTCACAACGACTGGTCCGGCTGCTGTGCGAGCACTGTAAGCAGCCTTATACACCGGACCGAGAGGACATGCCGGAGGATTTCCCCTGGGATCAGCTGGCCGACCGGCCGCTCTATGTTGCTACGGGTTGCCGTGAATGTCGCCAGGTGGGCTACAAGGGCCGGCTTGGCATTTTCGAACTGATGAGCACCAACGATGAGATTCGGACCCTCGCCAACAAACGGTCCAGCAGCTGGGAAATGCGAAAAGTCACTATCGAATCCGGCATGCATACCTTGCGCAAGGACGCCTGGAGAAAGGCGCTGGCTGGAAAGACCTCCCTTGATGAAGTGCTTCGCAACACCAGCAACGTTTAAACCCAGAGCAGTTACGAGAACCCTATTTTTAAGTCGCCCTATTATGCCAGACTTCGACTACACAGCTCGCGACCTGCAAGGCCAAAAAAAGGTGGGGACGATTAGCGCCGCCACGGAACGAGAAGCGATCAACCTCCTCTCCGGGAAGTCCCTCTTTCCGATCAGCATATCGACGGACGAAGCCAAGCGAACAGTCCATCGCAGCAAGGGAGTCAAGGGCCAGGTCATGGCTGCGACCTACGCGCAGCTGGCCTCGTTGCTGCGGAGCGGTGTACCGATGTTGCGTTCCCTGGCGGTGATTCGCGAACAGGCCTCGAACCCCACGCTCAAGCAGGTACTCGATGACATCTACACGGCCGTCGAAGATGGTCAACCCATGGCTGATGGCATGCAAAGATACCCGCGTGTCTTCAGTGAAATGGCCGTCAACATGACCCGGGCTGGTGCCGAGGGTGGTTTCCTGGAAGATGCCCTGGAACGCGTTGCCCACTTTACCGAACAACAGGAAGATCTGAAAAGCCGTACCGTGGGTGCCCTGGCCTACCCGGTCTTTCTGGGGGCGATCGGTTCGCTGATCGTGGCAGCGTTGATCATCTTCTTTGTCCCCAAGTTTGGCGAGTTATTCGAAACCTTGCGCGAGCGCGGCGAGTTGCCCGTCCTGACGGATTGGCTTCTCTGGTTAAGCGACACCTTGAATCGATGGTGGTGGCTCCTGCTGATTGGCATGGTAAGCCTCTACGTGGTCCTGAGGGAAAGACTGCGGACGGATGAGGGCCGACGCACCGCAGATTACTTGAAGATGAAACTGCCCCTGGTGGGTAATATTCTGCAGAGCCTGGCCGTGGCCCGCTTCTGTCGTGTCCTGGGAACCCTTTTGAACAACGGAGTACCGATTCTCAAATCACTGGGAATCAGTCGAGAAGCCGCCGGTAACCGCATGCTCTCGGAAGCCATTGAAGAAGCGTCCGAGAACATCTCGTCAGGTGCCTCGCTAGCCCAGCCACTGGCTTCCAGCGGCTATTTTCCCAAGACCGTGGTAGAAATGATCGCCGTGGCCGAGGAATCCAACACGCTGGACAAGGTACTGGTGGAAATCGCCGATGGCCTCGAAAAGCGCACGTCACGCCGACTGGACCTGGTCGTCCGCCTGCTGGAACCACTGATGCTGCTGGTTCTCGCCGGTGCCGTATTGTTCGTTGTCATCGCCCTGTTATTACCTGTCATCAAGATGAGCAGTACAATCTAAGTTGTCTGATAAAATGTGCCGTTCATGTCCCCCGGGGCAGCGAACAGCGGAACCTCAAGTCATTGCAATTATTTGATCGTACATTTAAGGAGAAACTTACCGTGAAAAACACCTCACAACCTCGCCGAGCGAAAACACGCCCTGCTGGTTTTACGCTGATGGAAGTCTTGCTGGTGATGGCCATCCTGGTCATCATGGGCACCCTCGTCGTTGCCAACTTCTCGGGTATCCTGGGCAAGAGTAAAGAAAAAAGTGCCAAGATCCAGCTACAGGCACTCGGAGGGGCACTGGATCTCTACCAGATCGACATGAATGGTTATCCCGAGGGTCAGGATGGACTCTATGCCCTGCAAGAAGAACCTCCCAGCAACCTCGGCGGCGCCACCAGCTGGGGAGGTCCTTACTTGAAAAAGGCCATTCCCATGGACCCCTGGAACCGCGATTACCTTTACGAAGCCGGCTACGATGAAATGGGACAAAATTTCTACCGGATCTGGTCCCAGGGACCCAATATCGATAGCGCGGACGACGACATTATTGAACAGTCCAACCTCAACCTCTAAAGATCCGGGAACCCGCAACCTGGATCCACAGGTGAAACCATGTACTCACGATCGACACCACTACCCGCTCGCTCCCGGCAGCGTCGGCTCGTTGATCATCATGGTTTTACCATCATGGAACTGATGCTGGTCATGTCACTGCTAATCATGATCGGTGCGATCTCGGCTCCCAGCTTTATCGGTTGGGCCGAGAACCAGCGGCTGCGGAAGTCGGGCGATATCATTCGCACGGCCTGGAGCCGTGCCCGCATCAAGGCCATGAAGTCGGGCCAGACCATCGTTTTCCGTTACGAGATCGGCGGCCGTCGCTACCGGGTGGAAGCCTGGCAAACACCAGGTGAGATGGCTGACTTTGGCATGACTGCCGGAACCGGCGACAACACACCCTTGCGACTTCCCAATGCAGAGGGTGTTGATCCTGAACTGGCCGCTGAAAACGGCACTGGCAGCCAGGGGCTCTCTTCCCAGGCCGCCGAACAGGTCTTGCCTCGGAGCATCACCTTTGTCGGCAGTGAAATTGAAATGGATGCCCGCGACATCTTCGCAGGTGAACAGGCGATAGCTGACGGCCAGGCCATGGCGGGTGACATGTCCACCAGCTGGTCATCGCCAATCCTTTTCTACCCCGATGGCAGTGCCTCGCAAACCAAGCTTCAGCTCACTGACAGCAAGGCTACTCGTTTCGTGATCGTCAGCCTCCGTGGCATGACCGGGCTATCCCAGGCCACGGACATCATCACGCAGCAGGACACCATGGACCTCGCAGCGGAGGACCCGGGACCATGACTCCAGTGACCTGCCACCACCGAGCCACGATTTCCTCGAGCGTCCGATCCGGGCTGACGTTACTGGAAGTCATGATTGCGCTGGCCATCCTGGGCACCTCGCTGGCAGCGCTGGGTGAGTTAATCCGCATCGGTGCCGACGCTGCAGATCGTGCCGTGGAACTGACCGAGGCCCAGTTCATCTGCGACAGCGTGCTGGCCGAAATCAAGTCCGGAGTTCGCGAGCTCGTGCCCGTCGCCGAGGAGCCCTATACCATCAGCCCGCCGGGCATGGTGGCCAGCCTGGGCACCGGGCTGGACACGAGCATGGACATGGACGAAACCGGTTGGCTGTACACGGTCATCTTCGATTCCGTCGACGACCAGGGCCTGATGTACGTGGAAGTCACCGTCATGCAGGACCGTTTTGATGGTCGCAAACCAGCGATGGTCACGCTGACCACATGGATGATTGATCCGATGCTCGACAGCGAGGCAGAACCTGAAGACCTAGAAGCCCTGGAAGAAGAAATGAGCGGAACGACCACCGACAGTGCCACGGGGGGAGATACCAATCGTTAATCACCTGCCTCTCCATCGACGTCGGACCACCCGCGGTCTGACGCTGCTCGAATTGCTCCTGGCACTGGCGCTGACCGCGCTGATCATGGCGATCATCGCGATGAGCCTGGACGTCTACATGCGTACGCTCGACCGCCGGCAGGCGATCACCGAGGAATCCCAGTTGGCCCGCGCCATCCTGCAGCAAATCGCCAATGACCTGCGCAGTGCCGTCCAGGTTCAAACCGGTGACGTGGAGGAAGGACTCGCGGGACTCGACGGAATTGACTTACTGGGTGGAGTAGGAGACCTGCTGGGTGGAGACGCCGCTGGCGACTTGCTCGGTGGCAGCGATATGGGCCTGGAAGACCTGCTCATGGAAGAGGATCTGGGCGTTACCGAGGATCTGGCCACGTCAATGATTCCACCTGCTGTCCCGGGGCTGTACGGCAATCAATACCAGCTACAGATGGATATCAGCCGCCTGCCAAGGGTGGAGGAATACCAGCGTCTGATGAACCTGGAGGACAACTTTGCCCTGACGGACATCCCCAGCGACGTGAAGACCGTCACCTATTACGTACAGGGACAGAATACGCTTGGCATGGAATCGACTGCTGAGGAACTGGATGTCGTGGAGGATGACATCCGACTGGTAGACGGCCTGGTACGACGTCACTTGGATAGAGCTGTCACTCAGTTTGCCGCTGACAACGGCAACATCGATGCCCTTCTGAACCAGGGGGATGTCATCGCGCCAGAGGTCGTCAGTATTGAATTCCAATACTGGGACGGCATCATGTGGCTGTACGAATGGGATTCGGAAGTCGAGGAGGGCCTGCCCGTGGCAGTGGAAATCCGCCTCTACCTCAAGTCAGCACGCAACAATCAATCCACCTCGTTGCTTTCCGCATTCTCGCCTGGAGGCGACCCGGACGAGTTGGAGACGGGCACGACCATGTACCGCCTGGTCGTCCGCTTGCCGGTTGGCAAGTTCAACATCGAGGCAGATCCCACCACTGAATTCGAGGCCCTGGGACTATGATGACTCGCACCCCTACTTCTGCTGACTGCAGGCATCCAGCGCATGTTCGCCAGGAGCGTGGCGGCATGGTACTGGTGGTCGTGCTGGTCGTGGTCAGCGTACTGAGCCTGGCGGCCTACACGTTTTGCGACCTGATGGTAACCCAGCACCAGGCAACTAACCTGGGGACACAACAAATCCAGGCCCGCTGGCTGATCGACTCCGGTGTCGATGCGGTTCGACTTTATTTGCTCCAGGACAGGGAAACCCAGGACTCACTAGGGGGCCATTACCATAACCCCGAGTATTTCCAGGCAATCAATGTCGTACCGGACATCGACTTGCAGCACCTGGGCAACTTCACCGTGATCGCACCCCAGGTCGATGACGAGGGAGGGCTGCTGGGAATTCGTTATGGTTTGGAAGATGAATCTACCCGCCTGAACATCAACATCCTGCTGACCGCTGACAAGTTAATTCCGGACGGGGGTCGCACCTTGCTGATGGCCCTGCCGGGCATGGAGACACTGGAAGACCCCGAATCGATTGCCGATGCCATCATGGACTGGATTGACGAGGATGATGAACCGCGGGAATACGGGGCCGAACTAGAGTACTACCAGACGCTCCAACCCCCTTACGCTCCCAAGAACGGCCCGCTGGAAACGGTGGAAGAATTGTTGCTGGTGCGCGGCATCACGCCAGAACTGCTGTTCGGCAGGGACCTGAATCGTAACGGAATCCTGGACGAGGTTTACGGTGGCATGGGTAATCCGCTGGCCATGGGTTCTGGTGGCATGGGGATGACCATGGGAGCATCAGGAGCCGGTGCCATGAGCGGAGGCGCCACCGACAGCTCCACGCTCGCTGTGGCGGCGATGGACCGTGGCTGGAGCGGGTACCTGACCCTGCATAGCAAGGAAAAGAACGTCAACGCCCAGGGTGAACCTCGCATCTACCTCAACGGTGATGACCTGACTCAGCTCCACAAGGACCTCAAGGACGTCTTCAACGACGAATGGGCGCAGTTCATCATCGCCTATCGCCAGGCAGACGACGACTATGATGGCAACGACGAAGGAAAAAGTGCCGGCGAAATCAAGATTGACCTTAACCAGGCGGCGAAACGCCCCGTGAACCAGGTCCTGGACTTGATCGGCAAGCAGGTCGAGATATCGGCTGAGGGCCAGAACGTGGTCCTCCGCTGTCCCTTCCCGGAAGACGGAGTTATCGCCTACATCACCCAGTTGATGGATAACGTGACTGTCAACGAAAGCAAGTCGATCCCAGGTCGTATCAATATCAACCAGGCATCCCAGTCCATCCTGGCGGGCATTCCGGGCATGAGCGAGGAAATCGTCGAGCAGATTATTTCCCAGCGACTGGTGGAGGCTGACCCTGGCGACACCTCCCAGCAGCACGAAACATGGCTACTGACCTCGTTAATTGTAACGCTTGACGAGATGAAACAGCTGATGCCGTTTATAACG
>JAYGDH010000198.1:0-3979 GCA_046583055.1 Pirellulaceae bacterium | reverse complement strand
AATCACATGCTGGTCGGCATGCGACGCTGGCAGGTCATGCCGAGAGGCCCGCGGGGGATCCAGGTGACCAGCGAGTCCTGGACCCACTGCAACGGCAAGCTGAACCAGGTGGCCATGCAAGGACTGGGCCCACTGGCCATGGAGCGCATTTGGTCGAAGTACCTTTCCAATATCGGGCAGGCCGTCAAGATGCCGGGCAGCCGACTTACCTGGCAGCCCCTGGTTCACCAAGAATTCAAGTTTACTACAGCCGTCTCATTACCGCCCAGGTTCCCGTGGCCTCTACCAGGACCAGCAACTCGTTCGAGTGACGATCCGGGCGATCTTTTTTCCCCACGAACTTCTTTTCACAGGCCGAGCCCATGAGTCTTAAAGCGAGCAGCCCGAGGCATCCTTGCTCAGCCAATCAACCTACCTACGGTTTTATCCGGGGAGTCATCCAGGGTATCGTCGTGGGTGGCTGCATGGGGATCCTGACCTGTTGCGGAAGCACCGCATTGGGTGGTGCCATGCTGGTCTGCTTCGACTGGAACACGTTCACGTATCCGCTCGGTGCCATGCTAATAACCGCCCTGTACATGGGCTGCCTGGGATTACCCGGAGGTATCCTGGTCGCTGTTCCCAGCGGCATGATCATGGGAGGGTACCTCCAGTGCTGGCCACCACATGGTTCTTCACGTTGGTCGACAGTTCTGACCTGGCTACTCATTCTCTGGGGTCTCGTGGAAGCGATTAATTACTGGTCACCAACCTTGACTCCGGACGTGCCGATCATTCCCGGTGGCTGGCTGCAGCACCTGGCAACCCTGGCGGGGGTCACCTGGGGGCTGGTTTACTGGACTCCCCGAACCTACCGACCCAGGTATCGGAGCCGCTCTTCCTGGAAGTAGCTCGCCCACGGTACTCATCCTTGTTACGGGGCAGCAGTCTCCCGGATACAACAGAGGTACTCCTGTCGACCGCCGTCGGACAGTGTCACTCGCAGAAAGAGATCGGTGCCGGAGAAGACCGGTGAGGCAAATACTTCTTCTCCCAGTGAATTGCTGGCCACGACCTCCAGCGCCCTGGGGCTGGGCTTAAAAACATAGGTCTTTCCCTGTTCACTGGTAACATAGATCAGTCCACCGGCCAGGATCGGCGAGGCACTAAATCCGCCCTGGAGTCGTCCTTTCCACATCTCCTTACCAGTGCGTGCTGCCCAGCAGTAGCTGACGCCGTTATCGGTCACGGCATAGACATATCCCTGGTGAGCCAGCAGGGAGGGAACATAAACCTTGACACGATTCCGCCAGAGGATTTCCTTCGAACCATCTGCTCGCACGCAGATAGTCTCGTGCTTGGGATATCCCCCGCTGGCAAAGACCAGCCCTGCCGTGGTGACCACCGAGCCAACGCACTCGGTGGTACTACCCGGGCATTCCCAGATAACCTTGCCGTTACGAGGATCGAACCCGGACATCACGTCACAGCCTGCCATCAACAACTGGTCTTTTCCTGCCACCTGGAAAATCGTGGGCGAGACGTAGTTCGGCATCTTGGGTCGCATGATCTGCCAGGCCTGCTTACCGGTCTTTCGATCCAGGGCCACCAGGCAACTGGTTCCCTTGCCCTTGCTGTCGGCCGCGATGAGGACAAAATCCTGGTAGATTGCCGGCGACGAGGAATACCCCTGGTGAGAAACAAAGTCGGCCACGCGAACTCTCCACAACTGTTTCCCTGCCAGGTCCAGGGCCGTGGCCCAGATAGCGCCCTGGCTCCAGAAAACAACAAAGACGCGTTCACCATCGCAGGCAATCGTGGAAGATGCGAAGGAGTTCTTCTTGTTATTATGATCAAAGCCCCCCTGGTGCAACTGGACCTGCCAGTTCAACTTACCCGTATCTCGATCAAAGCAAAGAGCCACCTGGGTTTTACTGGTTTCATCGGCTGATGTCAGGAACACACGTTTACCGACAACCGTGGGCGATGAGTGTCCGCGTCCGGGAATCGGTGCCTTCCAGGCCAGGTTCTTCTCGGCGCTCCACTGGCGCGGAGGCTGCGCCGAGGAAGGAGCGATCCCGTTGCGATACGGGCCGCGCCACCAAGGCCAGTCCGTATCCGTGATCTTTCCTGCCGCCACACCAACAATACCTGGTTCGGCAGCCTGCACCATCGACAACTGGTCCGGCAAACCACTGCCGACACCCAGCAGCATGGCCAGGGTCATGAGACAGCGACGGAAACTCACACTCACGTGATCAGTAAACATGAAACACCTCGATGGAAGGAAACCATGATCAGGGCAGCGATTCGTCGGTCCCGATTATGGTGCACCACGGCCTGGCGGGAAAGCAGGGGGGGGGAACCGCCGCTGCCAGGCCAGCGCATGATAAAGCCCCTGACTTTCGTCCGGGGCTTTCCCAGGGAGCGGAGGGCACGGGACTTGAACCCGCAACCCCTTACGGGGCACCTCATTTCCAATGAGGTCGCTAGCCAATTCGCTTACCCTCCAGCCAACGAACCTATAAAGTAGCCTTCCCGTCTACTGGCTGCAAGACGAGTGGTTTATGGCTCGATAAGATCAATCGCCTGCCCGCGGCTAGCTCCGGTTCACTTCTTGACGGGAACGTAGCAGAGCGTCGGATCATCGATGATCCAGGCAGTTGACCAGTTACGTCCATCGTCACCGTTACAGACGTTGAAGAAGAACGTGCGGTACTGGAGAGCGCGAAATCCATAGGGATTTTTTGACGTGATGTAATCATCCTTGCCCAGGTCTTCAACACCGGGACTGGCATAATAATGAAACCTCCCATCGGGTGTCACGGACATGCCCAAGGTCCACCAACCCATCCGGCTCACCTCCAGGGCATTGAAGTCATTGCCATCGCGATCGCCACGAATACGCCAGACCGCGTAGGGTATTTTCTTACCGTCTTCATCCTTAACGTCCCGATCCAGGAAAAACCCGGGCCAGTACAGTTCACGTTCACGTCGCCCACCAAAGGGAGTCTTAGGTCGCTTGTAGGCATCTGCGACACAGGAAGACCGGAAAGCAAAGTGGCAACCAATCCGCTTTTCCCACTGATTCATTGGCGGCAGGTAGACTCGCACTACCACGCTGGGAGTCTGGGAAACGGGAATAGCTCCCCCCAGCAGGTAGTGCACGTTGGCAATAAAATCATCCTGCTGAGACTGGTACGTGGTCTTCCCGGGTATCCCGGTCTGCAGCGATTGCAGCAGGAGGGCTCCCTGGCTACCTGCCAGGCCACCGGGGGGCGTGGCAACACGCCTGATCACATCAGGCTGACCTCGTTTGATTCCCTCGTACCAACGATCGTTCTCTGATTCTCCACCCGGGCCTCGTTCACGCTTGTCAATATTCTTGCTGCTCTTGGGAAAGCGATGATTAAACTTCCAGTTCGCATCTTCAAAATCATCGCCTACTTTTTTGACGGCCACGCCCGTACCTGGAACGACAGGCGGGCTTTGAACGACGACCGGTCGAGGCGGCTCCACGGCGATGACCGGCGAGGCCTGCATCAAGGCCCAGGACAACATCAGGCCAAGTGATGACCAGCGACAAACATTTCGAGTGATTTCAGCTGCGAACCTTGCATTCATATGAGCCATCCCTGCTTGTGGACCGTGGTTGCCTGGAAACCGTGACCTGACGGAACATGTATCCTGGTGAGCGCACATGCGAGCGGCCACACCAACTAGCAACATTCATCGGCCCTCACGGGCACGGATCTTGGAAGAAATCCTGGCCTGGCAAACCTGTAAAGCGGGGGCGACTTTAACGTCATGCCGACGGCACAGGGGAGGACAGCTGCCTGGAGAATGGTCGGAAAGCGTGTTCAGCCCCCTGGAATCTTCTTCCTTACAGGGGGCATCCATGGCTTACATGGAGACCTGGGTACCACTGATCAGCTTGATAAACTCTTCGTTTGACTCTCGAATTCCCAGCTGTTTCGTCAACTGCTCCATCGCGTCAACA
>JAYGDH010000194.1:0-32439 GCA_046583055.1 Pirellulaceae bacterium | reverse complement strand
CCTTTGAATTCCAGCTCGTATCGTGGGCCCTGGAACAGCAGCTGCCGCTACTGGGAATCTGTCGCGGCCTGCAGGTAATCAACGTGGCCCTGGGCGGTACGTTGATCGAGCACTTGCCGGATGTGATCGACGATAAGACCGCGCATTGTCTTGTCCCACGTGCGCCGACAGACCATGCCATCGAACTGGCAGCCCAATCTCGCCTGGCCGGGATTTATCAGGAAACAACTTTTTCTGCAGCTTCATGGCATCACCAGGCGATCGGTGATGTAGCTGCCGGATTAACGATCGTTGGCCGTGCCCCGGATGGCACTATCGAGGCTCTCGAGATGGCCGATCATCCCGAGTTGATTGCCGTTCAATGGCATCCTGAACTGACATCGGCCACGGATCCCATACAACAACGAATCTTTTCTGCCTTCATTGAACTCTGTCGTTTACATCGTCACGATTAACCGGTCGGTGCCAGGCGATCGTTTTCACTAACTTGCCAAGGATTTTTCAGATGACACGACTGCAAGACAAGGTTGCCGTGATAACAGGTGCGGCCAGCGGGATTGGTCGCGAAACAGCTGTCCTGTTTGCTCACGAGGGTGCGCAGGTGGTGGCGGTCGACGTAAATGACACCGCGGGTGAGCAGACCGTGCAGATGATCCTCAAGGAAGGGGGCCGTGCGCTTTATGTCCATGCTGACGTTTCCCTTGCCGGTGACTGTGAAGCGATGATCAACGCGGCCGAGTCTGCTTTCGGAAATCTGGACATCCTGTTCAACAATGCTGGCATCATGGATAGTCGCGATGCTGATGCGGTCAACACCAGCGAGGAAGTCTGGGACCTGACCATGCAGATCAACCTGAAGGGTGTTTACCTGGGGTGCAAGTACGGTATCCCGGCACTGCGCCGTAACGGCGGCGGTTCGATTATTAACACGGCTTCCTTTGTTGCCCTGCTCGGTGCCGCGACACCCCAGTTGGCGTATACGGCCAGCAAGGGGGGTGTCCTGGCCATGACACGTGAACTGGCGGTCGTGCACGCGAGAGAGAACATCCGCGTCAATGCTCTCTGCCCGGGCCCCCTGCACACCGAGATGTTAATGAAGTTCCTGGACACGGAAGAGAAAAAGCAGCGACGGTTGGTGCACGTACCACTGGGCCGATTCGGCCAGGCCCGGGAGATGGCGCAGGCGGCACTGTACCTTGCATCTGACGAGTCTTCCTACGTGACGGGGAGCGAGTTTACGGTGGACGGTGGGATCACCGCAGCTTACGTCACTCCCGAGTAGCAACCGGGATCATTTCCGGGTCGATTCCGGGCTCACCATTGAACCTCGCCCGGGTATCACATATCGTGAAGGCAACCGTAACACGTTGCTCGTTCTGTCTTGATGATGCAAGGATCTGACCATGACCTCACCTGACCATAAACGTTTAAGTCGTCGCCAGTTATTCGGTACCGCTGCCGCTGCCGCGGTGGCTGGATCTGCCGTGCTGGGCCATACTGCTCTCCCGGGGAGAAGGCGAAGAAAGGGTTCTGTCGTGAAAAACGGTCGCATCAACCAGTCTGTTGTGCAATGGTGCTTCGGTGAACACTGGAGCGTGGAGGAGACGATCCGGATTGCCAAGCAACTGGGATGCGGCAGCGTGGAACTAATCAGCCCGGAGCATTTCCCCTTGCTGAAGAAATACGACCTGGAATGTGCGATTGGCACGATCGACATGAATCCAGATCCTCCCTTCGTCAAGGGCATGAATAACCCGAAACACCAGGACCAGGTCTTGCAGGCCACCCGGGATGCGATCGATGCCTGTGCCGAATACGGTTGGAAGAATGTCATCTCGTTTACCGGGATGCGTGATGGTATCCCCGATGATGTCGGTGCCAGGAACTGCGTGGAATCCTACAAGAAGATCATCGGCTACGCGGAAAAGAAAAAGGTTACGTTATGCCTGGAAATGCTCAACACGCGCGATGACACGCACCCGATGAAAGGTCATCCAGGATACCAGGGCGATCACACCGATTACTGCATCGACATCATCAAGCGCGTGGGGTCCCCCTACCTGAAGCTCCTGTTTGATATTTACCATGTCCAGATCATGGATGGCGATGTCATTCGTCGCATTCACCAGTACAAGGATTACATTGGCCACGTACACACGGCCGGTAATCCCGGTCGAGCTGAACTGGATGATCAGCAGGAAATCGCTTACAAGCCGATCATGGAAGCTTTGGTCGAGGTAGGCTACCAGGGCTATGTGGGCCAGGAATTCATTCCCACCCGGGATCCACTCCAGGGATTACGGGAAGCGGTTGCCCTCTGTGACGTCTAGTGATCGGTATTCTTGATTCCCGGATACCATTCAAGCTTGCCACTTGCTGTGCGGCCCTTCAATCTCTCGTAATCCAGTGACTTGACAATCGTTGTCCTGGTGAACACACAGCATGTTAACCGAGACGATTCGCCCGAAAATGTTTTCCGGGTTGCGAAAGTAATTGTCCTCTCGGAACATGGGAGGCAAGTGCCAGAACAGGCGGTATCCCAGTTCCTGGATATACTCGATCAATGCAACAGAACGATCTTCCCGGTCATTCTCGATATAGATGGTCGGCCGACACCGGCCGATTAACTGTTCAGCACCTTGAAGCACGGACAACTCCATTCCCTCTACATCGATCTTGAGCAATCGGCAGGATTCAAGTTCCAGGCTATCGAGCGTGATCACCGGACATTTTTCACCTGTCTTATAGTCACCCAGGCCCAGCCCTCCAAAATTAGTTCCCTGATCCGGAGGAAGATACGGCACAGAGACCTCACCAGGAGTCGCCCCAACCGCAACGTTTTGCGCCACGACGTTAGTCAGGCTGTTGATCGCGATATTTGCGCAGAGGGCCTGGAAAACAAGTCGTTGTGGCTCGAACGTGAAGACCCGCCCCCGCGGACCGGCCAGCCTGGCGAGCGCGATCGTGTGGGCTCCGATGTTGCCACCGGCTTCGACGACGACATCGTCTTCCTTTACGATCTGCCCGAACACCTCGTTCTCACCTTCCGAAAACTCACCATATTCATCGAGTGAGCGGCCGATGTACTCGTCATTCTGGTTGAACAGAACATAGCCGTGTCGACCTTGCTTGAGGCAGTTGAATCCCGTTTCAATCAGCCGGTTAGTCTCCAACGACTGGACAATCGTAGGTGCAGGAGGATCTGCCCCGACCTCGGCTGCGAGATCCGTGGCAATTCGGTCAAAGACGTTATCCCAGTCCCCCAGCGTCTCCTGTCGGAACAGGCGCAGCGTTGGATACCAGGGTGAATCTTCCCGGTCCAGGAACCATCGCCAGTCCGGGCACAGGCTCAATGCAACCCATGAGCGCACACCAAGCGCACCGGCAAGATGCGGTACACTGGTGTCAGAGCTAATCAACAAGTCAAGGTTTTGCATGATTGCAGCGGTGTCCATGAAGGGGCCGGCAGCGCCATCCAGGTCCTCTCCAAAGTCGATGATCTGGATATCATCCGGAAGAGACTCGAGTTGTTCAGCCCCGTATCCTTTTTGCAAGCTAAACAAACGAACACCGGGGATGCCGGCAAGGCGTGAGAAGTACTCCACCGGAATCGACCGCTGTGGGTCGGCGTCGAAGCCAGGGCTGCCTTGCCATACGATACCAACTTTAAAGCCATCGTATGGCGACAGTCGTTCACGCCATTGGTCGACAAGTGACTCCTCCGCTTGCAAGTAAGGGATGTCTGCCGGGATGTTGTCGAAGGTAGTCTGCAACTTCCCGGGAATGCTGACCATCGGGACATGTACGTCGAAGTCAGGCAAGTCGCTATCGTCGGTCACCAGCGTGTCAATATCCTGAAAAGTTTCCAACAACTTCACCAGCGGCTTTTGCGCTTTGACAATGACTCTCGCACCCTGCCTGGCGAAGGTGGTTGCGTAACGTACGAATTGAATCGTGTCTCCCAGTCCCTGTTCATGGTGTAGCAGAATCGTCCTGCCTTCCAGTGACGATCCATCCCACACGGGCTGCTGGTAGCCTGGCATCGAACACCCGGGGCACTGCCATCGCCATTCGTAGTCCAGCCAGCCACGTTCGAAATCCCCCAGCAACAGGGAGACAATGCCCTGGTTCTTATGAGCCTCGGCATAGTTCGGATTAATCGCCAACGCTTTCTGAGACTTCTCCCGGGCTTCCTGGTACTTACCCTGTCGCAGCAATGCCGCACTCAGGTTGGCCTGGGTGACAACGTCCTCGGGCATCAAGGTCATCGCTTTCTCGAATATCTCAGCGGCTTCCTCTAAACGACCTTGTGCAACCAGAGCGACTCCCAGGTTATTATGTGCAGTTGAGTAATCCGGTTTCAAACGCAATGCTTCCCGACAGCTCTTTTCTGCCTCGATCAACTTGCCCTGTTGCTTTTGCGTGTTGCCGAGATTACTGAAAGCAATCGAGAAGTCGGGTTGGATTTCAATCGCCTTGTGGTAGGCCTCAATGGCGTCATCATAATGTTGCTGGTCGTGGCAGACCATGCCCAGGAAACACCAGGCATTGGCGTTATCCGGGCTGGCCTCGAGCACCTGTCGATAAACATCTTCGGCACTGCGCAGATCACCAGCCTGGTGCTGCTGCCAGCCGAGTTGAAGGGTTTCATCAATAGTGGACATGACCGTCGGTATTCGTATCAGCTTGTCATTATCATAATTACTGGACGCTTTGTGATTGGATTGATCCTCACCCGTAACGCGCCGGCAAGACTACCACAAGCGGTTACCCTCTGTGACATCTAGCGACCGGCATTCGTGATCCACTGCAGGCCACGCTGTAATGCCTGGGCAGCAGCTTGCGACTGAACCTGTCCTGGTTTTCCAGATGCGGCATACGTCCTGGCGACCAGCTCCGGCACCTGGCCTTTTTCACCAACCAGGTACAACGGGTGGGGGGCAGCGAGGGCCAGCAGTGCGGGCAGGTCTCCATATTTCACGGCACCGGGCAGGAAGCCTTCGTCACGAAACGACTTGAGTTGCTGGAATCGAAAACCCTGGGTATCAATCACCATGCGAGCAATGTTCTTTCCAACCATGGCACGTGCTGCTGCCACGTAAGGACCGGCTCCGCCGGTAGCAACCAGGTGGGTTTGTTTCACTTGATGTTCCTCTTCCTGCGTATGGGCGATCAGGGTGAGCACATCGTGGACTCGCTGGGCAAACAGGGTGTGGTTATAGCCGTAGGTATACCCGGCAAATTCACGTGGATTCGCCACCTTTCTTACCTCTGTCAGTTTATTTCCATCCTTGAGAAACTCTCCCTGGAACAGCAGGTCCGCACCCATCACCGAGAAACCGGCATCAAGCAATTGCTGGACAGCGGGACTGACTGTATCTTGCTTGCCGTACAGGCTCGCCTTCCCCTGGCCATCAATCCAGATCACCACCTCACCATTCCAGGTCTTGGTAGTGGGAAAAAACGAGACGACCGGCAGCTCCTCACCAAACTTCTTGTGCCGCAGGACCTCGTGAAATTCGATATAGCCATTTCGGCTGATCTCCGCAGTTTTTTCCGCCTCCAGTGCTGTTGGTTTCGGTAAACGTCGACCAATGATCGTGCGGAAAGCGCTGCCAACCGTGGTGCGGTAAGTCTTCCAGGACTCACGGTCACTGGGCACCAGGGCAGCCATTTGAGCGGTGGAATCCTTTTCGATCTCCTTGATCAAGGCTACTTCCTGGTCGTCACCACCGGGCGGCTGGGGATGCTTCTTGTTCCAGACCGTGTACTCTTCCCTGGTCAACAACTTGTAGTCTTCCTCAACAATCGGTTCCTTGAGTCCCAGTTCCAGGTACTTGTTGAACCAGTGATACATGATGGATCGGGTTACGTAGTTATAGTTATGGCCGAACTGGACCAGTGACTTGCAGAGGACTTTTTCCTTTACACCATACAGCTCGTAGACCTGCTGCAACTGGGGATATCCCTTGGTCATCATTTCCTTGGTCCAGTCGTTCGCTGCTGTCATGCCCTGAGGCTTGGGTGCGAACAAGGCGGTCAATTCAACGTTCCCGGTACCAACACGCAGCAGGGAACAGTTTTCACAGGTGCAACCTCCCTGCATGGAGGTGGAAACCATTCCCTGCGGAAAGGCAGCAACGGGCCTGGAATCGATCGCACACAGCAGGATGGTCTGCGTACCTCCACCGCTGCTACCGGTCACTGCCATGCGCTTGGGGTCGACGTCGGGTAATTGTTCGAGGAAATCCAGTGCGCGGATGGAATTGTAGGTCTGCAAGCCCATGATGGATTGCAATCGCAACTCGGCCTGGACACCATAAAATCCCCATCGCTGGGTCGTGTCCATTTCCGGGCGTTGCTTGGCGAAGCGATGGGCCACCTGGTAGGTAACCTGTTGGCTATCGACATAACCGATCATGTCATAGATAAATGTCACGCATCCCATCCGGGCCAACTGGGCGCAGCGAGCGAGTTTTGGGAATCGCCCGGACGCTGCAAACTTTTCATCACCGTTCTTGATGTAATCCTGGATTTTATTTCCATGATCCATGTCACGGCCACCATGGCCATGTGGACAAAGCACGGCGGGTAAGCGACCGGTTTTTCCCGTGGGTCGAAATAGCAGACCGCTCACGTAATAGCCGGGGTAGCTTTCAAAGTAGACCTTTTCAACCGTGAATCCGGAACGAACGACCTTTCCATGCACAACGGCGTTGAGAGGTGTTTTTTTAGGCATGGGCCACAGGCCATTCGCCACCAGCACCTGTTTTCGCAAGGCCCGGGCACGTGCTTCCCACTGCTTGCGCGTGGCCGGCGGATCGAATGGAAAATAGGCATTGAGATGCTTGAGTTCCTCTAACCGACTGTCTTTTGGCAATTGGCCAGCAGGTAATACTCTCCCGTTTTCCGCCCTGGCCGGGATAGCAACCAGCAAAGCAACGGCCAGCAAAATGAAAACACGGGCCAGGCTCGTGGTTCGGATCGATCGTTGGGAACTCTTGGAAAACATGCTTGCTTGCTCCAGGTAAATCAGGTTCATCACATTTCACCATAACCACGACCGCTCATGGTTATATCTTTGCGAATCATTGTAACGGATCCAATCACGCGAAGAAACAAAATAGACAACTGCGAAAACCAGAAATAAACTTTTCACCGGCTCTTGTTTTCCGGGTAAATCAATCACTTTCAAGGATTGCGGATCGCCTCGTAATCGATACAACGTGAGCAATCCCATGGCTTCACAAGGGAAGACTGGATTAACTTCTGCAACCTCTCTCCACGACGATTCGATGCAGGGCCGGAAACCGATATCAACAGTTAGGTCCGCGTGCGGAATAATTGTTTCCTGCAACCAGCATCACGGATTCCGGAAATCAGTTCCATGAACCAAATGCGGTCAACACCTGCCATCGTACTGTTACTGGCGATAAGCCACCTGGGACTGTTTGCCTGGTTCAGTACCTACACGGCAGAAGATGCATATATTGTCTACCGTTACAGTGAAAACCTGGTTGACGGAAACGGATTGGTCTTCAACCCGGGAGAGCCGGTCAGTGCACTGACATCCCCGCTGCATGCCTTGATATGTTCAGGGCTCTACGCCATCACGGGTGAGTCCGCGTGGACCAACAAGATTTTCGCCGCCTTGCTGCACCTGGCCTGTACCTACGTGGCCGTGAAGCTTATCCGCCTGGACCGAGGTAAGTTGCTCTTTTTCCTGATGGTCTGGCTATCACCCTACATGATTTTCTGGACTGCCGGGGGACTGGAGACGATGTACCTGTCCAGTTTCCTGGTATTAGCGTTTGCCTGTTCTGTGCGATCCCATGACACCGATGACCAGCGTTTCATGGTCGCCTTTCCATCTTGCTGGGACTTGCCTTCCTGACCCGTTATGACAGTTGCCTGTTCACACTACCGATCTGGTTTCACGTGGCATTTTCGCAGTGGCGACGCGAGGGTCTTGCACTTGGCAAGAAACTTATCCGCACCATCCTGCTGTTGATGCCTGGCCTGGTGATTGCACTGGCATGGCTGGGAACCAGCTATGTTTACTATCACGACATTTTTCCCACGTCGATTTATCACAAGCCACTTCGTTACGACATTCAAACGCATGCTGCGTTCTACATGCTGCAGTTTCTTTGTCTCTCGGGTATCGTGCCGCTGCTGGCCTGGGTCACCATCGATCGTATAAGACGACCGGGGACTCGGTTCACTGGTTCCCTGAAAGAAACCACGCTGGGTAATCTGGGCGTGGTCATTGGTCTGTTGGTCTTTGCGTTCTACGCGACCACGGCAGTCCTGACCCATATGATGTTTTCCTATCGATTCTTGCTGCCCTACTTTCCCATCGTGGCATTACTGGTGATCGAACTGATCCATCGGTCCAGCCCCGAGGCGTGGCAGGGGGGCAACCTCGGCAAGCGGAGTTGGCTCTGGGTTTTCATGCTGGTGATTCCTTTCCAGGGGCTCCAGTTCTACGTGATCAACCAGCACTCGATTAATCCCGGTAAGATGGGCGAATATCGTCAGCTGTCTCGACAGCAATACCGTGAATTCATGGACATCCTGGACCGCCAGGCAAATGCCATCAAGGAACACTGGCAGGGACTGGACAGGAAGAGACAACCCCAGGTTCATACCTACGCTGCAGGAATTCTTCCCTATCGATACCGCGATGCCTACATCGTCGACTGGGGATTAATCTCCTACCGCAAGAACGTGGAAGTCTACTCCATTCAGCCGGGGCTACTTTACTCGTCGGATTACATCATGACATTGTCACCCCGGCATCATGGTGTGGATTACCAGCTTCAGCAAAGTGCCGCTGGGCTCCAACTGGTTACTGAAACCAAGATGGTTTTCGATGGAAGTGAACAGACCTTTTCGATTTGGCACAATCCCACGCCAATTCAATACCGCTTACCGAGCACCGTCGATGGAGCTGCCATTCATCCCATTCCCGAACCGATTCAATAGCGCGTCGAACCAGGCGCATCCCTGTCAACCATGAATGATCCTGTCACCAATCATCAGCAACAATCAAATGCTGCCAGCATCCTGCTGGTAACTGGCCTGGTACTGGTTGCATTCATAACCATTTACGGACACGTTCTGCATCACAGTTTTTTTCATGATGATGCCTATATCACGTTACGTTACAGTCAGAACTGGCTGGCTGGCAACGGTATCAACTGGAACGCTGGGGAACGCGTGGAAGGCTATACCAGCTTCCTGCACCTGGCACTCGTCTCGTTGCTGGGCCTGTTCCAAGTGGACCTGGTAAGTGCCACGCGAATGTTGGGAATAGCTTGCTATGGTGGTATCTGCTGGCTTGCCTTTTCTCATTTTCGCAAACCATCCAAAGCTGGTTTATCATCCCCTCAGGTCCTGTTACTGCTGCTCGTCCCCGCCAGCTTCCCCTTGATTGGCTGGTCCTACGGTGGGCTGGAAACATCGCTGGTCACGCTGCTGGTCATGCTCGCCAGTTATGCGTTCGTGACAACGGACGATATCTCGCCCAAGCGGATGCTGGTGCTGGGCATCCTTTTTTCACTAGCCTGCCTGGCACGTCCGGATGTCGGATTGCTGGTTGTAATCAGCCTTGCCTTCCTGCTTGGTCGCCGCACGAGCTGGCGCAGTCGCTGGAAAACCAGCGGGCTATTCATGATCGGGTTTGCGATCCTTTACGCCCCCTATTTCTGCTGGCGTTATTCCTATTACGGAGAACTGCTGCCCAACACTTTTTATGCCAAGATGACTGGTTTTGATTGGTTTCGGTTGCGAACCGGGTTCCATTACGTACATACGTTTGCCCGTCTTGCGCCCTACCTGTTGCCACTCACGTTGCTGACTTCTATTTTCCTGTACTATCGTGGCAAATGGTGCTGGAAAACGGCTTACATGCTGTCGCTCGTCGGAGGCCATACGGCCTACATCATTTATACCGGTGGCGATCACATGCCGGCCTATCGCTTCTTTGTACCGATCATTCCCTTGATGGGATGGATCATTGCCAGTGCAGGACGTGAATTCCTGGCGGTTCAGCGCGTACCTGCCTGGTTCATCACGGGCTTGTTGATCTTGCTGGTAATGGCCCAGGTCTTTACGAGAAACGAACGAATGCTCAATGCCAAACGGCTAGACCCAGCTGCTGCCGTAGGTGCGGATGTAGGTCACTGGCTGGCCGACAACTTGGCGGCTGGCAGCGTGGTGGCACTCAACACTGCCGGATCGACGCCCTACCATGCCAGGCAACTGGTTTTCATTGACATGCTGGGACTCAATGACAGACAGATTGCCCATCGCAAGGATGTTCCGATACGAACTCGTTGGCAACGTTATCCAGGACATACCAAGGGGGATGGCCAATACGTCTTGTCGCGTCATCCTGACGTTATCATTCTGGGTCCTGCCGCGGGGCTGACAGCAGATCCGAGCCATGCCGACAGGGAAGGGGTGGTGTGGTTTCTCTCGGACCAGGAGCTGGCAGAGTCCGAGGCTTTCAGGCGTCATTACCAGCGTCAGCGGATCGTTTTCCCGGGTCGCAGCGGCGTGCAGCGCACCTTGACCTATTATCGGCGTCAGCCGGACGCCGGATCTCAACCTTGATCAAGATGCGGCGCCTGCTGAACCGGAACCTTATTTACCCAGTTGCTTGATCGACACATTTCGAAAGTGGACGGCGTCACCGTGGCCGGCAAACCCGAAATGTCCTTCCTTGTTATCTTTGCCGGGATGGGGACGTTTTCCCATGAATTCGGTCACCTTGCCCAGGTCAGCATCCAGGATAGTCGTGCCATTAAGCTCGACCTTGATCGTGGATCCCTTCACGGTCACCTGCTGGTAATTCCATTGGCCCGTGGGTCTCAGGTAACCGCGGTGGGCAGGCGCCATACCATAGGCAGAGCCATGGTACTGGCGAGCATCAAGCCTGGCATACTTGGGATGTTCCGAATCGAGCACCTGTAATTCGCACATGCCGACGTACGCGGTATCTCCCTTGCCTGGGTAGCGGATGGCCAGCCCGTTATTTCCCCCGGGTGGCAATTTGAATTCGAACCGGGCCACGAAATCAGCATACTTGTTCTGCGTGTAGATGGTTCCCCCGGTCCCTTTCTTGCAACCAATTGCTCCATCGATAACCTCGTAGTTTTGAACCGGTCCCGCCCATCCGGAGAGATCTTTTCCGTTGAAGGCCGTAATAAATCCTGCCTTATTGGCCGCCAGGATAATATTAGCTTCCTCACTTTGGATTTCACGCACAAAGACGTTGCGGAAGTAAAGGGTGTTACCATGGTTCTGCAGTTCGATCTGCCCGGTAGGATAAATCGGTCGCTTGCGGTTCCAGTAGTTCTCGAGCACCACGTCATCGGCAACGGTTTTTCCATTGAGCTTGATATGAACATGCTCACCCACCATGCGAATATAGAAGGTGTTCCATTCGCCAACGGCCTTGTCTGCCATAACGGTCGGGTTGCTGGGATTGTTCTTGTTATTAAAGAGGCCGCCGGAACCGATGTTTCTCAACTTGAAATCCCAGATTTGAACCTGGGGTGATCCACGCAGGTAGATCCCGCTGTCACCTTTCTCCTTGATTTTCCAGTCCACGTACATTTCGAAGTCCCGGTAGTCCTTGGCGGTACAAAGACTTTTCCCCTTGCCATCAAAAACCAGTGCGCCATCCTGGACAGTCCAGTGAGCATTCATCAGTTTGTCAGCTGCTGCCTGATCCTTGGCGAGCTCTTCCGGGGTCATCTTGGCTCGGTTTTCCGGGCTGCCACCTTTTCCCGCCAGTCCCTTCCAGCCGCTGAGATCTTTCCCATTGAAAACCGCGGTGAACCCCTTCGGAGGTTGATTCTGTGCATGCACAGCCAGGACGGGGATCGTCACGATCAAAACGGACAGGGCAAGGCATTTCATGCTAAGTTTCACGATGTTTCTCCTGTGGATGAAGTGGCAGGCAGCGGCATGAATGATTTTGGAAACACGGGAAAGAGGGAAGCTCCCTGGCCGTGCAGGACGTTCATCCTAGCGGTATTGAGGGGCAGATACCAGTCTGCAGAGCAGCCAACGTCCTGGCTTATTCAGGCCAGGATTTCCTGGACAATACGGCCTGGATGTTTTTCCAGCAGCTTTCGCTGGCGACCATTTTGCTCGTACATCATGCGATCTGGGTTAATACCAAACAGGTGCAACAGGGTCGCATGATAATCATAGTGATTCACTACGTTCTCTACGGCCTCGTGCCCGAATTCGTCCGTTTTACCGTAGGTACAGCCCTGTTGAAATCCACCACCAGCCACCCACATGCTAAATCCATACGTGTTGTGATCACGCCCGACCTTACTGGATCCGGTATCGTTTTGAATGACTGGCAGGCGCCCCATCTCGCCACCCCAGTGAACCACGGTTGAATCGAGCAATCCACGGCGTTTCAAATCGGTCAGGAGTGCGGCTGATGGTTTATCAACCTTCCTACAGGCTGCAGGCAACTTAGTCCGAATATTTCCATGGTGATCCCATAGCTGGTTCGCGGTATAGATCTGAACAAATCGTACTCCGCGCTCGACCAGTCGGCGAGCGATCAAACAGCGTGCTCCATAATCTGCTGTCGCGGCTTCATCCATGCCATAGAGGTCCCTTGTTTCCTGGGTCTCCTGGCTGAGGTCCAGGGCGTCACCGGCAGCGGACTGCATGCGTGTTGCTAAATCATAGACCGCGATACGGGCCGACAGATCCAGTTCTCGCGGACGTTTATCGAGGTGACGACGATTCAGCTGTTGCAGGTAGTTTAAATAATTCTTCTGAACCTTCCCCTGCAATTCAGCCGGCGGAGCAAGATTCAGGATACGCGGATCCTGGGGTCGAATCACCGTCCCCTGGAACAGTGAAGGCAGGTATCCGTTGGACCAGTTTTCAACGCCCAGTACAGGAAGTTGCCCGGGATCAATCATGGCACAGAAAGCAGGCAGGCTGCTGGTTTCGCTTCCCAGGCCATAGGTTATCCAGCTACCCAGCGAGGGCTGCCCCTCGATCGTTGTTCCGTTATGCATGGCTCGGATCGATTGTCCGTGATTATTAACCCCGGTGCGCATTGATCGAATCAAGGTAATATCATCAACTCGGCGGGCAAGGTGTGGCAATAATTCCGAGAGGGCCATCCCGGATTCGCCATGCTGACGAAACTTCCAGGGGCTTCCCAGCATCTTGGCACTGGACTGCGCCGCATTGTCATACTTGATCTTTCCGGGAAAGGTTTCCCCATTCTTTTTTTGCAGGATCGGCTTTGGATCAAACATGTCGATATGACTGGGGCCACCCTGCATCCAGAGAGAAATCATGGCCTTGGCGCGAGGCTGATGATCGGTCTTCTTGGCACCAAGATCAAATTGCTGTGGCGCGAGGTCTGGTTTTCGAGGAGTCGCCTGGCTTTGTTGTTGCAACAGGAGCGGCAGTGCCAGCGTGCTGACATTCATCAGGTTCGACGCCAGGAAATTCCGCCGCGTGGATTGTTTATGGTCAGAAGGATTCATAGGACAATCGTTACTCTACATAAAGAAACTGATTGGAACTAAGCAAGGCATGGCAAAAACTGGCAAGAGCAGCCAGTTCATGTTTCTTCTTCTCCGCAGCAGGATCTGTTTTCTTTTTCTTCGTGCTGCTGGCCACCTGCTTCTCAAATTGCTGGGCCTGTTGCTGCAGGAACTGCACGGCAGCTGTGACTTCATCGGGAGCAGCCGATTCGGAAAAAGCGAGTTTCCAGGCTCTCCCCACCTGGGCTGGCACATCACCAGGAATTTCTTTTTGTAGTCGCTGGGCAAAATAACGCGCCTGGCGGGTCACGAAATCACTATTCATCAACATCAGGGCCTGCGGAGCCACGGTCGAACTGGCCCGGACGGTACAATTTGGGTCCATGCGAGGTAAATCAAAGGTGCTCAGGACTGCCAGGGGGCGGCTGCGCCGAACCTGGATGTAAAGGCTGCGACGAAACTCCTGTCCCAGCATCGGCACGACCGGCCCGGGGCGTCCCGCATTGAGGTTTTCTTTTCCAATCACCCATTGGCCATCTCGATCGGCCATCACTGGAACCGGTTGTCCAGCGGCCTGCCCGTTCAACATCCCGCTCACGGCTAATATCGAATCCCTTAATGCCTCGGCTTCCAATCGTCTCATGGACATCGCGCCATAAAAACGGTTCTCACGATCCACAGCGTCAAGATCTGGAGTCCGGACCGAGGACTGGCGGTACACGGTGGAGGTCACGACCAGGCGATGTAATTGCTTGAGGCTCCAGCCCTGCTGCATGAATTCCGTAGCCAACCAGTCCAGCAATTGAGGATGGGTGGGCAAAACTCCCAGGAAACCAAAATCTCCCGGGGTCTGGACAATGCCTCGCCCCATGTGGTGCATCCAAACACGATTCACCAGGACACGTGCCAGCAGGGGATGTTCCTTGCTGGTCAACCATTGGGCATACGCCAGTCGTCGTCCACTCGTGGTCAGTCCAGGGTTCTTTGCCGGGATCCCGGCTTGCTCACGTCCGAGAATGGCCAACCCGGCCGGTTCGACCGATTCCTTGGGCTGCTCGAAATCACCCCGTTCAAAGCGATGCGTCACGGGCAATTCTTTTCCCGCCGGTTCCCAGGTAGCTCGCAAGAATTCCTCGACCGGTTTCGTATTCCGAATCTTCTTCGCCTTCTCGGCATACTTGCTCAAATCATCGGCAGCTTTCTTGTCGTACAGGTAAAGCGATCCTGCGGTGACATTGACCGTCGGATTGTCTTTTAACAGTTTCTTCTGGGCAGCCGTTCGCTTGTCAGCTGCCACGTTTCGGGCTGCCACGATCAGCGGTCGCAGCGCTTCGGTAAGCTTCGCCAACTCACGTTGAAAAGTTGCCTCGATGTACTCTTCCTGTTTCTTGGCACGGTCCGCTTCCACGACCTTGGCTTGTTTCTCGATTTCTGCGGCTGCCGTGCGATCTGCATCGGTATAGAGCGTGATGCGGCGCTTGGACGGGGTGCGCCAGTCCTGCCAGTTAAATGCTGGTTCGAAAATAGCCCTGAAGCGATAGTAATCGGCCTGGGAGATGGGATCGTACCGGTGATTGTGGCACTGGGCACAACCTACAGTTAAGCCGAGCAACGAGGTAGAAACGATTTTCAACGTGTCGGTCACAACCTGGTTCCGAACCCCCGGTTGATTATCCGAACCGGTACCATCCGCGGCCATGCGCAGGAAACCCGTGGCAGTTAACCGTCGAACCGCGGTCGCATCCATTTCCCGGTAGGGAGGTGTCACCATTTCATCTCCGGCGAGCTGTTCCTGGATAAACTTGTCAAAGGGCTGATCCTGGTTCATGGCATGGATCACGTAATCCCGGTACTTGTAGGCTTCGGTCCTGACCACATCGGTATCGGTGACTCCCTCGGAGTCCGCATAGCCGGCAACATCAAGCCAGTGGCGCCCCCAGCGTTCTCCATAGCGCGGTGAAGCCAGTAGCTGATCCACCAGCCTCTGATAAGATCCCGGCGACCTGTCGGCCGTAAAGGCATCCGTTTCTTCCGCCGTGGGTGGCAGGCCGGTCAGGTCAAGATAAAGTCGTCGCAACAGGACCTGTGGTGCGGCATCATCTGAAAAGCCAAGACCTTTTGCCTCCAGCCGTGCCAATACAAACTGGTCAATGGGCGTGCGCACACGATGCTGCTGGTTTACCTCGGGCGGTATATGTCGCACGAGCGGTTGAAACGACCAGAAGTTACGTTCCTGTTCGGTCACGTAAAAACCGCTATCGATTTTTTCTGGTTCCACGCCTGCTGTCTTGGCACCTTCGGCAATCCAGCGTTCCACCATGGCGATCTCGTTAGACGTCAGTCGTTTTTCAATTTCCGGAGGCGGCATTTCACCATCCTGCAGGTATTCCAGCAAGGTACTCTCCGCAGGCTTGCCAGGCACAATCGCCGGTCCCGTCTCACCGCCTTTCACAATCAGTCTCCGCAGCCTCAGGTCGAGACCACTCTGCAGCTTGTCTCCCTCTCCATGGCAATGAAAGCAATTGGTCTTAAGGATGGGTCGCACGTGGGTTTCAAACATAACCGCACCTGCAGGACTTGTCTCGGCCGCAGTGACCACCGGGCGCACGCTGGCCGGGAACAGGATCAACAGCGTGACCAGTAACACCAGATTAATTCGAGCAGGTATATTCAAGAATTCTACCCAACCAGTTGTTGGCAGCAGCCATGTAAGGGGCTTCGAGGAAGTCGTTACTTCTCTTTCGTGTGGCACCCGGAGTAAGCAGGCAGGAAAGTGATCCAGGCAGGCCATCTTTCGATTATCCCCTAAACTGATTGCGACAACAAGCGTAAAGCCTTCGGGTTCTCGCAAGGCTTGGTAACGGCTTGCAACTCTCTTACAATGTTGAAAATCATCATTTCCTCTTAAACCAAGAGCTGTTCATTACTTGTCAATTTTTACCGGCATACCGAAGGGTTGACTATGTTTACTTACCAGCGATTTACCATCAGCATAATGCTTGTTTTCTCCGTGGCCCGTGGCGTCATGGGCCAGTCCTTCAGTGCTCCGGACCGGGGTGCTGCTGGCGACGTCATGATCCAGCAATACCTGACCACGCTGACAGCTGCCTGTCAGGAGAAGTTTGCCAACGATCTCACTTCTCTCGAAAAGTGGCAATCGCAGCGCGCGCAATACCGCCGCGAATACTTTTACATGCTTGGCCTCTCCCCGATGCCGAAACGAACTGCTCTGCAGGCTCGCATCACACGGACGCTGTCTCGTGATGGTTATCATGTTGACATGTTGCACTACCAGAGTCGTCCCGGGCTCTACGTGACAGCTAATCTTTACCGACCCGCGACAGTGGCTGACGGAAAAGAGCTTCCTGCCATACTTTACGTCTGTGGCCACGCGGGCCGCGGACGTAACGGCAACAAGACAGCTTACCAGTCCCATGGAATCTGGCTCGCGCGACATGGCTATATCTGCTTGATCGTCGATACGCTGCAGTTGGGAGAAATCGCTGCCATTCATCATGGTACGTACCGTGAACAGCGCTGGTGGTGGCTGTCGCGTGGCTACACGTCGGCCGGCGTGGAATGCTGGAATGGTATTCGCGGTATCGATTATCTTGTCAGTCGCGCGGACGTGGATGCAGACCGCATCGCGGTTACTGGAATCAGTGGTGGTGGTGCAGCGACCTTCTGGGTTGCTGCAGCCGACGAGCGGGTTAAAGTCGCCGTCCCGGTAAGCGGCATGGCTGACCTGCCTTCCTATGTCAACAACCGGGTGATCAATGGCCACTGTGACTGCATGTTCCTGCACAACACCTTCCGTTGGCCCTGGACTCGCATCGCCGGACTCATCGCTCCGCGCCCGATGTTGTTTGTTAACAGTGACAATGACCGCATTTTTCCCATGGATGCGAACGAACGTGTCATTAACCGATTAGAAATGCTCTACCGGCTTTACGGAGTAGGTGACCGGGTGGACAGCGTGGTCAGCGTGGGAGGCCATGCTTACCGAGAAGATATTCGCAAGGCAACCTTTCGTTTTCTCAATATTCATCTGAAGCAAGACGCCCGTCCCATCCTGGACAGTGAAGTGGACCTGGTAACAGGTGACAGGCAGGATCGAAAACATCCCATTGCCCCGGAGCAGTTGCGTGTTTTCCCCACCGATGACGATATTCCAGGGGACGAACGAAATACCACCATCGACCAGACCTTTGTCCCACTGGCGCAGGTTTCACTGCCCAGCTCCCGGGACCGTTTTGCGAGTTGGAAAAAGCAGCTGGTCGCGGAGTTGCGTCGAGTCTCGTTTGGTTACTTTCCAGGGCAGATTACCGCTGCCACGATCAAGCAAACCCGACCTCGCCTACGATCCCTGGAAACGGAACCGGGTATCACTATCACCTCACGGCAGTATTCAATCGCTGCAACGAAAACAATCCAACCGAAGCGACTGGTCTTACTTATCAGCACCAAGGATGCACCTGCCGTAGTACCCGCCTGGCTAAAACCCCAGCTCCAGCCAGGCGACCAGCTGTACGATTGCCAAACGCGTGGTACTGGCAGCACTCGCTGGACCCAAAAGAACCCTCCAAATTACGTGCAACGATCTCACGTGCTGCTGGGACACACGGTGGATGCCGGTCGAGTCCGCGATGTCATGGCAACCGCGCGGTTTTTCCATTCCCAGTTCAAGGGGCAGGTACCTATTCACCTGGCAGGTGAAGGTGCCGGTGCCGTCATTGCCGCGTATGCCATGTTACTGGATCCCGACATTCATAGTGCCACGCTGCATCGACCTCATCGTTCTCACATGGAACCGGGGGCACCCCAGTTCCTGAACGTGCTGAGGGTCTGTGACATCCCTCACGTCCTGGGGATGATCGCTCCTCGCTCCCTGACAGTCACCGGTGTGCGAGCCAGGAATCTCGAGGACGTGACCAGGATTTACGTGGCCGCCGGTGCAACGGATCAACTCAAGTTAATGGACCAGGAATAACCTGCCTAGCGAATCGCTTTTAACCGGTTGTCCGCGAGATCCAGTCGGTACATGACCTGGTTGTAATCGTACCGGGGCGTCTTCTCGCGGTTGCTGGTAAATGTATTGGTGTAGGTCCCTTCGAAGTAGACAAACCGGCCACCCTGTTGCGACAACATGGGATGCTGCTTGGGATTGTAGAAGCTGTACTTTTCATGTGTCACGATCTTGATTGCCTGATTCCAGGGTCCCACCGGTGTGTCTGCCTCGGCATACCAGATCTCACCCAGGTAGGAGGTTCCCCCAACCTGGCAACCAATCATGAGCCAGCGTTGTCGATATGCGTTCCAGTAAACTGATCCTCGCGCCAGGTTCACAGGTTTCCCGGTGTGGGCATCGACGGTTCGAAACAAGCCCTCGTCGCGAGTCATTTTCTTTCCGGCGACCAGTTGTTGCTGTCGTTCCAGGGTTAACGGCAGCGTATCCCGTTTCCAGGCAAAGCAGATCTTTCCCGCCGAATCCCGCTCAATGGAAAAGCTCTTCTCACGATCGCCTGCATGAAAACATGTATAGGCTTCATACTGGCGAGTATCCGCCATCGCCTGCGGGTTCGCAGCCACTCGAACATAGGGAAGACCTTGCGCGAAATACACATGGCTCTGACCATTGTCTTGATGGATAAACGGGTGACCGGCGGGATAGAGCGGCGCCTGCTGGTCGAACACGCTATATTTCTTGAACTCCTGCGTCTTATCATTCCATTCAACCAGACCGCGTTCATAGATCGTCAGTGGGGATTTCACCTTGGCATACCGAGCGAACAGGCGTTCGCTTCCCTGGGCATCTTCCAGGACAACCAGGCCATCAATCCAGGTCGGTCCCGGACCGGGCATGGCACATGTTTCTTTCGCGAACCCCTTCGCGTTGATGAAGTAGGACAGGTTGATCCCCTGGTCCACGTTAATTGTGGATTTCGCCGGCAACGGCGAGGTTGCTCCTGGGACCTGGTAGTTACCCAGGGGGTAGGAAGCGCGATTTGTATCGCCCCAGAACCAGTAAATTTGATCTCGATAAACCGCGTTTACCACGCTGTCCGATCCGAAGACCTGGGCGTTGAGGACAGGTTGGGCCAGGGGAGTGGGCTGTCCGAGCAGCAGGCTGTCACGATAGATTCCACCACCGGTGACCCGGTAGATTCGTTCGGCAATATTCAACCGCTTGAGCTTGAGAACCACCCGTCTACCGGGAACGATCTTCAAGCGTTTTCCCCGGTACTTGAAACCATCCGCCACGAACTCGTAACCGTGGCTGCGAATATGAAAATACACCTCCTGGTTCACCAATCCCGGTTCATGCAAGGCCACCCATCCATTGCTATCGCTAACAAAGCGTTGGTCATTGACCGTGCGCAGTTCCACCAGGGGTACACCTCGACCTGTCTGGGAATCCACGATTTGAATACCGAAGTAAGCATCGCTCACGGGAGCATTCGAAAGCAGCAGTGTCAGTACGATTACCGGAAGAGTTGTCATGGGTCACCAGGTACTCCGCGCTTTGACACATCTGTTACCTGCCACGGCTCAGCTGGCCGGGCGGTAGCTCGCTTTGCCGGGAATCCGTGTTCGGATCTGCAACAGCTGGTCACCACAGGTTATATACAGGGTACGCAAATCCGATCCACCAAACGTGCAGTTGGTAATGGTATCCACGGGCGTTTCGCGAAAGGCAATCAGCTTACCTCGTGGTGAAACCACGTGTATCCCTGGACGTGTATCCAGGGTCTCGCTGGTCTTGCGCGTTTTGTGCAGTCCCGCGGCCACGTAAAGATTACCCTCTGCATCGATACACATTCCGTCACCACTGCGCCCCGGGTAAAAATTGATCAAGACACGACCGTTGGCCAGTTTACCGCTGGGCAAGAGATCATAGGCACGGATATCACGATGATAATCCGCGTCAGGATGAGCCTCGATCACATACAGCGTTTTGTTGTCAGGGGAAATCACGATGCCGTTGGGCATATGCACAGCAGGCCAATGTAGTAACTGGTCCACGCTACCATCGCCATCGATTCGATATACTGCATTCACGTTTCCCTTGGCAGGATCCATTGTTCCCGGTCGAGACGTGAAATAGACACGGCCCTGTGCATCCAGGCACAGGTCATTTGAGGGTGCAAAGGGGAAGCCCTTGAATTCACTGGCCAGCACCTCGACCTTTCCTGTTTTCATATCGGTGCGCGTCACCCGACCCAGTCCCCCCTCGCATGCCAGCAGGCGGCCGGCGGGATCGAAGTACAGGCCATTTGCCTTGTTACTGTTTTCCCGAAACACCGAAAGTTCCCGTTGCTCGGGATCCCATTTCAAGATCCGAGAAACGGGTACATTTGTAAAATACAGGTTTCCTGATCGATCAGCCGCTGGGCCTTCCGTAAAGACCATGTCATCTTCTACCCGAGTAAGCAACGAGACTTTGCCCAGGAACTGATCCGATTTCAGCCCCTGGTAGTTGTCTGTCCTGGCTGCCGCGGCAACGGGAGCCACTCGGGCCCTGGTGGTCGTCATGTACCCGGTCCCTAGCAGGGTCGTACCAAGAAACGAGCGTCGCGTGATCGATGTGCTCAAACGATTCGATGGCTTCATCGAGCGATTCCTTGCCATAAAAAAGCAGCAAAAATGATCAGGCGCTGTGGAAAACGGTCATACTGGGATTGGCTATTGTACACGATCAACGGTACCTTGTGACTGTCGTCCTTGTTTTACAGAGGAGTCATGAAAGATGCCTACTTTTGATGCTTGGTTCAGCCCCTGGACATTCGTACCCTTCGTGGCTCTCCTGTTGTTACATGGATTCTTTCTCCGGGGTGCCTGCGGTGCCTTTAACCGTTCCGTCGCTGACAATCCCAGTGCCTCGATTGAAACGCCATCCTACCTGAGATCCCTGTCGATCCTGGTCATCATGTTTTCTTTTCTCGTCTTCGCAAACTGGGGCATGTCGACGGCCATGTCGAACCTGATCGTGGAAAACATGGAGCCGGTCATGTCGCATCTACCCAGTAACCACGAGGGTGAACCCCTGGTCAGTCACGGCAATGTCTTCCAGGTCACGGTGGCCACGCTGTGGGGACTGTCTGGTCTCTTGCAGTTTGTGTTTTGTGCCCTGTTGATGATGTACGGATTCAACATACGTTATCGCCAGGCAAACGTCATCGCATTTTTATTCGCCCAGCGAGCGGTACTCTACAGCAGCCTCCTCGCGGGTCTACTGTGTATGAGCGCCGGGGTCTACCTGCAGCGGGCCAAATCTGCTTCCGCCCCGAACACGGAGGCCAAACCTACCGATACCGAGACGGTGCCCGCGTCAGAATCTATTTCTGACACGAGTTCCGACGAATAATCTCCGTCATTTTCGCTGTAGCATCACAGGACCCAGCGACCAGCTTCTCCCTGATTGTTGGTTTCAGCAAGCCATTGCTTGATTTGTCGTTGCGGTTCGTTCACAATGATCGAGAATTTCCTGGGGCCTATGACCTCGAGAAACCCTCCTGACAATCTTCCCTGTTTCGCCACCATCTGCCAAGGATTCATTTCATGAGCCTCCACTGCCAGCGACGACATACCTGTTCGGTCCTGACAATTTTCATGCTGGTCCTGGCGACAGCTGCTTTACAGGCTGGTGATTGGCCGCAATGGCGCGGTCCTAATCGAAATGGTCACGCCACGTCAGAAGGACTTCGCAAGGAGTGGCCCAAGGAGGGCCCGACTGTCCGCTGGCAAGTCGACCATGTAGGCGTGGGCTATTCCTCCCTGGCGATCGCCGGTGACCGAATTGTCACCCAGGGCGACCTGGGTGGCGTGGAGCACGTGATCTGCCTGAGCGCAAAAGATGGCAAGGTATTATGGGCTGTTCAACCTGGTCCCCTGGCCACGTTGTTAGCGGAACGCATCAACCAGGAACTCCAGCGGCTGGACAAGGACAAGAATGGCACGGTGAGTGAGCTTGAGGCGCTGGCTGGATTTGGCTGGCGGTTCAATGACTATGATCAGCCTGCTGCCGATAGTGACGTATCGGCGGACGCTCTCGCAGCGTCCAGGGCGGCAAGGGTTTTTACTGGAGTGGACAAGGATGGTGACGGCCTGTTGTCATTCAGCGAAGCAAACGCTGCCCGCATTGATCGCTTCACCAATATCGATGTTGGTAACAAGGATGCGGACCCTGAGGCACTCGCCCAGCAACGAGCCCAGTCGCTCTTGAAAGTTTTGGACAAGGACAAAGATCAGCGGGTATCTCGTGACGAAGCACGACGATCGGAGTTAGACAGGCCATTCAACAGGGCGGACTTAGCCGAGGAGGGGGCAAAAAAAGGCGATCAGCTGCTAACCCTGGTGGAAATCTCCGGTTACCTGCTGAAGTATGAATCCGGCAAGGATGGTTTAATTTCGCGTCAGGAATTAACGGACTATTACACCAAGCATCATGCGTTACGCGACGGCTTACTCTCGACAGCGGAGTTACGCAGGGCTTACGGTGGCTACCGCAATGGCATGGGTAATGGTCCTCGTGGAACTCCGACGATTGACGGCGACCATGTTTTCATAGAGGGTGGCAACGGCGATGTCAGTTGTCTTGATATCACCAGCGGCAAAACCATTTGGCATATCAACCTGAGCAAGGATTTCGGGGGTGGACGGCCTGGTTGGGGATACAGCGAATCTCCCTTGATCGAGGATGACCTGATGATCGTCACGCCTGGTGGTAAAAAGGGAACGGTGCTGGCACTCAACAAGTACACGGGTGCTGTAAAATGGCAAACGGACGGCATGACGCAGGGAGCTCATTACGCGTCAGCGGTAACGGCCACCATTGGCGGTGTCCGACAGGTCATCCAGTTTGCTCGTTCCAATGTCTTCGGGGTACGACTGAGCAATGGTGAGGTCATGTGGTCCTACAGTAACGCAGCTAATGGTACTGCCAACTGTGCCACGCCGATCGTTGCTGACAACCATGTATTTGCATCCAGCGGCTACGGAACGGGAGGCGGATTAACACGGATCCAGGTCGTGGATGGCAAACAGGTTTCGGAGGAAGTCTATTTTGAAAAGCGGATGGCGAACCATCATGGCGGCATCGTCAAGGTCGGAGACTACATGTATGGCTTCGGCAGCGGCGGGCTGATTTGCATGAACTTCCTGACCGGAGAAATGGCCTGGCGTGCTCGCAGTGTTGGGAAAGGTTCCCTGATCTACGCGGATGGAATGCTTTACCTGCTGGGTGAAAACCACCAGGTGGCGCTGGCGGAGGCTACCCCGGAAGAATACCGTGAGCATGGAAACTTCAAGATTGCCAGCCACGGGCGGCCCAGCTGGGCACATGCCTGTATCGCGGGAGACACCCTTTATATACGTGACCAACAGTCGTTGACCGCGTATGATATTAGCTCTGATTGAGACCAGCGGGCTCAACACTGTGCCGTTTCCCCCCGTCGGTCTCAACGACCTGTGTCGTACTCGTGCGCGACTTGATTTCGCCGCGCGATGATCTTTATCCAGTGAAACAAGAACCATGATTGTTTACGGTTGTCTTGCCCTGTGCACCGTGGGCCTGGGGCTGATCGTCTACCGCTACGACATGTACGAACGGGAACCGTGGTACATGCTACTGCTCGCCCTCATGGCGGGCATGATCAGCTGCCTGGTGATCGGGTATTTCGAAGATTACCTGTTTGGCCTGTTGCTGATGGGAGAACATCAACTGGGCCAACAGGCGTTGCTGGTTGCGGTCTCCGAGGAACTGGTAAAGTTACTGGCCGTGATTGGTATCGCGGTGGTCTGTCGTTCCCAGTTCAACGACCCGATGGACGGGTTGATTTACGGAGCATTCGTGGGCCTGGGTTTCGGACTGGAAGAATCGCTGTTTTTCCTGGGGCTGGACAGTGCCAACGTTCGGTTGGATCGATTTGGCGAGGTACCGGTCCGGTTGCTACTACACCTGTTGTTTGGCGGACTGGGTGGTTTCGCGATTGGGCTAGCGCGTTTTCCAGCTCGCTGGCGGTCCTGGCCGCTGGCCTTTGTACTTTGCCTGGGAACCGCAATCACGATCCATACGCTCTGGGATTACTGGCTGGGACTGCGAATAGCCAATCCGCTCCCCGATCTGTGGCAGCAACTGGCCGCCATCAGCTTGATGGGATTGCTGACTCTCTCGTTTGGGATCCTGGTCGTCCTTGGCGGACGGTGTTCCAGAGAGATATTTGTCCCGAAGCGCAGCAAGCGTCTCTGGGGATGGCCGTTTTCCTTGCTCTTCCGCAACAAGGACCCGGACTAACCGGCCACAGGGTTTGGGTTAGCGCTTGTACTTCATGGGGCGCCAGAGCATCTCCTGGTTGACCGTGACATCAGGGTCGATATCGCTGGGCATCCGCGTTTCAACGTGTCCATCCACGAAGAGGACATTCATGGCGCCACGATGTCGCAGGGCCCGTTGATCGTACCAGATATCAGTTGCATCTTCACCAACGACATGGGCGATGTACTTGTTGTATTCGACCAACAGGATCTTGGTAGCGTCAGGGGCATCCATCTGGTGTACGTAGCTGTTAATTCCATAGCTGGTTTTCTGGGTTGGTACCACGATCGATTTGGGCGGCTTGAAATCCAGGATCAGCGGCGTGTCATTGGGACCATACAGGTCATGAGTAAATCCTGCATGTTTAGCCACGGAGGTAACTCGCAATGAACTTGCCATGACTCGCAGGCGTCCACTTGGCAACTGTTCAATCTTTCCACCAATCGGTTCAAGCAACACGCGACAATCACTGAATTCCCAGTCGCTCCAGTCCTCGAACTCCAGTCCGAAACGTCCGGGATATTTTTCGATCGGGTAATGGTCATGGACCCACTTGCTCACCCGGCAACGCGGGCCGGTGGGATCAAAAGGAATGTTGTAACCATTGTTTCGAACGTGAAACACGAGATCCGGTAAGGGCGTGGCATTGGGATTCGCGTCATTGGGACAGAGCATGGTCTCGTCCGAGTCCTCGATTTCCTCTTTTAGCTTACTGACCCACACGTAGGGAGCCGACATGGGCGGGGCCTAGGGATTGCGCGTCGCCAGGTTCTGGTAGGCAACGCCCAGGTTATGCAGGTTATTTTTACATTGCAGTCGCCGGGCCGATTCGCGCATGGCCTGCACCGCCGGAAACATCAACGACATCAGCAACCCAATAATCGCAATGACAATGATCATCTCGATTAATGTAAACCCGCGTTGATTTTCAGATCACATAGGAGTTTCCTCTACTACAAATGTGGTCGATGTGCAGAAAAGCACCATGATCTTAGTATAACACAAAGATCGAGGGCCACTTCAATAGCCTGGTTTACATTTGTACTTTGGGGGAACGTGTCGCGATCAGCGATGGTTACTATCATTCTAAGTGACCGGCAGCGTCGAGACACGTTGCCGGGTGAGAAACTCGTTATTTCCCGACAAAAGAACCCCTGCTGTTTGACTACTCCGTCTCGCCAGGTTGTCCCTTTTTCTTCATTTCTTCCTTGATCCGATCCAGGTCGGGTTCCATTTCTCCCCAGGTCTTCTGCATACCCGCAATCGACCTGGCCCGATCTGCTGCCGAACCATTGGCTCGAAACTGGTAGTCGCGACCCAGCATGCGCACCATGGCGACTCCAGAACGCCCCCGGATCAGCGCTGAATCATCCTCGAGGCCTTCGAAGAAAATCGCCATGCTGTCATAATCCCGCATGACTCCCAGCCCCTTGATACATGCTGCTCGAACTTCGGTTACCTGGCTTCCCTCGTAGACACGTCGCAGATGTGGAATACCGGGTTTACCTGATTGGCTCAACTTTACCGCGGCAGCTTCCTGTTCCTCGCTGGTGGCTGCATTCAAGGCCTGTTCTGCCAGCTCTTCCGGGGAGGGCACGGAGTCACCAGGCGCAAAATAAATCCAGGCGACAACCAACAGCGTAGCACGCATGAATTCACTCCAGCCAGAAAACTAAAACCAGTGTCACGATCCAGTTCTCACAAGATCGTACAACCATCACTCTAGCCGCCTTTTCCCTTCGGCGGTTTACCATCGATCCAGGGTCCTGCCAGTGACATGTAATCAGGTTCTTCCAGGGTGCTACCATGATCACCAGCTTTCCAGCCGGCGACATGGGATGGCTTGGCTCGTTGTTTCGATTTGGCTTCCCAACCTGCTGCCCAACTGGCATCGGCCTCGGAGATTTTCAGGGTCTTGTCATCAAAGAAAAAAACCTTGCCCTGTCGATAGCTGCGAGCACCAAGGTTGACCAGGGTGATTGCTGCAGCACCCAGGTCCGGGGGATTGTTACATTGTTGCTGGTCATCACTTTCGATAGCGGCCAGCCAGTTGAGGAAGTGGGTCAGCGTGGTATTTTTCACCACCGGTTCTACCTCAACGCGTTGTTGCTTGAGCTTGCTATTGCGAGTGACCTGCGGTCTTTCCGGAACAAAATCGAAGCCGGTGAAGTTTTCGCCGGTTCCAAAAACGAAACTGCCGTGGTGACCTCGAATCAACTGCTGGATCGGTGAATTCTGGCAGGCCATGGTAGCGGTCACGGTACCTTGCACACCTTCCTTGAAATCTGCAACAACGGTTGCCACGTCAGGCACATCGCGGCCATCGTATTCAAGGTAAATACCACCGGCTCCCACCACGCGGCCTGGAAATCGCAACCCTGTTGCTTTCAGCATGGACGTCGTTCGATGCACGAACAGATCGGTGAACATTCCGGAGCCGAATGGCCAAAACCTGCGCCACTGACGATACACGGCTCGATCAAACGGGGCATCTTCTGCCAGCCCTTCCTTGACGCCTAGCCAGCGTTGCCAGTCAATCGTCTGGGGTGTCATGTTCTTATCCAGCGCGTAATAACGCCACTGTCCCATGGCACTATTTCGAAACATCTCGGTCTGGTACATCAGAACCTTGCCCAACTGGCCTTCCTGTAGTAGTTCCTGGACCTTGCTCCAGATGGGCAGGCTGGTCGACTGCACGCCGACCTGCATGATCTTGCCCGTCTTTTTCCAGGTCTGCATCACCTCGATCGCTTCCTCGACCTGCTTGGTCATCGGCTTTTCACAGTAAACATGCAAGCCGGCCTTGAGGGCCGCAATCGTCTGCTTGGCATGCCAATGGTCCGGCGTCCCGATACAAACGGCATCCAGCTTTTCTTTTTCCAGCATCTCCTCGTAGTCCACGTAGGCTCGCGGAGCCTTGCCGGTTGCCTTTCGAATGGTTTCCGTGGCTCGTTCCCGGTGCAGGCTATAGACATCGCAGACAGCCACCAGGTCAATCTTAGCGCCATCGCCATGAAGAGTGCACAACGATTTCACATGAGCGCCATGACCACGTCCCCCCACGCCGATAAAGCCGACTCGCAGTCTTTCGTTGCTACCGGCCACGCGGCGAGCAGAGGCAGCTGTGGTCCTGGCCACACCTGCCGCGATGGCCGTGGTTCCGGAAGCGGCCAAGAATCGACGTCGTGAAACCTGTTTTTGCGTCATCTATCTATCACTCTCAGTCAAACGACGGAAAGAACTTTCGTAAACGGTGCCATTGTAACAACACCAGGCGTACTTTTCTGCGCGGAAGGTCGATTTCCTTTAGCCCCCGGCAGCGATTTTCTTGAGCGTGCGAATCAGCTGGTCCGGGTCATCTGCGGAAATAGAGTCGGGTCCATACGGAAGTAATTTTTGTACTTCGTCGCTCTCGCCCGTTGTTCCGTTTAGGTGCAGTTTCACGTGCGCTTTCCTGACACGTGGGACCAGGGTTTTATCATCCAGCCAGCGCGGCCAAAGACGAATCATTTCAACACCTGCCTTGGCGAACGAATCAATCGACTCGGGATTCGGGATCAGGCCCAGCTGGCGAGCTTCCGGCAGCAGCCGGCGAAACAACCTGGCCTGTTCGACGCTGCGAACACCCACGATGGTTTTCCGCGGATCTCCAAAACGGCGCACCTCGTCCGCTACCTGCTTCGCGTAACCCTGCCCCTGTTCCTTGAGGTCGAGCAAGACGTCGATTTTTCCCCGGCACAGACTCAGGGCTTCTGCCAGGCTCGGAATACGCTGCTGCCGATACCTTGGATTAAACCAGGTACCTGCATCGAGTTGTTTTAGGTCTGCCAATGGCAATTGCGTCGCGATTCCTTTTCCATTACTGGTGCGATCAAGCGTGGCGTCGTGAAGCAAGAATAATTTACCGTCCTTGCTGGTACGAACATCACATTCGGTAGCCGTAGCTCCAACTCGTATCGCCTCGCCAAAGGCTGCCAGCGTATTTTCCGGGTGGGTGGTCGCGGCCCCTCGATGTGCGACGATCTGTGTCACCTTGGCTGCAGCCGCAGCAGGCTTCTCTGCAGCCCACGTGGCGGCGGACGATAGCCACATCGAACCCAAAAGGAACCCGCAGGAAAATAAGCGGCCCTGGTTTAATCTTGATAACATCACAGCTATCTCCTTGATTTGTTTCTGAAATACCATTTACGGAGTTACGGCCTTGGGTGGTTTCGCGGGAGCAGCTGCCACGGGATTCGGAAAGGGGTCACGCGTTTCCTGGCCAACCTGTTTCAATTCTTTCCAGAGGCGCTGCTGCAACGCCGCATGCGCTGGCTGGTTTGCCAGGTTCTGCATTTCAAAGGGATCCTGGTCCAGGTCCACCAGGAGTCGTACCTTTTCGCGGTTATCCACGGCAAGCTTGTAGCGGGGTGTCACGATGGCCCGCCAGGCAGCCGTGATATTACGCCGCGCACCCTGGTTTCCCACCCTCGGGTTCCTTCCCGGTCCGGTGGTCATCCTTCCCTGGGTATATATCCACGGTACTTTCATCTCCTTACCGGCCAGCAGCGGATTCAGATTGCGACCGACCATTGTTGGCGGGATGTCAACCTGGCACAGTGACAGGAGCGTGGGGGCAAAATCAATCGTGGCGGCAAGGGTTTCCGTCACGAGGCCCGGCTTGATACCAGGCCCGCGAATGATCCAGGGAATACCGAGTGATTCTTCTTCGGGCTGGCCCTTGTGATGCAATCCATGCGATCCATGGGCATCACCATGATCGGAGGTGATCATGACCACGGTATTCTTGGCTAGCCCGGAATCATCCAGGAATTTCAGCAGGCGGCCCGTCTCGTGATCCAGCAATTCACAAAGACCGTAATATCCTCCCAGGTGCTTCGAGTAGACGGGACTTTGACGAATCTTTTCCGGGACGTTCTTTCGCCACTCCAGGTCCGCTGGTTTAAAACGATCGTACTTGGCCGGGGGCCGATAAGGGGTGTGGGGCGTGCCATAGGAGACGAACAGCAGGAACGGTTTGGACTGCTGCCGACGCATGAAATCAATCGCCAGGTCGGTCTGGTAAATGGACTCGAAGACCGCCGGCTTCATCAGCTTGCCCTGGTTGGTGAAATATTGCGCACCGGCGGGAAACCAATGGCCTCGATTAAAACCCTCGAACCACTGGTAGCCCTGTCGTCTCGAACCGGGCACGAACCCAGGCTTGGCTGGACCATCCAGGTGCCATTTACCGATGTAACCCGTGCTGTACCCGTTGGCTGCCAGGACTTCTGGAAACGTTGTTTCCCTGGCGGGCAGCGACAGGCTGTTTTGAATCAACCCAGTTTGATGCCCGTAACGGCTGGTAAGAAAAATGGCGCGTGCCGGCGAACAAACCGGGTTCGTCGCATAGCAACGATTAAAGCGAACACCCTGGCTTGCCAACCTGTCGATATTGGGAGTCCGAACATTGGGATCCCCGTAACAAGAAAAGGCCTGGCGTCGCCATTGATCCGGGAACAGGATCAACACGTTGGGAGGGGTTTCCGCCTGTCCCGCACAGGGCACAAATAACCCGACGGCAAAAACGGCCAGCAGCAATGCGATCATTCTTCGCTTAAGCATCATAGAGAACTCCAGGTGACTTAATTTCCAGGATATCGGTCCGACAAAAGACCATGCACCAGCTGGCACCAATAGAACTAGGCGAACACTTTGTTATGATAATGAGAAAACCGGGTCACTCGCAATCAAGGGAGCACAAGTAGTTTATGATAACCCGACCATTCAGCTGGTATTTAGCGGCGGCACTGGGAACCCTGATGGCAATCTCGTGGACCGTACCAGGCCTCACAGCCCAGCCACCCAATATCGTGTTTATCCTGGCGGATGACATGGGATACGGTGATGTCCATGCACTCAATCCGAAATCACGGATCCCGACACCTCATCTCGATCGGTTGGCTGCCTCTGGCATGACCTTTACCGATGCCCACACCCCATCTGCAGTCTGTACGCCAACGCGTTATGGCCTGTTAACCGGTCGTTACTGCTGGCGCAGTCGCCTGAAACGAGGCGTATTGAATGGATATGGTACACCCTTGATCGAACCGGATCGCCAGACCGTGGCCGGCTTTCTCAAGCAAGCGGGCTACCACACGGGCATCGTCGGCAAATGGCACCTGGGATTGGAACTACCCAAGTCTACAAACGGGAAAGAACTGGATTTCAGTAAGTCCGTGGGGAACGGGCCTCCCCAACGCGGATTTGACTATTCGTATATTATCCCTGCTTCGCTGGACTTCCCCCCTTACGTATACATCGAAAACGGGAAAGCCACGAATGCAGAAACGGTCATCCAGGAAGGCGTTGGTTTCCCGGGATTTTTACGTAAGGGACCACGCAGCAAGGATCTGGTCATGGAAAACTGCCTGGATGACCTGCTCAAGCAGGCCACCGGATACATCCAGCGCCAATCAAAGACCAGGCAACCATTCTTTCTTTACTTCCCGCTGCCTGCTCCACATAAACCTGTCCTGCCCCATCGCCGTTTCCATGGCGACACCAAGCTTGGTCCTTATGGAGACTTTATCGTCCAGGTTGACTGGACCGTGGGACAGGTCATCGAGGCAATTCAGCAGGCGGGCATTCGCGGCAACACGCTGGTGATTTACAGTAGTGATAATGGTTCTTTCATGCGGCGCCGGGACGCCATTGACCAGCCGGATCATGTCACGGATCCCACCGTGCAGGCTTACCAGTCACGCCACCACACGTCGAATCATGTTTTCCGAGGAACGAAGGCTGATATCTGGGAAGCCGGTCACCACGTGCCGTTTTTTGCCAGTTGGCCTGGCCAGATTGCTGCCGGCAGTCGCAACGGAGAAACGATTTGCCTGACTGACTTTTTTGCCACTGCTGCCGGCGTGGTTGAACGCTCACTTCCTTCCACCGTGGCACAGGATAGCTTTAACCTGGGACCGCTGCTGCGCGGCAAAAGCTGGGATACCCCACGTGCTCCTGTGATCCACCATTCTGCTGCCGGCACGTTTGCTGTTCGCTCTGGCAAGTGGAAACTCGTGTTGGGCAACGGTTCCGGGGGTCGTGAAATGCCCCGGGGCAAGGCATTTCAAAAGCCTTACCAGTTATTCGACTTGTCCAGCGACCTTTCCGAACGTCACAATGTGATTGGTCAATTCCCTGAGGTGGCTGCACGCCTGGAAGCAGCCTGCCTGAAAATACGCGACCAGGGAACCAGCCGATAGCCACGTTGACAGACACCAGGCTTGCCAAGCAAGTCCCCGCTCGAATCCAACCACGACAAGGACACAGCATGAAACGAATTCTCCTGGGCATGTCGATCATCTGTGCGTTATATTCCTTGGCAAGCCGGGCAGATCAATGGCCCCAGTGGCGAGGTCCACAGTTCAACGGCGTGGCCCAGGGCACAGGATTTCCAGTGGAATGGGGGCCTAAAAAAAACATTGCCTGGAAATTCAAACTCACTGAAAGAGGCAGTTCCACACCCGCGGTCTGGAATGATCATATTTTCCTGACCGGTGCCGAAGGTGACAAGAACACGGTCTACTGCCTTGATCGAAA
>JAYGDH010000184.1:0-7501 GCA_046583055.1 Pirellulaceae bacterium | reverse complement strand
CCCCGTGATCTCCAACGTCGATGCCCAGACTCACGATGACCCGGAGAAAATCCGCGAACTCCTGGTGCAACAAGTCGTCTCTCCCGTCTTGTGGGAAAATTCGATGGCCTATCTATTGGAAACAGGAGTCGACCAGTTCTACGAAATTGGACCCGGTCGTGTCCTGAGAGGATTGTTGCGTCGCATTAATCGTAAAGTGAACTGTGAAAACATAAGTGGTTAACGTGAAGATGAATCGTTTCATCTCCAGGCTTTGTTCCACGAGCTTCCACGCCACGTGGATCCTGCCTCTACACTCCAGGCTCAACTGAAGAAGGTTCCCACCCATGGCCAAATCAACCCCTGCTCTGCAAGTCGACTTATCCGCAAAAACAGCCATCGTAACAGGAGCTTCTCAAGGACTTGGGAAAGCAGTCGCCCTGGTACTGGCCGCCAATGGTGCCCGCGTGGCATGCGTAGCTCGAAGCGTCGATAAATTGAACGAAACCGTTCAGCAAATCCAGGACGCTGGTGGCCAGGCAGAAGCATTTGCCTGCGACGTCACCGATCGTAAAGGTGTTGATGAACTGGTCGACCAGGTAGTCGAACAGTGGGAAAAACTCGATATCCTGGTCAACAACGCTGGCATCACGCGTGATACGCTCCTGCCCAGGATGTCCGATGAAGAGTGGGATACCGTCATCGACACCAACCTGCGAGGCTGTTTCCTGTTCGCCAGGGCCGCTTCCCGCTACATGATGCGTGCCCGCTACGGACGCATCATCAACATGTCAAGTGTTTCCGGACTGGTCGGAAACCCCGGGCAAACCAACTATTCTGCCTCCAAGGCCGGACTGATCGGCCTCACTCGCAGCCTGAGTCGCGAGCTTGCCGGGCGGAAAATCACTATCAATGCCGTGGCCCCAGGGTTTATCGAAAGTGACATGACCGCTGCCTTGGGTGAAATGATCATCGCAGAAGCCAAGAAGCGAATTCCGGCTCGACGACTAGGAACTGCCGAGGATGTGGCTGCAGCTGTCCTTTTCCTTGCCGGAGATGCCGCCTCCTATATTACCGGCCATGTTCTCACCGTGGACGGTGGAATGACCGGCTGATCAAACAAACCAGATCGATTTCTGTAGGGAACATCCGGGCAGACCTTCAAAATTTAACCGCTACGAGGGGATTGCATCTTGACCTCTCTTATGGAAATCCTCTATCTTGTGGCTTCGCAGGTCGCCTTTAAAAACTTCGGTAGACCTAACAATACATTCAGGGAAGTCGGAATTCACCAGATGAGTTCCAATAATCCCGTGAACGCAGGAGGATCAATACGGTGGCATCTGTTGCAGAACGAGTGTTTGGAATAATTAACGAGCAGCTGGGCGTCGAAAAAGACAAGATTACCCTCGAAACATCATTCGTGAATGATCTCGGTGCTGACTCACTGGACCAGGTTGAACTCGTCATGGAGTTGGAAGAGGAATTCGATGTCACCATCCCTGACGAATCCGCTGAAGATATTCAAACCGTAGGCCAGGCAATCGACTTCATTGAAAAAGCTCAATCCTAATATCAGTGAGCGTCTCGGATTAGTATGAAACGACGTGTGGTCGTTACCGGTATGGGTGTCGTGACGTCGCTTAGCTGCGATGTCAGTGATCTCTGGACCAGAGTTTTGGCGGGTGAAAGCGGAATTCACGCGCTGAAATTGCTGGACACTACCCATTTCAGGGTGAAAATCGGTGGGGATGTCTACGACTGGGATCCTTCCGATTACATCAGTCGAAAAGAAGTCAAGCGACTCGATCGCTTCTCCCAGTTTGCGCTCTACGCGGGCTCCAAGGCCGTGGAACACTCCGGATTGGATTTCTCACAGGAAGAGCCCTTCCGTTGTGGTATCATCCTCGGTTCAGGGATCGGTGGACTGCACGAAATCGAAACACAGATCGCACGCCTGCTCAGCAAGGGCCCTGAACGGGTCTCGGCCTTTACGATTCCGAAACTCATGCTCAACGCTGCTGGCGGAAATATCTCCATCCGCTTCGGCCTGCAGGGTCCTAACTATACCGTGGCAACTGCTTGTGCCAGCGCCACCAATGCCATCGGCGATGCCCTCAAGTCCATCCAGTACGGGGATGCCGAAATCATGATCACCGGCGGTACAGAAGCTGCCATTACCCCCATGGGTCTCAGCGGCTTTCAGAACATGAAAGCGCTTTCCCTTCGCAACGAACAGCCTACGCAGGCAAGTCGCCCTTTCGATTTAAACCGCGATGGCTTCGTCATCAGTGAAGGAGCAGGCATTATCGTTCTCGAAGAACTGGAACACGCCCAGGCAAGGGGCGCCAATATCCTTTGCGAACTGTTCGGATTTGGCTCCAGTGGTGATGCTGCCCATATCACCCAACCCAATGAACATGGACTCGGGGCAGCCCAGGCCATGAAAAATGCCCTGCTCGACGCCAAGATCAATCCTGACCAGGTCGACTACATCAATGCACATGGCACCAGTACCCCCCTGGGCGACCAGGCAGAAACGGCCGCTATCAAGCAAGTCTTCGCCGAACATGCCTACCAACTCAGTATTTCCAGTACTAAAAGCCAGCTGGGACACTCGCTCGGGGCCAGTGGAGGGATCGAACTAATCCTGTCCATCAAGGCCTTGAATGAACAAGTAGCCCCGCCGACCATCAACCTCGAAACACCCGATCCCAAATGCGACCTGGACTACACGCCCAACCAACCACGTGAGCGTTCGATCCACACTATCATGAGTAACAGCTTCGGATTCGGTGGCCACAATGCTTCGATCGTAGCGGGTGCCTTGCGAAACGGCGACGCCACTTAATCACACACTGTCGCTAGCATCTCCCAGTGTCATCTCTTCGTGCTATCCCCCCGGACAATCTGTCCAAAGCCTCGCAATCGCACTTGTTTGCACCTACGACCCACACTATACTCCGCCGCCCGGACAAGAGATCGAACCGCTAGCTTTGCCAACTCTTATCGTGGTCAGCTTATCGAAAACGATCTCCACTCCCCCCCTTCTCCCACAAGGTTATCGCCATGAAAATTCAATTACTTCCTGGTGTACTGGTGATCTTCTGCCTATCAGCCCAACTCGTTGCACAGGATCCCCGTGTCGATACGAACAACGATTTCCGATTCGCGCGGCAACCACTGGAAACTACCCCAGCCACATCTGCGGTAGCTGAAGCAACCCTGCCCAATCAACAGGGCCAGGTCTGGCGACAATACGACATTCGCTCCTACACACAACGACTCACCAATCACCAGCATCCCGAGCAAGCCATTGTTGACTGGATCCTTCGTGAAACCGGAACCGACCTCTGGTTCCGCGACCCCTTGGGATTACTCCATGCCAACCGGGATACCTTGAGTGTGTACCACACGCCAGCCACGCAGGCTGTCGTTTCCAGGATCATTGACCGTTTCGTGCTGAACAAATCAGAGGCCCAGGTTCTGGGAATATGCCTGGCAACAGTAAGTAGTCCGAACTGGCGAACCAAGTCTCAGCATTTAATGCGCCCCGTAAAGGTTCATACACCCGGGGCGGAAGCCTGGCTGATCTCAAAAGAAAATGCCGCCCTACTATTGGCTGACCTGCGCAAGCGATCTGATTATCGAGAGCACAACTCACCCAACCTCATTATCTACAATGGACAAACACGAGATATCAGCCGCATGTCACCACGCAGCTACGTTCGAGGAATCACCCCTCCGGACAACGGAACCTCCGCGCAAAAACGTATCGGAACCGTGAACGAAGGCTACCGCATGCAAGTCAGTCCACTCTTTTCCACGGACGGGCGAACCGTTGACGTGGATATCCGCTGTCGCGTTCAGCAAGTAGAACGATTCGTTCCGCTTACCATGGAGACACCTCGTGGCAACACTGGTCCGAGTCGATTACAAATCCAGGTCCCTCAGATGTCCCAATGGAGCATCGAAGAACGATTTCGCTGGGCAAATGACCAAATGCTCCTGATCAGTTGTGGTGTCGTCGCAACTCCCGAGGGCAACCGACCGTTCAGCCTTGGCATCACCAACCCCTTTTCACGCTCAGCAGCGCGGGCCAACGCCTTGATCTTTATTGAATGCCGAGGAACGCCCCAGCAAGCATTAATCAAGCCTGCCAAGACTGCTAACTCGCGGAACCAGCAGTACCGCGGACGGTACTAAAGCAGGCTCGAGCCCCATGGCCCGCCAGTTCTCGATCGCACCTCGACGACCATCCGCCTGCGTTTTACAATGCACTGCTACCACGGGAAGGCAAAGCAGGCAAAAAGTCCCAGAGGATCGTCTCTCCCGCTAGTTACCAAGGTTGCCTGCCAGCACCGAATCGCAACTCACCGGACATCTTCAACCAACCATCTTCATCACTCCCTGACCGAATAAACCTATGGCCGATGTAAATTCACGACGCGTCGTCGTCACAGGATTAGGCGTAGTAACCCCCCTGGGCAACACGACTGAATCCTTGTGGGAAGCATTAACCAACGGAACCAGTGGCATTCGACCGCTGACGTCCATTCCAACAGATCACCTGACGGCACCCTACGGTGGCGAATGCATCGATTTCACTGGCAACATTGACGACTTTGGTGAACTCGACAAGCTGGCCAAACGCAGTATCAAGAAGGGCCTGCGGGTCATGTGTCGCGAAATCCAACTGGGCGTGGCCGTGGCCCAGTCAGCACTACGAAACGCGCAGCTCCAGATCGGAGATTACAACCCGGAACGAACCGGAGTCGTCTATGGTTCTGATTACATCATGACACTGCCGGAAGAGTTTCTCGACGGAATCCAAAACTGCCTGGACCAGGATCAACAGTTCGATTTCAAGCGCTGGGCCGAAAATGGACTGCCCAAGGTTTCTCCGCTCTGGCTACTGAAATACCTGCCCAATATGCCGGCCAGCCATATTGCCATCTATAACGATCTCCAGGGGCCGAACAATTCACTCACCATGCGAGAAGCCTCGTCAAATCTTGCCATCGCCGAAGCCTACTGTACGATCATGCGGGGCGATGCCGATACCATGATCGCTGGCGCAACCGGCTCGCGTGTCCACCCGCTCCGAACGATCCACGTCACGCTGCAGGAAGAATTGGCCGGTGCCAACATGGAACCCAGTGCCGCCTGCCGTCCGTTTGACAAAGATCGTTGTGGCATGGTGATCGGCGAAGGAGCCGGGGCAGTTGTCCTCGAAGAACTAGCATTCGCCCAGGAACGAGGTGTGCCTATCCTGGCCGAAGTCATCGGTCATAATTCCTCAACTGTTATCGAACGGGACGGGACAGCTCGCTGTGGACAGGCACTCGCTCACGCTCTCCGCCTGGCACTGAAAAATGCCGGAATTACCCCGGAACAAGTCGGCCATGTCCACGCCCATGGCATTTCCACGAAACAGGGAGACCAGCAGGAAGCACAGGCTATCGCACAAGAACTGGGACCCCACGCCGATCAAACGCCTGTGATCGCCGCCAAGAGCTATTTCGGCAACCTCGGAGCAGCCAGCGGCCTGATCGAAATCATCTCTAGTATCCTAGCATTACAGGAAAACCAACTGTTTCCTATCCTCAACTACCATACACCTGACCCGGAATGCCCCGTGGCGGCCGTCCAGGAAGAGGGGCAGCCAGCTGGTAATAACTTCGTCAATCTGAATGTCTCGCCACAAGGTCAGGCCAGTGCCCTAGTTATCCAAGCTTTCTAGTGCTCCCACAGCCCATATCTCACGGATAATCTGGCTGCGGATCCCTTCTCTTCGGCCGGTTGACACTTGCGGACACGGCCGGTATGCTTTTTGGGTTAAACTTCCGTTGTTTTTTACACTTAGAGCAACTCCTTAAACCGCCGGATCCAAGCAAAATCACCTCTTTGGCGGGGTGGCCAGCAGGGTCTTCAGTGGGGGTTTTGGAAGTTGTGCTTACAAGATCTTTTCCATAAAGACCTTGAGCGGTAAAAAACCAATGGAAAACATACAACCGGCACAAACAACGTAGCCGGCGACCAGCCGTAGGTGGAGTTGCGAAAGGATAAGTCAAGCCTTCGTGATTTCAGGCAGCAGGTCGGCGGCATTTTTAATTTCAGTCTGTAACAGAAACAATCCACAGGGCATGAATCCAAACGAACTACTACGAATCGTTGATTCGCTGCACCGCGATAAAAACATTCAGCCGGAACTAGTTTTCCAGGCCATCGAATCGGCCTTGGTGTCAGCAGCTAAACGGCAGTATGGCGAAACAGCTGAAATCCTGGTTAGCATTGCTCGCGACGATGGAACGCTGACCGCCAGTTGTGATGGACAACCAATGAACCAAGACGAAATCGGTCGCATTGGAGCGCAAACAGCCAAACAGGTAATTATCCAGAAGATTCGAGAAGCTGAGCGCGATTCACTCGTACAAGAATACAGCGAACAGATGAACCAGATAGTTAATGGTATCATCCAGCGAAACGAAGGAGCTGCAGCTACTGTTTCACTCGGAAGCGTGGAGGCTATCCTGCCTCGCAGCGAACAAATCCCTGGTGAATCACATCATCCCAATGAACGCATTCGAGCACTTATCTTCGACGTCCGACCGCAGGGAACGCGAGTGAAAGTTGTCCTCAGTCGGACACGACCAAAACTCGTGCAACTCTTGTTTGAACAAGAAATCCCCGAAATCCAAGAAGGCGTGATTACTATCCACGCCGTTGCCCGCGAACCCGGATACCGAAGCAAAATCGCCGTCAGCAGCATGGACCCACGTGTCGATTGCGTCGGTGCCTGCGTTGGAGTTCGAGGCAATCGCATCAAGAATATCGTCGATGAACTTGGTGGTACCGAACGTATCGATATCGTTCGCTGGGAAGATAATCCCGAACAATTCATTGCCAATGCACTGCAACCAGCAGAAGTCGACCAGGTCCTGCTGTGCGACATGATCGGCCGCGCCATCGTCCTGGTCCGAGAAGATCAACTCTCACTGGCCATCGGCCGAAGAGGGCAAAATGTACGCCTGGCAAGTAAGCTATGTGGCTGGGATATCGAACTATATACTGCGGAAGAACTGGAAGAACAGATCGACCGTGCCGTGACTGCATATGCTTCACTGAATGGCGTCGATGGGGACCTCGCTCAACGCCTCGTCGAACAGGGCTACCTTTCCTATGACGATCTGTCCGTGATTGAACCCGATGCGTTCATGGAACTCGGTGAATTAACTGCAGAACAAGTAGACACGATCGTTACGCAGGCAGAAGAAAAAGCCGAAGAAGCAGAAAGAGCAGCCGCGGAACAGCGGCGTCTCCAAAAGGAACAAGCACTCGCAGCTAAACTGGCAGCCACCGAGGAAGCAGCCATCGAGGCTGCAGCCACCGAGAAAGCAGCCACCGAGGAAGCAGCCACCGAGGAAGCAGCCACCGAGGAAGCAGCCACCGAGGAAGCAGCCACCGAGGAAGTAGCCACCGAGGAAGTAGCCACCGAGGAAGTAGCCACCGAGGAAGTAGC
>JAYGDH010000138.1:0-2591 GCA_046583055.1 Pirellulaceae bacterium | reverse complement strand
CCCCCCACCTCCAAGGAACCGATTCTTGCCGGAGATATTCTGTGACCAGAAATACAACTCCGGACAACCGTCGCAAACTGACCTGCATCAGTTGTGCCTGATACCGACGGACACAGGTCGCCCTAGCTGAATCGATTGTAGCGCGTCATGCAGAAGTTGGCTGTTCCAAAACAACTACTTCCACTACACCAGCCCGACCGCACTGGTCGATGCAAAGACATACCGGTCACGGATGTCGGGTAATCCTGGTTGACCTTGGCACTTATGCTGAGCGTGTAACCCATTTATTGCCAGGATTTCTGGAAGGATAACACATCTCATGTGATTTAACTCCGACGAAATTAGGCAACACCGTGACTCACTCTATACCCGACTACATCAAACTCCACACCGAAGAAACTCCTGTTCTGCCCGGCCTGCAAACCGCAGCCGAGGACGAATTAACTCGTTTATCGAGTGCCTTTCTCGAGGCAACTGGCTGGTCCCTGCAGTACCAGCAGCAAGAGGATGCCAGTGGCATGCGACCTCAACCGACTGCCGATCCGGCGGCTTCCGTGCCCGTGCTGGACCAGGCTCAACAGCTCCTGGGAGAGTTCCTGCTACAGCAGGCCCCCACAACCTCCCAGGAGATTCCGGAGATAGACCTGTCCGCGGCAAAACAACTGGCAACTGCCATCAGTGGCCTGGTTTCCACCCTGGAACAAGCGCGTGAAACCGTCTGGAAACAGGAAGCCGAATTGGCTGCTTCCATCCCGGTCAGTGTGCGCAAGGATGAAGAAACTCACCTGGCCGCGCGGTTGGAATCCATCCTGCGCTGTGGGGCAGAAGCGATCGGTTGCCAGGCTGCTGCTGCCTACCTCCTCGATGACGACACTCAGTACCTGAAGCTGCGCAGCTGCTGGGGTCTACCCACCCAGCGTCTGCTGGATCCCCCCCGTCCGCTGCAGGGAGCTAGTATCGACCTGGAGGCCCTGGTCGGACATGCCGTCGTCCTCAAAGATGCGTCCTGCATGCCCACCTCGTTAGCCGAACATAATTTCCCCTCCGCGATTTGCGTTCCCATCTCGAGCCCGACCGTCCCCCTGGGAACGCTCTGGATTTTCAGTGACACGGATCGCACCTTTGACCAGCGCGAATCCAATCTCGTGGAAATGGTGGCTGGACGTATTTCCGCCGAACTGGAGCGGGAAGTACTTCTGCAACAAGCGATGACTGCCTCGCGTCAGGAGCGACAGTGGCAACATGCAATGACCTGGCAGGAAAACCGACTTCCACGGAATCCACCCCGGTTGCCAGGTTGGCAAATCGCGGCAGGTACCGAGCAAGCGCACCAGATCGGGGGTGACTTCCATGACTGGACCATTCTCACGGATGATCGGCTGGCAGTCATGGTAGGTGACGCTGCCGGATCAACGATCGAATCCGCACTCACCACGGCCACGGTCCAGGCTTCGATGCGGGCACACATGGACACCATGCCTCGTCCGGGAGACCTGTTGAATCATGTCAATCACTTGCTGTGGGCTGGCTGTACCGGGGATCAATTCGCCTCGCTCTACTACGCCGTGATCGATAAATCCACGGGCAAGCTGGAGTACAGTGGCGTGGGAGACGTGGCAGGCATCCTGCTTCGAGAAGACAGTTTCCGCTGGCTCCATGCGAATCCACTGGCACTCGGTACCCAGGAAAACAGCGAGTATGAAACGGTCGTCGAGCAAATCCAGGTCGGTGACACGTTCGTGCTGTTTTCCGAGGGCCTGATCGCCGGGCATCAACAGCACGATCCTCAGGTCATCGAGGAATCGCTGATCACGCTTTTGAGACAACTGAAAAACGCAACGGCCCATGAAATTGTGCAGGCCCTGAAACAGTGGGGGGCCACACCGGACCGGGACTTGTCCGAAGAAGATCAAACGGTGCTGGTCATTCGCCGAGCCGGCTAAACGGCATCCTGAATCTGCCCTGGCAGGTCCGGCGTAACCGCTTGACGCCCCGGGTAAATCGCCTAGACTTGATCCATGACAAGCGGGTGTGGCGGAACTGGCAGACGCGCATGGTTGAGGGCCATGTTCCCGCAAGGGAGTGGAGGTTCGAATCCTCTCACCCGCACTCTTCTTTTTTTGACCAGCTGAAATGACTGCGTGTTTTACCCCGTGAGGGCAGCATGAAATCATACGGCAAAATGTGCCCGGTACTGTTATTGGTAATTGGGTTCTTGTGCTGCTGCTCGGGACGGGTCTATCCCGCCCAACAGACCCAGGCAGACCGCAAGCAGGCAGCAGCGGCATTGCAAAAGGCCGTCAGGTTCTTTCAGCAGCAGGTATCGATCAAGGGTGGATACCTGTGGCGCTATTCTGCCGACCTGGAAAAACGTGAGGGAGAAAAAAGGGCTTCACCATCTACTGCCTGGGTGCAACCTCCCGGAACTCCCTCGGTCGGTGAAGCATTACTACGTGTTTACCAACGCACCGGGGATCGTTTCTATCTCGATGCAACCCGCCAAACCGCGGAAGCCCTGGTCCAGTGCCAACTTCGTTCGGGTGGATGGAGCTACCGGATTGAATTTGATCCTGCACAACGTCGACAAAATG
>JAYGDH010000051.1:0-3140 GCA_046583055.1 Pirellulaceae bacterium | reverse complement strand
GACTCGACCGCGAGGGTACCCTCGATATTCAGCACATCATTAACCATCACATCCACGTTGGTCAGGCCGGCATCTTCGTCCATGGTGATGGAATCGTCCTGGGCATCCACCGGCTTGACGATATTGACCGAAACCGAGTTGCCGTACAAGACTTCTTCAACTGACACAGCGTCATTACTACCCATTAGCAGGACAGCGTTACCAGTACCTTCTGGATAGCCTTCTTCCCCGATTTGGACCGCCCCCGCTGCCTGGTAAGTCGCCAGGCCGGCACTTGTGGCGACCATGTCCAGGGAAAGGACATCAAACCAACTATCATCCAGAAACGTACTGTCACCTCGGAAGCCACCGAGGTCATCAAAGCTGTTGCCAACGAAGGCACCCGTCACCGCATTATTGTAAGTGATTGCCGTCGGGAACGGCGAACCCGGAACGGTGTAAGCGTTAACCGCGATCGTTATCGCGCTACGAAAAGCGCCCACGTGCGAGGAATCGGCCGGGTAGAGTTCGTCAATGGTTCCGATCACGGTACTACCATCGCCGGCAGTCACGTTACTGACGTCCACAGACAGTTCCGGCACATCCGTCGCAATATACTGCCCCTGCCACTGGATCGTGAAGATCGACTGATTATCGTTCGATGGGTCGCTCAGGTTCGCGATCGGGGCGTGCTCGACCACCACGTCTCCGGCAGCGATATTCGGCAGAGCTTCCAGGGCAGCCTGGATATCTCCCTCGATCTGCGGCCACAAGACCAGTCCGCTACTGGTACTCACGACAGTGATATCAATCGGAGCCGTTTCCTCGCCCTGGAACGTCAGGGTAAACGTTGATCCACTTGAAATTGCCACCGGTGAAAATGTTAGCTGCTGGGTTTCCCCCACGATCACGTCAAACAACGAGCTGTCGTTGAAATCCACGTCCAGGTAAGCTGCAAAAACACCCGAGGGAGGAATGTTGATACTTTTCGTTTCCACGTGCATGCGATAGTTGTCGCCGAGCAACACCTGGGACTGACCGCCCTGGTTTTGCGGTAAGGCCTGGCCACTGGTATCGGTCAACGAAATCCTGAATTCCACCAGAGGGTCGTGCTCACCTTCACCATTAAGTACATCGATCACGCCCAGTGCATCGGCGGCGGTCAGGTGATTGTCACCATTGGTATCCAGGAAATGCCTACCTGTGGTTTCCCCCTCGGGACTGCCGCTATCACTCAAGGCGAGATTGCGAGGGCCACCGGTATTGAGTTCGTTAATGACCACCAGGGCATCGACCGGGGTGGTCACCCCGTCATGATTCACGTCGGTCGCGCGCACGTAGTTGTGCCAGTTATTGAAATCCACTCCCAGATCCGCTGCCAACAGCAGCCGATCTTCAAGCGGCTCTGCACGGAGCAACCGGCGCACCGTTTCTACCCCACGATTTCTCTCGCTGGACCGTTGCTTCTGAAGACGCTGGCGACGTGTTCTTTTACTCATCGTTTTCATCCAAAAAAGTTAAAGAAAGATTTTTCCTAGAAGTTTATCGGCCATCTATAATGCGTAGCGGGAATCTCAAGGTCTCCAGCAGCGGATACCGTAAAACCCCTGTCTTTTACCCAGTTTCACAAATCAGCCTCGTTTCGAACGTCGTCAATAGTAGAAGAGAGCTGCTTTACCTATAAGATCAAGGCTAATCCAACGTAAAATCGATTGCAAACAAATTGTGCCCTGCCAAGCACGGCGAGGCGCTAACTGCCTGAAATAAGCAAGCACTGATTCTAGCAGACCTCACCAGCTGAAAAGATGGGCAGTCTAGATAAGTTATGCATTTGCACGATTTCGTCCCGAAAACCACCCCAAGAGGGGGCTAAGACAGCCAGAAATGGACCCATCAGGTCGTTTAGCGGCAGCTTGCCGACTCGCCAACAGGCGTTATGGTTGGCAACCCAACTCGTAGAAGATGGCATCGTGCCACGCCTGATCAGGATCGACCAACAAGCCTTGCCGGTTCTGATCGACGCCGTCCAGTTCTTTCTCGAGTTGCGAGCCCAGCGGCTGGCCTTCTCCGACTGGCGGGAGGCTCGAGAACACCGTGAAATCTTCAACCAGCCACGGGCCCACCTGCGGTGCTCCCGCCTTGGCAGTTGACAACTCCACCGCTTCTTCCTGTTCCTGGCCGTGCTGCGAACCTGCGTCATTGCCAGGGAGCAACGGGGACCACAGGGGCAACGGTCCGGACTCACCCTCGGGAGATCCCGATTCGCTGTTACCCCGACGTTGCTGAGAGGTGTCCCCTTCACCGGATCCTTCCCCGGAACAACAAGCTGCGTTGAGCGCATTGATCACGCTCAGAGCATCAATCGGAGTAACATAGCCGTCCCCATTCACGTCAGGGTAGGGGGGTGGTCCTTCCCCTGCCGCGGGTGCCACCGGCAGCAATCGCGATCCATGAAGGTTCAGGTCATTAATAACCAGCAGGGCATCCAGGGGTGTCTCGTTCCCATCGATGTTCACGTCGGTCGGCGCGGCCTGATTTTGCCAGGCAGGCCCTGGTCCGACTTTTTGTCCAAAGTCAATGCGCTCCAGCTCCTGTCCGGCGGCAAGGACCACGGTTTGCACACCGTCTCCCGCGGCCGTTGTCTCCCAGTTGGTATGAGGAACCACCTCGACTCGATACTCGGCAGCAGGCAGCCATGACAGCCAGTAGGCTCCCTGGGCATCGGTAGTCGTCGTAGCAGCGGGCCCCACCTGGAGTCGATCCAACTGGATACTGGTCCCCATATGCCCGGTCGCAATCGCGTAAGATATCTCGGCCGTCCCACGGGCCAGGACCATCGACTCGATTTCTCCAGCGTCCAGCGACGCCGTCGTATAGCGTCCGAGCAGTTCGTCCGCGGCACTGTATATTTCCAGTCGGCCATGATCGCCACTGCTGTTGGCCACGGCATCGAGGCTGACATAGGTCACGGGCGTCGAGAAGTTCATCCGTAGTTCACTCTGATCGGCAATCCAGTCCGCCGTCACCGCTCCCTGGCTCCAGCTATGATTGGCAAATACCCGTGAACCGGTCGACGTGTGCTGGCTCGCCAGCGACAGGACTAGCACGTTGCCAATATTCGCGCCGATCGGGGAGAGGTCGACGGCTGAATTGGCCGAGTT
>JAYGDH010000022.1:0-3751 GCA_046583055.1 Pirellulaceae bacterium | reverse complement strand
TCCTGGAGAAGATGAAAGCCAACCAGGACAAGGTGGCCGATCGCTAGATTGGCATTGCTGGAAAAGGAAATCTTGCTTGCTATGGCCTGTTCTTGATCCAGCGGGCATCACCCGGTTCGAATCGCGCCGGTTGCGGCGATTTGAGCGTAATATGCTTCCAGCTTTCACCGTTTTCTCGTAACGATTCAAAGGGAATCGGTTGGTAGGGAATATTGAGCAGGGGCGTGGTAACAGGTTTACCACCTTGCTCGTGAGACATCATCGCGGCATCCAGGACGTTGCTGACCAGCAGGGTGCGCTGCACGGGGTAAGGTTCCTTGCGTTGGATGAACAGGTACTGGATTGCATGCGACAGGGCCTTGAAGAGGCAGCGATTCCCCCAGGGACCGTTGTAGAAGGAAGTGGCTCGTGGTTGCGCACTTCCCTTGAGTCGACATGCGAAGTTCCATCGGTTGGCATTGGATCCGATCGTGAGTGCCGTGGCACGTAATCCATCCCGGTAGGTCAGGCAGAGGGCATGGCCAATCCGGTAGGGCTTGGCAGGAATCGGGTAGTCGTGAATCGGTGGGCCGGCACTCTGGGGGCGTGCCTGTCGCGAGAGCCCGGCATGTTGCTCTGCCGCCATGGCCGCTTTCACCAGGTCCATGGACCAGCGTTTTTCCTGGAGGGCTTTTTGGAGGGCATCGCCCGTCAGTAATTCAACCCGCGCTACACCGCTTTCTCCACCACGTCGTGACTCGATCATCGACTGGAGTACTTCCAGGGCGTGGAAATCATAGGTTTCGATACCGCCCCCATGGACAGAGACAGCTTCTTCGATGTCAGCGCCAGCGGGTAATTCCAGGTCGGGTCGGCGATCGGCCAGTGGGACAGAACTGCCCGCCATCAAGGGAAACCCGTGGCGGCGGGACGTTTCAAACATTTCCTGGGACCAGTCAGCCCGGTACGACAGGTGCTTGTCGTTGAAGAATGGTACGAAACGCCCGGAGCGTTTCATCACGGCCACGGACTGGTCAAAGAATTCTTTTCGAGGATACATGCGCTGTCCGCGCTTGTTGATTGGGTAGTTGCCATGCTCACCAATGGATAGCACTGCGTCGACTGCCAGCTTCTGGCCTCCCAGGCACAGTGCCTGGTCAATCGATTTAAACAGGGGGATCCCGAAACGCTTTGCCGCTTCACGAGCCATGTCGTTGTCAGGAAACTGGTCGGCATAAAAGAAACCACGTCCACGCCGGGGTCCGTTAGTTGCCCGCGGAACAGGTAAGGGCGCAGGAAGTTTTCCAGGATATTGTAGGCGTGACTGCGAAAGCGAAACTCGGTAAAAATTGCCGCAACTCTAGGTCTGGGAGCAGATTGTTGCTGCCAGCTGTTACCAGTAGTTACCCTGCCCAGCGTGGTTGCGTATCCCGCCCATTGGAGGAACCGTCGGCGTCCCAGTGGCTGCAAGAAATGGCTCATGGGGATGGTATCCGTTGTATTAAGAAGGGTCTTGCTTCAGAATATGAAGGGTAGCCTGCTCGATAGCCGAGTAGCTGTCAAGTTCTCGGACCTGGTGTTTGCCAGTAGCAGGATTTGAATCCAATTTGTTCCATGACTCAGGAGTGATGCGATCGTGGCTCACTTACCAGTGGCATCAGCCAAATCAATTGACCTGGACGAAGCACGCTTGGAGGTCGCTTATGACCTGCTTGATTCCTGGACACGCGGAGCCGATGCTCCAGTACCCGGTGGTGCTATCCTGGTGGGGCGCAGGGGCAAGGTCGTGAAACCGCGATTCTTCGGTCGCCAGGGTGCCGAGCCGGATGCCGAGCCGATTCGCGAGGACGGTATGTTCCTGCTGGCTTCCATCAGTAAGCCATTAACCTACCTGGGTGCCTTAAAGTTGGTAGAACGCGGCAAGTTGAACTTGAGCGATCCGGTAGCGCGTTACATTCCGGATTTCGCGGCCCATCACAAGGACGCGACACTCGTTCAGCACCTGTTCACGCATACCTCGGGATTGCCCGACATGCTGCCCGACAACGATCAATTGCGTCGCCAGCAAGCTCCGTTGGAACGATTCATCCAGGGAGCGATTCGAGATACGGTTCCCCTGTTTCCTCCAGGTACCCAGTACAGTTACCAGAGCATGGGAACGCTGGTGGTTGCGGAGTTGGTCCAGCGCATCAGCGGCATGACGATTCACGAGTACCTCAAGAAAGAGATTTTTGATCCGTTGGGATTGCAGTCGATCGGCCTGGGTTCCCGGGGATTGGATCGGGCACGCCTGGTCCGTGTCCAGACACCAGCAGGTCGTGATTCCAGGCAATGGGGATGGAACAGTCGTTACTGGCAGGAATTCGGTGCTCCCTGGGGAGGCGTATTCAGCTCCCCGATGGATCTTGCCGTGATCTGTCAACTCATGATTGGTGGAGGAATTCACGACGGGGTACGGATCCTGTCACCGTCCATGGTGGAGATGGCCACGACGAATCGCCTGGACGATTATCCCGATTTACCCGAGTCCACGCGGCGGACCTTACCCTGGGGATTGGGTTGGCAAATGAATCATCCCGGGACGTCCGGTAGCTGGAGTGATTTACTGGGTCGTCAGGCCTTTGGTCATACGGGTGCCACGGGAACGATGCTCTGGATGGACCGGGATCGGGATGGCTTTTGTATGTTGCTAACGACTGCCGTCCGTTCGCGCGCTCCCTGGCGGCTCGTTTGCCTGTCTAATATCGTTGCCTCAGCTTTCGTCTAGAGCCTTGAAACCGCTGCAGGCATGAATTCTGCCGGCATGATCAGTTGGCGGCAGGTCCAGAAAAACGATCTAATCACCGCTAAAAACCGTAGAAACGGCAGTTTTTTTTGCGGTTTGGTCTTCTTTCCGGCGTGTCGCTGTTACTTGACCGTGATTATACGGGGATTTAGACTAACCCCAGCAGACTGTTGTATGCACGATGCGAAGTTCCTGGGACATTTACTACGTTTGTGAGGAGATGAGTATGCGGAACATCATGATTCCTTCTGCTCTCGTCGTTGCTGCACTCATGAGTGCGCCGACTATGGCTGAAGAAGTTAAATCCGGCTTGCAGGTCGGTGATTCAGCTGGTGCTTTCAACGTGAAAGATTGCACCGGTCCGAATAAGGGCAAATCGTTGTGCTATCGCTGACGGTACGGTCGCAATCCAGTGGTTACCGTTTTCACACGGAAGATCACGGATGACTTGGCCAGTTTGGTCAAGGAAATTGACAACACCGTTAACAAGAACTCGAGCCAGAACATGAAGGCTTTCGTCGTTTACCTGGGTGATGACCCGGCAGCGGCCGAAAAGAAACTTCAAGCCATGGCGAAAGAATACAAGATTACCAAGACTCCGTTAACGGTTTTCCAAACGGAAGAAGGACCACCGAATTACCGTATTTCGCGTGATGCGGATATTACAGTGTTGATGTGGTCAAGTCGCAATGTCAAGGCTAACTTGGCCTTTGGTAAGAAGCCACTTACCAAGGCAGACATTCAGAAGGTCGTCAAGAGTACGGCGAAGATCCTGAAATAGCCCTGATGTCTTCGGGCTGGAAGAAACCCTCTCGGGTCTCGTTTCTGCCTGGAAACAAGAAACCATGAAGCGGCTCGTTTTTCCACGGAAAGGCGAGCCGCTTTTTCGTGTCATGGCCGATGGCGCTGAGGCAGTTTGTGTTACAGTCAATTTGGAGAGGATCAGGTCATGGGTATCGTCAGGGTCTCGTTGCTCACGCTGGGTAT
>JAYGDH010000601.1:0-11853 GCA_046583055.1 Pirellulaceae bacterium | reverse complement strand
TTGGAATAGCCATGAAGAGATTCTTCTGGAACGGAAAAGGTGCGACAGGAAAGGACTCCCGCATTCTACCGCGCAGCGGTTCCTTGGACAACGAGAAAGGAGCGGGTTAGAGTCCCGTTGCGGCGGTCGTTCGAGTGGTTTCCCGAAAGATTGGCGACCGTTTTACCGTGGCAGCGGTTTTCCTGGGGTATCTTCAGAAGAACCCGCAGTTACGGTACAACTTAGCTCGTTCCAGGATTCGTCAGGAGGGACATTTGTGCTGGTTGTCACCAGGGAAATATTCTGAAAGTAATCACGATGGCAAAGAAACGAGCGACGAAACAATCACGAAGATCGATCCGTGCAGAGGATATGAACCAGTTCAAGCTGGTTTCCGATCCGCAGGTTTCACCATCGGCAAAACAGGTTATTTTCGTCGTCAAACAGATCGGCGATAAAAATGACTACCTGACCCGGCTCTGGCTGGTCGACACCGCCGGCGGTGTTCCGCGTCAGTTTACCAGTGGTCGCAAGGATCGTTCACCGCGCTGGTCACCCGCTGGTCGCCAGGTTGCCTTTGTCAGTGAACGTGAAGACAAGAATCCCCAGGTTCACCTGATTGGTATCGATGGTGGTGAAGCCACTGCACTGACCCGATTTCCCGAGGGAAGCATCGGGAAATTCAGCTGGTCACCCGATGGGCGGTACCTGGCAGTTTCCTTTCGTGAGCAACACCCGGATTGGACCCGGGAAGCCGAGAAACAACGGGCCGAGACAGGGGCCAGTCTGCCACCGCGGGCAGCCGAGAATGCCTGGTATCGGCTTGATGGAGATGGTTATTTCCTTGAGCAACGTTACCAGCTTTACCTGGTGGACACGGAATCCGGTGAGCACCGGGTTATTTATAATCGAGACACGGTGGGTTCCTTTAGTTTTGACTTTGCACCTGATGGGCGTGAACTGGTCGTGTCCGTAAACCGGGACAAGCGACCTATGCCGCGGTTCTGGAGAGACGAATTGCTGAGGATCGATATAGAGACCGGCAAGGCGAACCGAATAATGGGAATCCCCGAGGGACCCAAGGAACGACTTCGCTGGTCCCCGGATGGTCGCTTTATTGCCTATGCAGGTCGCGAGGGCACCGATGGGTCTTACAGTGTCGAAAACCTGGAACTGTACCTCTACGAGATCAAGACGGGCAAGGTGAAGAGTCTCACCGAGACGGAGGATTACTGCTTGCTGGCCGTTGCCATCGCGGATACCACGGAAGCGGAATTTGCTCCCTGGTTTGAATTCAGTTCGGACAGTAAGCGTATTTACTGTCGACTGGGTGTGGAAGGGGAAATGCGTGTGGCGTCCGTACCGGTGACCGGTGGCTCCCTGGAGTTCTTCGCCAGTGATTATCCCGATTGTGCTCCGGGTAACGTGTCGGCAACAGGCTCTCGCCTGGCACTGACCGTGGGAGGGCCGACCACGTTGGCCGAGATCGCGGTAGCTCAATGCCGTCGTGGTCGATTAGATGTGACCTGCCTGAGTGACTTGAATGGGCCGTTCCTCCAACAATTACGGTTGGTAACTCCCAAGTCCCATTGGGTCACTGCAGAAGATGGCCATCGCAGCCAGGCATGGGTCATCAAACCGCCTGGCGCCAAACCGGGTCGGCAGTATCCAGCAGTGCTCCAGATCCATGGTGGACCCCATGCCCAGTACGGGTTGGGCTTGTTTCACGAGTTCCAGGTGCTGGCTGCGCAGGGTTACGTGGTGGTCTATTCCAATCCCCGTGGGAGCAAGGGATATGGTAGGGATCACTGCGCGGCAATTCGTGGTAACTGGGGCAGCACGGACTGGATGGATATCCAGGCCGTTACGCAGTTCATGCAGCGGCAACCTTACATCAAGGCATCACGGATGGGAGTGATGGGCGGCAGCTACGGGGGATATATGACCAACTGGGCGATTGGTCACTGCAACGATTTTGCCGGGGCGATTAGTGATCGTTGTGTTAGTAACCTGGTCAGCATGTCGGGCAACAGTGATTTTCCACTGGAACCGGATCGCTACTTTCCCGGTAACGGCTGGGATCGACCAGAACAACGCTGGGCACAAAGTCCGATTGCCTATTTTGGCAATGTCCAGACACCTACCCTGGTGATTCACAGCGAGGGAGATTTACGCTGCAACATCGAGCAGAGTGAGCAAGTGTTTTCTGCCTTGAACATCCGGGGAATTCCAGCCCGTTTCGTGCGTTACCCGGTGACAACCAGTCACGGCATGAGTCGCCAGGGGCCTCCCGACCTGAGAATTCATCGTCTCGGGGAGATCGTTGCCTGGTGGTCACGTTACCTGCAGGGTAAGCCAACCTGACGAGCCTTCACGTGTCCAGCAAACGCGTGGTGCTAGAAAGCGATTTCACAGTCCGGTCGTGTTTCCTTGAAGCCATCAATCCCGGCCTGGGTTACTTTTGACTTGCGCAGATCCAGGCATCGCAATCGGGGTAATTCCCTGAGGTGGTCCAGACCGGCGTCCGTGACCTGTGTTAAGTCGAGATACAGCATGGTCAGGCTTTCCAGTGCCTGCAGGTGAACCAGGCCCTCGTCGGTCACATTCGTACCACTGAGGTTAAGTTCGCTGAGTTGCAGGAGTCCTGACAATTGTTCAAGCCCCAGGTTCGTTACCCGGGTACTCTTGAGGTAGAGTTTCTGGAGGGTTTTGAGTCCCTTGATGGAGTCGAGGGTTTCATCCGTCACGCGTGCTCCATGAAGCATCACCGTGCAAACCCGACCCTGGTCGTCTTTCTCGATATCAGCGTTGAGCCGTTCCAGGATTTCCAGCGTGGCGTCGATGTTTTCACTTGCGGGTACTTCCTCTGCATTGCCGAATAACTTTTCCCAGTCGGATTCGAATTGATCCGGGTCATGGGTGTAATTGGTTGCGAGCATCGATGTCAGCATGGCTTCCAGGTTGCCAGCATCACTGGCACGCCGCACGACGGCTTCGGCTAATTGACTGGCTTGATCCCAGCTTGGTTTTTTACTGGCCACGCTAATTGCTTTCTGGGAACAAGTCCCTGTCGATAAGAGAACGCTGCTGATGCTTGCGGTTTGATCAAACGAGAGCGAATATTGATTGCAGCCGTAATCTACCATGCGTGGAAGCGAAGCTCAAATCCTCTTTCGAGTAAGTCAAGAAGACAGCGAATTGGGAAGTATTTCGCCAATTGCGAGGATGACTGCGCTGCCAGAGAAGCAGCGAGATAAGAACCGGGATCCCCTACGGTCTCGTGGGTTACCAGCTAGTCGTCCAAATCCGTTCCGAAGATCCAGCCGAGATCCCAGTCGTTGATCAGTTCCCAATCGTCCTTGCTGGGTTCACTGGGATTGTGCATAAGGAATTCCTTTCCGTTGCAATCACGCACTGGCAATTGCCAGCGGTAACTACCCTTCTACTTAAATCCGTGGATTGCCTGCAAGGGCAATTGTTGCGGAGAGTAACGGGTAAATTAATCAGCAAGAGCGTGCGCTCTGTTTACTGGAAGAGGTGCATGGGGCATTTTCCTGCCAGCGGGCAGAATACAGCCATCGTGAGAAGCACGGCACCAACAACACCCAGCGCGATCCAGGTCATCTTGTTCATCACGGTTTCCTTTATGCACAGACTTTGCAGAGAACGATCCTGGTACTATTTATCGGCAAAATATTGCCGGGGGATGAATCGCGAGGAGGATCAGGCTGTTTTCGCTTATCCAGCCGTACCTGGGGCGTGCAGGGCAGCTTCAGGCAGCGTTGCTGATAAGCTGCCAGACGATCTCTCACGTGGCGCGCAGGGCAGGTACGATTTCCAGGCGAGAGGCCTGCCAGGCAGGGAGCAAACCAGCCAGGAGGCCGGTCAGGATAGCGACCAGGATTCCGTTGCCTGCCAACGACCAGGTGGGAGTAAAGGCAATGGTGACGGCTTCTGCGCCGACCGCCAGGCCGCTGGTCATCAACCCGAGCATCGCTGCTGCGACTCCGATGCTTCCGCCGAGAAAGCTGACCAACACGCTTTCGGTTAACACCACAGAGAAGATACGCCGGGGAGTGAAACCGATAGTCTGCAAGACGGCATTCTCGAGGATTCGATCCTGTACAGCCATCAAGGTCGTGGTGGCAACCAGGATCAAGACGAGTCCCACGCAGGCGATTCCCAGGTAATGAGAAAGGCTGATCAGTTCGGTGAGATCACCCAGGCTCTTGAGTTGGAAGGCTCCCTTGGCACGGGTATCGGTTGCCACGCTTTCGCCTTTAAGGGTTTCATCAATGCTTCGTGAAACCACCAGGGGGTCGGCGTCCTGCTCCAGCAGGACCTCGAACTGGGTGACAGTGCCCACGGTATTCCTGTCACCACGCTGGAGAAATTCCAGGTGCGTGTAGATATAGTTTTCTTCCGCGGCGTTGGGGCACTGGTAAATTCCCGCTATCGTGACCGTGTGTTGGCCGATGGAAAAACGATCACCCACCTGGATGCCCCGACGAGTTGCCACGCGTTGTCCTACCATGGCGGAATCCTGGTGTTTTTCGAATTCTTCCCAGTTACCCGAGATCAGTGTGAAGTCACGAGCTTGTTGGAGTTGCCGGGGTGGAATTCCGTAGAAGACCACGATATCCAGGCTGGCCCGGCAGTTGTTGGTAAACACCTTGATCGGCACAACCTGGCGCACGCCGGCGACCTTGGCGATCTTGCGGTCGTAGTCCTGTTGCATATTGCTGGTCGCCGGGCAGAACTTGTTCGCCTGGAAGACGATCAGCGACCGCGCTGCTTCTTTTTGTTTCTGGAGATGGTTGAGTCCTTCCTGGACCGAGCCCACGAAACAAAATACGAACAGGGCCACGGCTGAACCACTGACGGTCAGGGCCGTACGTGCCCGGTGCCGCCACAGTGTTTTTAAGATGTAGGGGTACAGTTTCAGCATGTTGGTTACCGCGTTTCGATGGAATGGGATTGGTTCGTTTGTTCGATCAGTTTTCCACGGTCCAGGTAGAATTGACGGGAGGCAACGTTGGCGGCATCGGTATCGTGAGTCACCATCAGCAGGGTTGTTCCCAGTTCCTGGTTCAGTTGCTGGAGCAAGCTGAGAATCTGGGTTGAGGTATCGGAGTCGAGGTCTCCCGTTGGTTCGTCGGCTACCACGATACGAGGATCTGTCACGATCGCGCGAGCGATGCCCACACGCTGTTCCTGCCCACCGGAGAGCTGTCGTGGATAGTGTTCGGCGCGGTCCAGCAGGTTCACTGCCCGCAGGGCAATTTCGACTCGCTTGCGTCGTTCTGCCGTTGAAAAAGGAAGTAACAACAGGGGTAACTCGATATTCTCGTAGGCAGTCAGTACAGGTATCAAGTTATGTGTCTGGAAAATGTAGCCGACGTTCCGTGAACGCCAATGGGCCAGTTGGCTGCGCGACAGCTGGGTGATATCGGTACCGTCCACGATGATGCTGCCTGACAGGGGACGATCGATGCCAGCGATCAGGTTCAGCAGGGTTGACTTGCCGCTGCCACTGGCTCCCATCAGTGAAACGAAGTCGTGTTCTTCGACCTGAAAGTGTACCTCGTCCAGCGGGGTAATCGTCTGATCCCCCTTCGTGTATTGCTTGGTGACGTTTTGTACTTCCACAAGCGGCATGGTGTGCGATCTCCTGGTCAGGGTTTTGTCGGAGCGGGAGGTGCATCAACCGGAGAGGGAGCCTCCCCCGTGACCAGGATGCGATCCTGGTCCTGCAGTTGGGGGTCTGGAGCAGCAATCAACTTGCTGGTTTCCGTGAGCCCCGCGGTGATTTCAATCAAGTTGCGTGAGCCGCGACTGCCCGTTTCCACGGGTGTTTTTCTCGCTACACGTGCTGTCTGGTCAGCGACCCAGACGTAGGACGTGTTGGCATCTTCCTGGACCAGGTTCTTGGGTACAAACAAGTGCACCGATTCCGAGGTGACCTTGGTGGCACCAGGCCGTTCCGGTGCCAGGAAAGTAACATCGACCAACATCTCCGGCTTGATTACCTCGGGTGAATCCTTGATGGCAACCTTCACTTCCAGGGTGTTCTTCTGGATGTCAGCCAGGGAACTAAGAAAGAGAACGGTACCCTGGAGTGGCGTGGGAACTGCCGGACTTTCAATCTGGACCGGTTGTCCACGCTGGATCTGGGGCAGGTCCTCGAAGCGGACATCGACTCGCACCTGCAGCTTTTCCGGTTGATACATCGTGATCACGGCGCCGCCATCATGCTTGCCTCCCAAGCCAGGGCCTCCCTGGACATGGGTTCCATCACTGGACAACAGGTTGAGAACCCGGCCATCACGTGGGGCACGTACGGTCATGCGTTCTAACTGGAGTTCTGCTTCTTCCAGGGATACCTCTGCGGCCGCGAAGAGGGCCCTGGCTCTGAGCAGGGTGCGTTCTTCCGCGGTTTTAAGTTCGAGTTGTTCTTGGAGCGCGTTGCGGCGGAGTAGCACGGCCTGTTGTTCACTGGCCAGCAGTTTGGCACGTTGCTTTAATTCCTGGACGAGTGCAGAAGTCGCTTTCAGGGTGCTTTCGGCCTTGTCGATTTCCAGGCCCGAGACGACGCCACTGGCCTTCTTCTTTCCCTGGAGATCCTGCTGGGCCAGTTTCTGGTGCGCCTCGGCACGTTCTGTCTCAAAAGGCAGATTGCTCACGGCGGTATTTACCTTGGCTAACTCGGCCTCTGCCTCGCTGAGCGCAGCCTGCAGATGAACGGGTTTGTCAAAGTTGATTTGAGCCGCTTTCAACTCGGCGGTAGCCAGTTGCAGGTCAGCCTGGGCACGCTTGCGGATCAAGTTGGCATCCTCGCTTTCCAGGATCGCGACCGGATCTCCCTTCTTGAGAGGTTGATCCTCGACGACCAGGAGATTCTTGACGACGCCCGCTGCCAGGGCAGGCACGTAAATTGGAGTGGGTCTTGGTTCCACCCAGCCCGCGGATTTAAATAGGGGTGTGCCTGCCTGTTGCGAGTGAGATCGAGTGACGTGAACAGGAATGATCGTGACCTTGTGAGCCGGCAGGAACCGGTCTTGAAGGGTCCAGGCCAGGACACCCACAAAGCCCATCACAAGAACTCCCGGAAGGAGATAGCGTGTGATGAAGTGACGCTGGTGACGGATTCCTGGCGTGGCATCTTTATCCTGGCGATCGACAGCCAGGTCACGCAGGTTAATTGATTCTGTCATGATTGATAGCCTCTTCGAGGAGTGGACGATTTCAATCCCACGGTCTAGGGGCGGATGTAGATCCCGGAAGCCAGAATGGACATGTTGCCAGAGGCGTCAAGCTTTACCTTGCCCTGGACGACTACGGTTTGTAGTTCCTTCAGCTTCAGTAATTCCTGGGCGCCGACTTCCACGGGTTGTCCCTGTTGGTTAACGACCTTGATCAGGGTCTGCTTCGTGGCCAGGTGCGGTTCACAGCAGTAATCCCAGGGGGTCTCGCAGCTGTCATTCTCAATCTCATTACATGCGAGCAGGGAACTGTCGACCAGCGTAAAAGCTGCCAGGCCTTCGATCCAGGGTTGGGCCCCTCCGATGCGGCCGACAACGACGACCGCATCGTCGTTAGCGGCCGTGCTGCGCAATTTCAGGACATCGATCGCACCGGTCGGTTCCGAGGTTAGCTGGTACTGTGAACCATCGATGCTGGAAGTATTCGAGGTGCCCTTGGTGCAGCCAACCAGGGTAGCCAGCAGAAGGATCGTCAGTATCTCTTTACAGGTTAGTCTAGGCATGGTTCAGTAACTCCAAGTGATGGTTAAGTGTAGGTTTATTAAATTGCTTTCAGGCTTGTCACAATCGGTGAGCGCATCACCCGTATGGCGGGTGGTAATGAACCGATCAATCCAAGCAGGCAGCCCGTGGTGCAGCCGATCAGGATACAGGTGGGGTCGATTCCAAGCTGGAAGGCACCCATGGTAAACTTGATCGCCCAACCGCGAATGGCGATCAGGGCGATCATGCTGGCAATCAGTGAAGCGGTCATGGCGATCAACAATCCTTCCTGGACCACGCTCACAACAATCGCCGTGCGCAGGTAACCCAGGGTCTGGAGCGTTGCTAGTTCGCGAACGCGACCCAGTACCGCTGCATACATCGTATTCAAGCCGGCAAAAACACCGGCGCCTGAAACCAGCAAGACAACGACCCAGGCCAGGATGCGAACAGGTCGGTAATCCTGGTTCAAGGTCTGGTAGTAGACCTGCTCCGGGAGGGCTCGGATTTCGAGCGTGTTACGTTCCTGGCAAAACAGGTTCAGATACTTGAAATCGGCAGGTGAATTCAACCTCAGGGCGACCAGGCTTAGGTCCTGACGTTTCATGGTACTTTGAAGATCTCCGAGTCGACACCAGATCTCCGATTCAAAGACGGATCCGGAGGCAGTAAAATGTCCACTGATACGCCATTCATCTCCCTCAAACCGCAGGGTCTTACCGAGGGCCAGTTCCGAGGCATCGGCCCCCAGCTTGGTAGCAGCCAGTTGACCGATCATGATTTCACCAGTTTCAGGCCATTGGCCCTCGGTCAGCTGAACCTGTTGCCGTACCAACCTTGCCGCTCGTGTGACACCACGCACCAGTCCCAGGCGATCGGTGTTATCGTTTTTCAGCTGTACCTGGGTTCCCAGGTATAACTCCTGGGAGGCATATTTTTCGCGATAGCGTTGCTGGACAATATCGAGCGCGGAAATCTCGTCGGCTGCGGCCACGGGAATCGCTGAATACTCCAGATTTTCTCCCATTCCCATGGCGAAAACGAGGGCCACGTGAGGATCCCCGCTTACACGTAACGATTGTTCCAGGCCACGAATGAAACCAACCACGACAAGAACCAGCACGATGACGATCGTCAGACCGGTTACTGTCAGGCCGCTTCGCAGGGGCCTGCGAAACAAGTTACGGATTCCGTACTCCCAGGGAAGTAATTTAATCCGAGCCATGAATTAATGTGTCCTGTTTGATACACGACCGGGGATGCGTTGATCGAACATCCCCCAAGAAAGAGCCACTTTCTGACTGGAAAGCGGGTTACGCCAGATACGACAAGGCCACGGGGGCACCGTTTTCTTGCGCTGAGAAGCGATCCGTTAGAATAAGAACGACATCAGGGAGATGCGAATCGCACGGCCACTTGAACTGGCGGGCTTCCCATCGTGCTTGAAGAGACTCGGTGATGGCAGGCTGGTCGGTTCCGTGATCTTGTTGACCAGGTGATTCAGTTCAGCCTGTTCGGACTGCAGGTCAATCCCGGCATCAAGCATCAGGATCGCACCGGCACAGAGACAGAAACAGCCACCGTCGGAATGAGATTCCTCGGAAGATTGAGATCCCGGTGTTGAAGGACAGCAGGAACAACCTGTTGTGCGGACCTGTTGCGCTGGGTCTCCATCGCTTGGGAGTGAGTCTGACTGGCCCATCGTGCAACGCAGTGGACAACTGAACAATGCCAGTATCAACACTGAATGGAGCAACCATTGGAACATCAGAAAACACCTCGAGTAAGAATTCAAAGCTGTTTTTAATACTAGGCGTCTCGAAACAACTAGTCAAGCCAGACTGACGTAACAAGCAGAATCAACAATGAAAACGTGGTTTTCGGCGGTCCTTTAACGATTATTGAGGGGGCGTATCTTTAGGCTGCCCTGCAATAAATGGCCATCTATCATGATCTCGCTAAGGCGTAAATTCCTTAAAGCATCCAGGTACTGAAGGTTGACCTGGTAGTAAGTGCGCTGGGAGGTCAGCAATGTCAGGAAATCGACCTGGCCCTGGCGATAACCCGTGGTGACAAAGTCCAGTGAACGTTGAGCACGCGGTAGCATCTGTTCCTGGTAACGTTGTACCTGCTGCCGGGAATTCGCATAACGACGAAACGTGATGGCTAACTGGTCTTGTAAATTTAACTCGGCCTTCTGGAGTCGACTTTCGGCTACTGAGAGTTCTGACTGGGCCTTGAAGATATTGCCCTGATTGCGATCAAAGAGTGGTAGTGGAAAACCAACCTGGATATTTGCCACGTCATCTGTGGTGATGTTGTGATGTCGTACACTGAGCATGACATCGATATTTGGATATCGCTCGCGGCAGGCCCGTTGTAGCGCAGTATAGGCTTTGTCAATCTCGATTCGTGCTGTGGTGAGTTGGGGATGTTCAGTGAGCAGATCCTGCAGGCTTTGCTCCCAGTTGAAGTCCTGGGTCTTTTCCGCCAGGTGTCCCTCTGCCGACTGAATTGGTAAACCAGGGTCCCCGATGACTGCCTGTAACCGACGCCATGATTCATGATGAATGTTGCCGGCGTTGTCTCGCAGGATATGTGCATTGTCTGATTCCAACTGGGCCTGCAATAGGTTATTTTCGTTGACCCGTCCTGCCTTCAGCAATGTTTCCGTGGATCGTACGAAAGCCTCTGCAATTCGGACCAGTTCCTGCGTAAGCGTAAGTCGTTGTTGGGCAACCAGCACCTCCAGGAAACGACTGCTTACATCGTTCAATATCCTCTGCTCCTGGACCGTTAGATCGACCTCCGCCATTTTTAAATCGTGCGTCGCTAAGGCACGGTTTAAACGTATTTTCCCACCCGTGATAATTTTTTGCCGGATGAATCCACCCTGGACGCCCGGACCACCAAGATTCCCCACCTCATTAGCGTGGTAGCCAATGATCGTATTGGGGTAGAGTCCTGATTGCACCAGTTGGCCCCAGGCAGCATCGACGCGGGCGGCCGCCTGGGCCAACGACGGGTTGTTACGCAGTGCTATTTCCTGCGTACGTTCCAGCGTCAGTAAGGGAGTTGGCGTCGAGTCAACTGCCTCGGCAGGCGATCGTTCGCGGGGAGGTGGCGAGCCAAGTGTGGAGGCCGTGATTTTTTCAGGAATCGCGGTGCGCAGACGTACCACAGGTTGCTGTGCGAGCAGGAGATTTGCTAGCAAACCAGGGATAATCGCTAGTATGACAGTGTTTTTCACAGGCCGTCTTTGGATTCTGGATTTCTCTGGAGACATAAAACCAGCATCTTTATCGGTTAGTCAAACTGTATCGGTTGAGCCGTTTACGAAGTTTTGATGCACAAATTCTCAGGAAAGAGAATGTGGCGGTGCTGTCGGGTTACCCGTTCGATGATTGTGAAACCATTCCAGATGAGACTACAATTCGGATTCAGTCACATGCGGTGGAAGATCGTGGAGAGGATGCCTGGAGGTGATGGTGATGACCAGATCAACTGAAGTTGACCAGGAAACCCCTGGGGTGCGCCGTTTTCAGCGGAAAAGATTGCTGGGTTCGTGCGTGTTTTGGTGGGCGTCAGCATGGGCATTGCTGGTGCCTCTGCATGCCGACGAATTGGCTGCGCCTTCCGAGTACAAGGCGATGCCCTGGCATCTGGTTGATGTATGGTGGGACGTGGGCCAGGATACGCCATTTGAGAGTTACAGTATTGACGTCACGATCAAGGATCCTGTTCCTGCGGACATTAACCTGTACATTGCCCCGATTGGCCTGGGACATCTTAATGGGATCCCGTTCTACGGAGGGTTACAGACCCAGGCAGATGGTTACACGAAACAGAATCGACGGCTACGGAAAATTGGTCCTGGTTTCCTGATGTCGATGTGGGGTGAGCGCAGTCACGATGCGATCCGTCCGGCCCGGGGCGGGTTCTTCCAGAGTTCTGGTCACGAGGGAGATTTCATCAGTGTGCGTCGTGCTTATGCCTGGACTCCTGGGAAATACACCTACCGTGTTGTTCGTATGGATCGGGAGGTGGTTGCGGAGAAACCGTGTACCTGGGTGGGAGCTTTCGTTTATTCACATGCACGGGACGAGAACGTTTTCGTGGGAGCCCTGCG
>JAYGDH010000546.1:0-3585 GCA_046583055.1 Pirellulaceae bacterium | reverse complement strand
GCCACCGATTTTCAACAGCCGATGATTTATGGACGACTTTCGCTCCCGGGTGAACAGGCACCAGGTTTTCGCGAGGTGTTCCCCATCGACAATATCCCGGACACTCAGGGTGGCCGCGGGCGACTGCGAGCCAACAACACACTCAACCGGTTCACCGCCAGTTGCGGCCAATCCATCTATCGCGGCGATCGCATGCCAGCTGATTTTTATGGTGACCTCATCATCTGTGAACCGGTCGGCCGCTTGATCCGCCGCGCCAAGGTCTCCAATGATGCTGGACGAATCGTCCTCTCCAATGCCTATGACAAGAACGAGTTTATCCGCAACACCGACCCGAATTTCCGCCCCGTCAACAGTGCCACCGGCCCCGATGGCTGCCTGTACATCGTGGACATGTATCGTGGCATCATCCAGGAAGGCAACTGGGTCCGTGGTGGATCCTACCTGCGTGGCGTGGTCCAGGAATATGAACTGGACAAGAATATTGGACGCGGGCGCATTTTCCGGGTCGATCACACGACCACGCGGCGTGGCCCCCAGCCGAGAATGCTCGATGAAACACCGGCCCAACTGGTAGCCCATCTTTCCCACCCCAATGGCTGGTGGCGCAGCGAGGCCCAAAAGCTGATCATCCTGCACGGCGACAAGACCGTGACTCCCGCCCTGGAGAAAATTGTAAGGACCTCGAAATCGCCGCTCGGTCGGCTGCATGCCCTCTGGACACTGGAGGGACTGGCCACGATTAAGACCGAGTTGCTGGTCAGCGCCCTGCATGATCAGGACGCACGGGTCCGCGCGGCGGGGCTCCGGATCAGCGAGGCCACGCTGGAAACGAACCGTGCCCTCGACTCGCACATCAAGGCACTGGTTGACGACAAACATCCGGACGTCGCCATCCAGGCCCTGCTGTCGGTTACCCGGGGCGGTCATCCACAAGCCCGGGAGATTTCCGCAGCAATCGTCAAAAATCATGCGGATAACCAGTCGATCTCCAACATTGCCAACCAGTTGCGTGCCCGCATGGAAGCGATGATTGCCGAGCGGAAAAAACTCGCAGAGATTCGGCGACGCAACGCGCTACTGGCCGATTCCATTGTGCGTGGCAAAGCGATCTACACCACGCTCTGCATCACCTGCCACGGCCCGGATGGCAAGGGACGTCCCAGCCCTGACGGCAAAGGACTCATGCTGGCTCCCTCGCTGGCAGGCTCACCGCGCGTTCGCGGCCACCGGGAGCGATTGACTCGAATCCTGCTCAATGGCCTGATCGGACCGGTAGACGAAAAAACCTATGCTGGCGGACTAATGCTTCCGATGGGGGCCAACAGCGACCAGTGGATTGCCGATGTGGCGACCTACATCCGCAACACCTGGGGCAACCAGGCACCCCTGATCGAGGCGGCCGATGTGGGACGTGTGCGAACCGCATCCAGGCAACGTGTCGGTCCCTGGACACTCGCGGAGCTCAAGCTGTTCGATCCACCTCCCTTCAAGAATCGTGCCGCCTGGAAGCTAACGGCCAGTCACGGTGGCAACAAGGTTACCTCGGCCATCGACGGCAACGCCGGTTCACGCTGGGACACGGCCGCCACCCAGCGTCCCGGGATGTGGTTCCAGATTGCCATGCCAGATCCTGCCCAGGTCCTGGCACTGACGCTCGACACCCGTGGATCGCGCGATGATTATCCCCGGCGCTATCACGTCCAGACATCCCTTGACGGAAAAACCTGGAGTGACAAGGTTGCCGAGGGCATCGGCATTCATCCTGTTACCGAGATTGAACTGAACAGTCCGTCCCCGGTCAGCCACATCCGGATCACGCAAACCGGTTCATCCCCCGACAAGTATTGGTCTATTCACGAACTGACCATCAAGGGCCTCACGGGCAAGGAGCCCAGGATCCAGGCACTGGCCAAACAACTGGCAGCCATCGACACCGCCAGCCTGGCCCGGGAGGTACGCGCCAAGGGAGATGCCAGGCGAGGCGCGACGATCTTCTATAACCGCTCGCTCTCCTGCGTCAAATGCCATGACCCGCAATCAGGCGATCGCCTGGGACCGGACCTGGCCGCCAAGCGGGATGGCGTGAGCGACCCGTTTCTCATCGAGTCGATCCTGCATCCATCGAAGTCAATCCGCAAGGGATTTGAACAGATCGCGGTCATCACCGACAACGGCCTGGTGGTAACCGGCTTCCGGGTCAAGGACGATGCCAGGGAACTGATACTCCGCGAACCGGCCGGCGGCAAGCAAATCACGATCAAGAAGGACGCGATTGACGAAATCCTTCCCAGCCCCAAATCCGCCATGCCCCCGGGTCTAGCCAACCAGCTGGGAAACCGTCAACAGTTCCTGGACCTGGCCCGGTTCGTGATGGAGATCTACGAGGGTGGTCCGAAACGCTTGTCGGAGCTAAAACCGTAAACGCCTGAGATGTAGCACAAATCACTACCAGGGCGGGGCACTTGTCGCGTAAATGAGCATAGGACAATTTGCCGTCGTACCATTAGAATCAGGAACAAGAGCATGCTAACACCCAGAGCACAATCACCGGGAGCAACTCCTGAGTACTTATCGCCATATCGTCGGCAACGAAGATCCGGTCACGGTCAACGAATTACCGGCAGATCGTGCGCTGGTCGAAGCGCTGCTCTCCCGCCGGGTAATTGATCGCCAGATGCGGCGCGATCTTTTTGGGCTCCTCTACCCACGCAAGAGTACCGAAAAGATCGTTCTCCGATCGTTACTGGGACTCTCCGCCGCCTTCTTCCTGTTCGGCTTCTCCGCCATCCTGGCTGCCAACTGGCACGACCTGGGGATAATGCTAAGGATGGGTGTACCGCAATTGGTTTTCGCAGGATCCCTGGGCCTTGCCATTTACAACGGTCAGGACAAATTCAGTGGACAGTTACTGACATCTGTCGCAGCATTCTCTATCGGTGGCGTACTGATCGTGTTGAGCCAGGAATTCCAACTCAATGCCGATGCTCCCTGGCTCTTTGGTCGCTGGCTCCTGCTGGCGCTGCCAATTGTCGTCTGCGCGCGGTTTCTGCCACTTTGGATCGCCTGGATCAGTCTTCTACATGTGTACATCGCAGTTTTTCTCGGTGAACATGTCCGCAACGGTGATTTCTTTTTTGACATGATCACCTGGTGCATGATGGTGGCCTCAATTGGTTTCGTGGGGCTACGACAACTCTTACTCACGCGCAACCCGGGATCTTCCCGCTGGCATTGGTTACTACCCGCGTGGCCGCGTGGACTGCTGCTTGCCTGGATTCAATTCCTGGCCATGATTCACTTATCTTTTCGCTATGCCGAGTTTATCTTCGACGGCGGAAATACAACTGCCGCCATCATGTTGTCACTCGATGTAGCGGTGCTGGCGGGCATTCACTACTGGCTAAGAACAGAAACCCGCTTTGACGTGTGGTCGTTACTGGTTTCCACGCTGGCGATCGGGGGACAGTTAACCATCATCGCGATAATCTCCCTCGCCAAAGTGTTTGAGTCGGGTGACTGGGATGACTGGAAACTACTCTTCCTGCTGGGTGCGATGATCGCCTTTGGCATTTTCTTCGGCTG
>JAYGDH010000530.1:0-5509 GCA_046583055.1 Pirellulaceae bacterium | reverse complement strand
GGCCCGCTTGCAGCAGGATCCGCTGGTTCTGGAGCGAGATGAAGCCTATATCGGCGTGCTGATCGATGACCTGGTGACGACTGGCGTGGATGAACCCTACCGCATGTTTACCAGTCGGGCAGAGTATCGACTGTTGTTGCGTCAGGACAATGCCGATCGTCGCCTCATTCCCCGTGCGGCCGAAAAAGGGTTGGTGGACGCGTCTCGTGCTGCGGAGGTGCAGCAGAAAGAGGCAACGATTGCCGAGATGAAAGAAATCCTGGATCAACGACGCTTTGGACAGGAGCTTTTAAGCAAGTATTTGAAGCGTCCGGAAGTGGGTTGGAGCCAACTGGTGGAACAGGTCCCGGAATGGCAGGATGTCGATGCCAGGATCGCGGAACAGGTGGTTTTTGACGTCAAGTATGCCGGTTACGTGACCCGGCAGGAGCAGCAGATTCAACGTCAGCGACGCCTGGCCGAGAAGCGAATTCCCGACGATTTTGACTATGCTCAGGTGGGTCACCTGCGTCACGAGGCCCGGGAGAAGTTAAGCCGGATTCGGCCTGTTAGCCTGGCCCAGGCGGGGCGGATCAGTGGTATTACGCCGGCGGATGTCGCCCTGCTGTTGGCTTACCTGGAGTCGCGGCTCCAAAAAACGGCATCGGGAGAGCTTCATTCCTAGGGAGCGAGGCAGGTTTCCGGAGAAAACAGGCAGTTTGGGTAACGCCGATTCTGTATTGACGTAGTCATCGGGATCTGTATAATCTGGGGCGATTGGAAAACTTGGCAACCCGGGGAGGTGCGGAGAAGCTTACCGTCTACAGGAAGCCAGGCAAGTATGAGTTTTGGATAGGTCGTGGAGGTTTGTGTAACAATGGAGTTCAAGATCAGCAGGGTTGCGGCGGATTAATGTATTTCCGATGGTCATTCCAGCTAATTTGCCGGATGGACCAGACGCATCGCTGATCTCATTGATGACGAGGAAGGATGGCCACCAGCCATGTCGACAAAAACTATTTTTACCACGGGCGAGGCTGCCAAGATTTGTAAGGTCAGCCAGCAGACGATTATTCGCTGCTTTGACAACGGTTCGCTGAAGGGATTTCGCGTACCAGGGAGTCGATTTCGCCGTATTCCACGAGAGCAGCTGTTTTCCTTCATGAAGGAAAATGGCATTCCCACGGACGCCCTGGAGAGTGGGAAACGGAAAATCCTGGTCGTGGATGATGACGAGGAACTGGTAGAGTTGTTGGTAGACGTGTTTGAGCGTGATGGACGCTTTGAGACACGTAATGCGAACAACGGCTTTGGTGCGGGGATGCTGGTCAAGGAATTTCGTCCGGACCTGGTTGTCCTGGATGTGATGCTTCCCGATATCAACGGGAAGGAAGTCTGCCAGCGAGTTCGTAGCGACGCCAGTCTCGAGTCAGTGAAGATCATTTGTATTTCCGGTATGGTCGAGCAGGACAAGATTGCGGACCTGCGAGCGGTCGGTGCAGATGATTTCATGCACAAGCCATTCGCGGTCGACGAGTTACTGGAACGTGCCTGCGACTTGTTGGAAATGGAGCGTGTGACCGCTGGTTAGCGACCGAGTCCACTAAGATAGCCACGATGTGTCGATTTGTTTGTCAAGGATGGCGAGCGGGTTGAGTGGAGCTACATGAGGCGCGCGCCGATGCAAGGCGTGCGTTTTTTTGTAACGCGATTCCCAACGACCTTGCTGTCTGTTTCCTGCCGGGGCTGATTGCACCGGGGCGCGGAGCGCCGATCATGCAATGTCTTCCTTCACTGGATGCGAATCACAATTGTCGCCTACCGTTGTTCGGGTTCACCGCGCAGCGACTGGTGATGGCTTGCATGGCAGATACTGGTAGCAGCCAGCGTGAGTGGCTGGTCTCCGCGATCAGGGATGACCCGGTGTTGGCGCTCTGGGTAGCTGCCCGTGCGGAAGCCACGGGTTGGCCTCCGTTTCATTCGGTCATGGAAGCAGCAGGCTGGCTAGCCAGTTGCTGGTCCACGCAATTCCAGGAAATCAGCGATCAACCCGCGCCAGAGTTTTTACCAGTTGCCGATCATGCGTGGCAGGACCGCTTGCGGCAATCGGTACTGGCCGCGCGGCTGGCAGGTCACTTGCTGAACGGGACGTCGGGTGAAGCGACTGTACGAACCGACGAGAGTGACCTGGTTTACTGGAGGGCGTTGTTGCAGCAGAGTGCTGACTGGGCGACCGATTGTTTTTCCGGGGAGAATGCGCTCTCCTGCCTACCGGGCTGGACCGTTGGCGACCTGGATGCACCGGGCCTATGTGACTGCCTGCAGTTGGCAAATCAGCTGAGCCGACAGATGTTACAGGAAAGCGATGGCCCGTTGTCGGCGGAGATGATGGCTGCCCAGCTTGATGAGCAATCACGGCGACAGCACCTGGATTACGTGCTGGGCCAGCTTGATATCAAGGAGTCCGGGTTGCCCGCTGCGGCGGACCTGTTGCTGCGATTAGCGCGGCTGGACCTGCTCGAGCACCAGTTTGCGGAGACACTACAACAGGAAAAACTGTCCTCGCTCAAGGAATTGGCTTACGGTGCCAGTCATGAGATTAATAATCCGCTGGCAAATATCTCCAGTCGTGCCCAGACGCTGTTGCGCGACGAATCTGATCCGGAACGGCAACGGATGCTGGCCACCATTAACAGCCAGGCTTTCCGCGCTCACGAGATGATCTCGGATATGATGCTGTTTGCTAAACCGCCCCGGATGGATCGTCAACCGGTTGATCTGACACCGCTGGTCGAGGCCGTGTTGGTTGAACTGGCGGATGATGCTCAGCGACAGGGGACCACGTTGACGCATGAAGGGCCCCGGGTCCCAATCGTGATTCCAGTGGATGAAGTCCAGTTTGCCGAGGCGATCAAGGCACTCTGTCGCAATGCATTGGAATCGGTTGGCGTGGGCGGCGCGGTTGGGGTTTCGGTTGAAGCCATCGCTCCCTTGCGATTGGCGGTGGAGGATGAAACCAGGGGCTCGTGTTCCGGGGCTGTGATCACCGTGAAGGACGATGGGCCGGGAATTCCAGATCAGGTGCGGGCTCACTTGTTTGATCCGTTCTTCTCGGGCAGAGAGGCTGGCCGCGGCCTGGGATTTGGCCTTTCTAAATGTTGGCGTATTGTCACGGAACATGGTGGCCAAATTGAAGTTCATTCCTCGGAAAGCGAGGGGACAGTCTTTGCGTTAAGGTTCCCGGCGAAATGGGACACGGCGCTGCAATCCGATCCCGGGTCACAGGCGGCGGAAGCTGGGTAAGTTATTTCGGTTGCCAGGTCGAGATTGTAAGGATTACAGCGGGCCTTGGTCTCCCGTGTGACGGGGGTGACCGGTCTCTGTATTTTTTTTGATGACCCATCGCTAGCAGGTGCCGGAGTTTTGTTTCGTTCTTGATTTGGAGCAATATTGTTGCGCTCGCGCGATATGGATCTGGTGGTTGGCGGATCTTTTGGGAAGTCTGAAATCCATTCTTGGCACGGGGGTTGCATATGATTTGCACTGGGTTGCTTGATCCCGCAGAGACTACGACTGGAAAGGATCAATACGATGAGAAACGCAATAGCTTACAGTGCATTCTATGGATGGTTACTCATGGCTGGTTACGGGAATGCCCAGGGCCTGCCTGCTGAAACACTTGCCTGGCAGCGTGTTCCGGCGACGCTTTCGCTGGCACCGCAGCAGGTTGTTTCCATGGTGGCACGACCCCTGTGGAACCCGGCTGGAGCGGTTCAGCCGGCGATGACCTGGCAGCCTGTTTCGCAACCGATGATGGCATCGGTGCCCTTGATGTCTCAGGGGCAGATGATGCGACCGGCCTATGCGGGGACGGCTCCCGTGATGATGGCCTGGCAGCCGGTGATGCAGGCGGGTACCACGGCGATTCAGCCGATGGGTCAGTGGCAGGTGATGTCGCCTGCTGGTATGCCCGCGGCAGCGTTTCCGAATGCCCAGTGGCAGCCCGTGTCGCAGCCGTCTACCAGGGCATTACAGCCGGCCGTTTATTGGCAACCGATGCGTGCTGCTAACCAGGTTCCCCAGTTGGGAAGGCAACAGCTGGGAGCATCGTCGGCGGTACGTATCATCCCCTGTGGCGGTACGCAGGCAACGACGGTGGATCCTTATGCTCGCGGTCACGTCGCGGCTCCTGGTTACACGACTAATTTTCGGTATCGACCGATCGTGTCACTCGGGAGCATTCCGGAAAACTACCAGATGGGGCAGGGGATGTTAGGCCAGCCAAAGGTTTATGTTCCCGGTCAGCCCTTACGGAACTTTGTTCGTTATCTCACTCCGTAGGGAGGAAGATGAATACTTGCCAGTCAGGATGCGACTGAATGGCTTGTGCACCGGGTATCGTCGGCGGGGTGAACGATACCCGGTGCTTCTTTGGTTGCTGGAGCGGACAGGTCGTGGTTTCAGGCGATTCCCTGTCGTTGCAGTTCTCCCAGCACGTCCTGGACGATGCGGGCAATCTGCAGTTGATCAGTTCCGGCTGACTCGTTGCAACCGGTGGTGGGTTCGGCGGTAAAACCTTCGGAAGAGAGCAGGCACTGCAGCTGTTCGCTGAGCGTTGCCAGTTCGGATTGCTGTACGATCGACTGGGGTTGGCGGCCTCGCCCGGTCTGAATGCCGCGCAGTTGCAGGGCAGCTCGAAAACCCTCAGGAAATTCTGAGGAGTAAATCATGGCATCAAAAAGGGCCAGCAATCGATACTGCAGGTCACAGGCCTGGTCGATCTGTCGGGCACGCGTGAGGTCGTAGAGTTTGCGAGTGATTTCCGGTACGACACCGCTGGTGGCATTGGTGCCTCCATCGCAGCCGATGAGCATCATGGCCATGAGGGCTGGATCCCAGCCGGTCAGGAAACTGAAGTCCGGGCGATTGGGCCGCACCTTGTTGATCATGCGCATCATGTGTGGCAGGTCGCCGGAAGAGTCCTTGATGGCAACGATTCGTGGGCATTCCTCGGACAGTCGTTGTACGGTTGCTACATCGATCGGGGACGCAAACATGGGAATGTTGTAGAGGGTTACGTCGACGGGGGAATGATCGGCGATTTCCTTGAAGTAAGCGTAGACACCATCCGGGCTCAGCTTGTAATAGAACGGAGAGACGATGGCCACGGCACGCACGCCCAGTTGGCCATAGCGTTCACAGGCTCGAATGGTCTCGCGCGTATTGGCTTCAGCGGCCCCGGCCAGTATAGGAACTCGTCCGCGTGTCTGGTCAACGATGATTTCAATGATACGAATGCGTTCTTCGGCAGTGAAACGAGTGAATTCGCCGGTCGACCCGTTGGGATAGAGGCCGTGAACACCGTGATCGATCAACCAGTCCACGTAGCGACGGGTTTCTGATTCATTGATATTTCCCTGGTCATCCAGGGGAACGATATTAGGCGTAAAAATGCCCTCGAGTTTCTGTGGATTGGACATCGACGCAAGCTCACTCCGGGGATTGTATCGGAATTCCCTCACCTGGCCCC
>JAYGDH010000435.1:0-1977 GCA_046583055.1 Pirellulaceae bacterium | reverse complement strand
GGTGGTTTTCATTTTCCACACCGCTGTCTACCTGCTGGCAGCCGTGCGATAGGAACTTCATGCCGAATCGATGGACGGTCGTCAGAGATCCTGGGGACGGCACTCTCGCCGTTCCCAGCCAACCCCAGTAGACTGGTGTGGGGAAGATCCTGCGGGGCGAGGTTTCATGATTCGACTGTATACACTTCTAACCTTGCTGGCGATTTCCACCACGCTCGCTACCCGGCGAAGATGGAGGCTGGAAAGCCCTAACTCGTACCACGCATGACAAACCTACCGTTCCCAGAGGAGAATTCGCTAATGACCGAGGAAAAGAACATTAATTCTCTGTCAAAGTTGTTTTCTCGGAGGACACTTATTGGAATCGGCATTCTAACCATTGGCCTCTTTTTGTTTTGGGCGTATGACTCCGCGCCTCCCTGGGACTTACCGTCGTTGATAATCTTGTTCGGCGTTGTCTTGATTGTTAGTGATGCTGCCGCTAACAGATCGAAAGCTGTGGCGGCCCGGCATCCAAGCGGTGCGGATGCGCCGGTCGGTGAGGAAGACGCGAATAGCTAACCGACCAGCAGCATGATCTGCTGCTGCAGAGTCTCCCTGCTCAGCGTCGGCCAAAAGACTTGCAGGCCGGTACAGATGCGTGTTTTCCTGGAGACTAGAGACGGCAGACAAACAGCAAGACCCGCTGATCCTGGTTCCGTGCAATCCGACTGACTAAAGCCGGGAGATAATCTCCGAATTGATCTCGATCCTTGGAATCACAACCTTTTTCAACGCTAAAAAATTCCTTGTTTTGTTTGCAGTGACCACGTGGCACCTACCTATCGAGAAGAGTAACAGACACGTGGGAACACTCAGGTCACTTGTCTACCAACTGCCCACAAACCTCTCAATAACTGATTTTACCACTATATTGTCAGTGTTTTCTGTTATTCGCAGACCGAGATACTAGGATCTCAACCGTTATATTATTCTGCGCCAAAGTGCCAGCTTGAACCATGCACAATGCAACCGGGGGCCAAGGGCGTTAAGGGGCTTTTGCTACGACTGGAGCAATTCAAGACCTTCAACGATATACTATGGCTTATCGTTACGTAGTCATCGACTCGAACCCAACTGAGTGAAGTCGCGTCTGAAACTTTCCTTGGTCTCGTGCTTATTGCGGTTTTTCTGATGCGTTGTCCCCATTGTCAAAAAGAAACGGATTCGATAACGGAGCCCTGTCCGCACTGCGGACAACCACCCGACCGTCTGCCTGCTAGCTCAACCAATGATGACGGGCATAACGACCAGCGTATCACGGCTGGTCGTGAACGTGACTTGACCCGTACTTTTCACAGGCGATCTGTTCCGCCAGCAGATCTTCTGTCGCCTGGCCCCTCCCCAGGCGATGAGCAGTTGGGAACTACCATTTCGAACCGTTACGAGATCTTGTCCGAGATTGGACGTGGCGGATTTGCCACGGTCTATCGAGCCCTGGACAAAAAATTGGGCCGAGAGGTTGCCATCAAACGTTTGCGTCTTGATGCTAACGCGGACGACTCTCAAGACCGCATCACTCGCTTTATTCGGGAAGCGCAGTTGATTGCATCGTTAAACCACCGCAATATCGTCCATGTCTACGATCATGATACGGATGACCTTGGGCACTATATCGTGATGGAGTACATACCTGGCTTATCGTTGGCTGCCTACTGCAAACAAGAAGGAGCGATCGCACCGTTGAAAGCGGTTGAATTAATTCAAGGTGTCTGTCTTGGTTTATCGTATGCCCACCGCAAACAGTTGATTCACCGTGACATCAAACCAGCCAACATCTTATTGCTGGAAGAAGATGATGAGCTAATTCCCAAGATCGTTGATTTCGGTTTGGCTCGCATTGGCAGTCATTCAGATATTTCGGAAACAGGATACTTCCTCGGCACCCCGTTCTATATGGCACCAGAACAAATGGGCGACATAAAGTCTACGACCCAC
>JAYGDH010000430.1:0-3038 GCA_046583055.1 Pirellulaceae bacterium | reverse complement strand
GATTCTGCAGAGTTTTCACCCGGCCTCCCAGCACCGGTCGCCGCCTGCAACAGTAGCAGCGGCGGAGCGCCGACGGCAACCGCACGCAACGATCGACTTCCCCACTCGTTCGCACCACGCCCCCACCGCGTATCATCGGCGAGCGATCCAGCGACCATGCCCGCTCCCATGATCGCCAGCGAAATATACCCGTCACCAAGTGGTTTCGCGAAATCGGAAAAGTCGTCCCAAGCGTCCGAATGGACGTCAGCCTGCCACCAATTCCGAAAATCTTCATCGACGTCCGTGTGTGCAATCGTGGCCGCTAACGCCACTCCCAGCGACGCAAACCGGTGATCGAATCCCCTGTAAAAGTTGCGCTGATCGCTCCGGATGCTAGCAAAGCGGGAAAATTCCTGGTCTGCAACCGTTACTTGGGCACGACTCGGAAAAGATACGGAGGAAACGTTCGCCTGCTTGCGCAACGTTGCCTGAACCCCACGTCGGTGCTCAGGAGTTACCCGCGGATAGACCAGTTCAGCGTGGGGAGTTATCTCCACAAGCATCGTGCGCTCATTACGAGTCGACGGACGTTCATCCATAGCAGCGCAACCGACCAGCCCACCGCTCAACGCGATTGCTAGCAAAATCCGGATTTCGAACCGCAGTACGGCGTGCACTGGACCATTTCCCCCCCCCGGATCGTTGGCCGCATGGCTGTTTCTTCATACCGAAGAAGCACAGTCCAAGCAGTCTCAGTCTTTCAGGCACCTCCGCAAAATTCAGGCACCCGTTAAAGAACAACGACCTTGAGGATACATCGGAATTTGCGGCTCGTAACGATAAGTTGGTGGACCGGGGGCCTATCTCCTTTGCGGCTAGCCGGATCAGCAAATATCACCCAGCTTATCAGCCAGTTCTAAAGCCGCTGTTGCGGACCCTGGCGGGCAGGCACGGAAAGCTTGTCTTGGTGTCCCCTTCGGTACTGACTAAGATCATGGGAGACTTCACGGTTCGTCTTCAAATAGAATTTGCGGCACTCAATCTACCACCCGATGTTCCATGGCAACGCATCCAGAAACCACGCGCAACCCTCAACGCCAGGCCCGCTTTCGCCTGGCTGCCTTACTGTTGGGCCTGTTGCTAGGCGCTGCTGCATCGCTGGGACTGTTGGCCCTCCGCGCGAGGCTCTTCCCCTCGACACAATGGGTGTATCTTTACGAGGAGGGCCACGAAAAAACGGGGCATCGATTCATTCACGATGCGCGGCTTGGTTGGCGAAACATTCCCAACTGGACTGGCACCACATTTGGAGTACCTCTATCCATAAATTCTCAGGGCCTCCGCGATCGTGAGTATTCCATCGCTAAACCCGCAGGAAAAAATCGCATCCTCGTACTTGGCGATTCTTACGCCTGGGGCTACGGCGTGCGCAACAGCCAAATGTTCAGCGAGGTTCTCGAGGACCGGTTTATCCACGATGTCTCCTGGCAAGTGATTAATGCCGCCGTTTCTGGCTGGGGAACCGATCAGCAATTTCTCTTTCTCGAGGAATCCGGTTTCGATTACCAGCCGGACGTCGTGGTAGTCTCATTTTTTTTCGGTAACGATTTCCGGGAAATCTCGACTTCCCACCAATACGCTCTCGACAAACCGGTATTCATCGACCATAAACTGACCCTCGCCAATGTCCCTGTCCCGAAACCCCGCAAGGACGGCTTGAACCCGCTCTACGAGAGCACGGTGCACTCCTTCGACCTCGCCATCACGATTCTGAAACGGATGGCAGCCGAGTGCGAAAAGCGTAATTGCCGCCTGGTGGTATTGAAATTTGGGACCTACCTGGACCCGGCGACCCGCGTTCAAACCAAGAATATGATCGACACACTTGCGGAAATATCGGTCCAATTTAGCGCAGCTTTGAAATTAATACCAAACCTTGCCTACCTGGACCTGGACGAACAGTTTTCCGCCCGCGACCTTACCTTTGAAGAGATCGGCATCGTTCCGAGTCGCGATTATCATTGGAACGCCAATGGCCACGAAGCTGTCGCCTCGATTCTAGCCACGTTTCTTTCCAACGAGGGAATCATTGGCACGCCGAATGCCACGACCACTTCACCCTAAGCCCATGGCATCCGCATACTTGCCGATGCCTTCCTGCGAAAGCAGCCGGGCTTTTGTGCACAAACCATCATCCGCTGAATAGCCACCCAGTCCACCGTTCGCCGCAATCACCCGGTGGCACGGCACCACAAGTGGGTGACGATTCGATTTCATCACGCTGCCAACCGCCCGAGCTGCCCGCGGCTTCCCAATCCGACGTGCCAACTCACCATAGGAGACGACCGACCCCCAGGGAATCTTGCGACAGGCAGCCAGCGTCCGAAGCTGGAAACTGGTTCGGCCCCGCATGTCGAGTGAAACATCGTCCAGGCTAACCGCTTCACCACTGGCAAATCGCGTTAATTGTTCCTGGGCGTGCCGCATCACACAGCTAACCGACGTGACGACCTCTTGTCCAGATCCGAGTTCTTTCTGGAGGCTCTCTGCCACCTCGCCGCCGTACCGCAGGCGGACCAACAGATCGTCCTGCCACAGCAGGAGAAGAACCCCTAGATCGGTGTCGAAAACGTGCAGTTGCAGGACGTTTCTCACGGCATGCACCCGTCCTATGCAAAGCACCAGGTTCTGCCTCCAGCCACCTGCGATGCTGGTGCGATTAACGCCCTTCCTGGGGCTTGCCGCGTCGACTGCGTGACTGACGCCCTCCAGAGGACGACTTTCCGGATTGCCGCCCTGCACTGGAACGTCCGCTACCCTGTTTTCCTCGCGCAGCCAGATTAGACTCCACTACCACGGAAATTGCCTCGGGCCAGTTTGGAATCTTGCGATGACTCACCGTGGATTCCGATTCATATTCCTCTGCCTCGGGATCGGCGGAATCCTCTGCCTCTACGGGGTCTGGCGTCTTTTCCTTGCTCGGTACGTCGCTTCCCTGTTCCCCACCGCCTCGCTTGCCCCGTCTCCGTGGACGCCTCCTGCCCGATCGACGTCCA
>JAYGDH010000370.1:0-17048 GCA_046583055.1 Pirellulaceae bacterium | reverse complement strand
CGGGGAGGTATTGTGAGCGACCATCGTACGATTGCGTCGCAATCGAAAAATCTTGGCAACGACCGGTTGATCGATCGCCATGACACTGATTAATACGATGAGTCCAGCCAAGTTCCAACGATGGGCATTCATAATTCTTTCCTTCCTTGCTTGTCCTGGTGGGAGTTTAATAGTCCCGGTCGATGCGTTCGACCGTGGTTTCATGCTGGAACTAAAAAGCAACGTCTGTGCCAAGAGAAGGGCCTCCGGCCAGGAAAGACACCGGAAAACACGAGTGGGTATGCCTTGGATAGGTGCGTAAAGTATGTGACAGAAGCTACTTGCGATTTCATTCAAGGTGCCGAAAAAGAGACAGAAAATACCCTGTAAGGAGCCAGCAGAGAAACCGGGAAAATCCAGTTATCCCCGAGGTGTCGCAGGAAAGATACGCTTGTCTCATTATGAGACAAGTAAGTTGCAGGCTGTTTTTGCGTGGTAGGGAAGTTAACGAACGGGCCTGGCGATGATCTTGACCGTGGTGGGATTTCCATGGGTCAGGACATTACAGAGTCCCGATTTCCCGTCTTTTTCACCGATGTGGGTTCGTTTGCTGTCTTTCAGAACGAAAACAGTAATGTAGTAACGGCGATTCTTGCGTGGGTCGAGTTGGGTGCCGATGGTGAATGGCGTGGCCGTTTCCTGACCGTCTTGGTGTTGAAATTTTTCCACCTGGAAACGGTCAATCAGCTTGGCGCCAACATCTGCCAGGAAAGGATCGTATTCCCAGAGTTTGATTTCCAGCGTGTGTTGTTTGAATGATCCAATCTTGCCGGGGATCAGAACTGTCCCGCGGACTCCCTTGCCGGCGATCGATTGTCCCTTGACCGTTTTGACACCCTGTCGGCTGATTGCGATCAACTTGTAACCAAACCCCGGTCCACCTTTCTTGGTCCCCGCTACCAGGAAGGAGATGTTTCCTTTCTTGTCGATGGTAGGTCGCATGAGCACCAGGTTGGGCCCCGGGACGACACCGACCAGTACCAGTTGCTTGGCAAAATCGACCTTGGGTAACTGTTCACCGGGTCGCCAGGCCAGGCAGATCTTTTTCCACGCCTGGTTATCGACAATGAATCCGGTCGGGGGTGCGAGTTTGCGGAGAGAGTTGTCTATTACCTGGCCTGACCACATGCCGGTAGTTTCGGTCGCCGGTGGAGCGGCCAGTCCCAGGGAAGAGCAAATAACGACCAGGCCGCAGGCGGCGATGACAACATTTCGTAAAGTCATGAGGACTCCGGGAGAGCTGGGAGAGTGTGGGAAGTCGATTTACGCTTTTGCCAGGACGATATCGAACGTTCCCAGCTGGTAGTTGCCGTGTTCAGATCTTGTTTTTTGCAGTGGTACTACCAGGTTGGATTTGCTGGCCCAGCGGTCGGTGGTAATCAAGGGATCTCCCTTGAAATAGACCTGCGTGATGAGTTTCGTATAGCCGGGTGCCTGGACCATGTAGTGGATATGAGCAGGCCGAAAGTCGCGAGGGTTTGGTCCGATCCGGTAAGCACCCGGTTTGATGGTTTCATACTCGTAGTAACCGGTCTCATCGGTGACCAGGCGAATCCGGTTCTTGAATTCGCTGCGCTGGGGAGGTTTCCTGGGATCGCTAAGATCATAGCGTCCCTTGACATCGGCCTGCCAGACATCGAGGACGGCGTTGCTGATCGGTTTGCGCGTATCATGTCCCCAGATTCGTCCCTGCATGACCACGAGTTCCCCTGGTTCGAGCGGGGGCGTGACCTTGCCTCGGAAGGGTGCACCGGCCAGGAAGTAAGGGCCGAGGATGTCCTTGCGAGAGGGTTCCCATTTTGCTGCCGGTTGCACCTGGGGGATCCCGTTCTTGTCGAGAAAATCCTGGTAATTGTGAACGTCCAGCGTCTTGGCCGTGGGCGCCGCGTCAGCTTGCAGGGTCAGGGTGCTGGCTCCGGCAATCGCCAGTCCGCCCAGCCCATGGTGAAACAGCTGCCGACGATTAAATTCTGTCATGAAAGGTTTCCTATTTCTTGAGCGGGGGTTCGCTGGTCAGGGAAAAGTTATGGACGTTGATACGCTCCTCGCTGTCACCATCCAGCACAATCGGTGCATCTGCCCGGACCTCGACTTCAAAGGGCGTTGTGAGCACACTGACGTATTGCGGATTGACGAGGTAGGCTGGTGCCGGCCTGGCGACCGGCTTTGCCTCGATGGTAGTGGCTTCGATTTGCTGCTGGTACTTCCGGTCGAACTCCTCGTCACTCAATTCCGAGGGGGACACCTTGATGACGGTGACCTTGTAGCGACCAGCCCGAGCCCCGCTAAATTCTCCGCTGGTGTAGAGTGCCTGGATGTTGTAGAAGCCCTCCGTGTTCGTGGTGGCAGCGAAAACGCGTGAAGCCCCCGATTCGATACGGTGCAGGGCCACGCGGGCGCCAGCCAACGGCTTACCGTCGAGGGTAACCTTTCCCTGGACCAGGTGCAGGTCAGGAATCTTGGGCGTCTTTGCTACCAACGAAACGAGGAACTGTTCCAGGGGACCTTGCAATGCCATCAGCTGACGCGGCGGAACTTTCACGATCACAGCCAGTCGGCTCTTGGATTGCCGCAACTCGATTTGTGCCAGCAGTTTCAAGGTTTCCTGGAGAACCGGTCTCATCGCTTTAGGCATGTCCTTGGGTGGGACCAGCGTCAGGACACCGAGCGTGCTCTTAAGCAACGTGAGACTGTCATTGATCATGGTTCGCAGCTTGGTCGTATTTTCCTCGCTGCTGGTGGTCACGCCCAGTTCCAGGTAGAGATCCGGTGATAGGTTCAGGACCATGCTGGCTGCCTTTAGCTCTGCCATGATGGCCGTGACTTCTGCAAACGCAGGAGGTAATCCTTCACGCCTGACTCCTCCTTGTATCTCTGCCATCAGGGCCGGTGGAAAGAGGTCACGCTTGCCCACGATCACACCAGCCTGGTTCTGGTAGTCCAGTTCGACCAGGCGCGCGTTCAGGGGATTCTTGGCTGCTGGCATGGTGACCACTTGCTTGGCCAGGTCGAGATCGGTACTGAAGACAACTGTCTTGTTGTTCGGTACGCACACGATGGGACCACTCCTGGCATCCTTGCGTAGATACCATTGTTTACCATCCTGTTCGACGGGTGCATCCAGTTGCATTAGATCGGAGATGATCTTACTTCGGTCTTCCGCTTCCGTGAATTCGAGGACCATCACGAGTGAAGGTTCTTCCCGTGGCTGGCTGGGCAGGCTTGTCACCAGCAGTGAAAAGCGTGTGATTTCTCGGACGTCAAACCCAAGTGTATTGATGAGTTGACCGACCAACTCGTTGTCGACAAATGTCTTGATTGCTCCTGATTCCAGGAGTTTCTCCAGCAATACTGACTGGTAGATCTTTCGTGGATGGAGGATGATCGCCGCCTGGCAATCGTTCGTCACGTAGGGGTGTGCTGTGCTGTTACCGGCGGTTACCGGAGCCTGGTTGGCAGGGGATTTATTGTTGCCCGGATTTTCCTTGGTAGCCCCGGCCTTGGTCGCATCACCCGTTTTGACAGGCTTGCTGTTTTCTTCCTTGCGGGATTCGGAATTGCACCCGGTGATTGCCGCGGTGAAACCGAGTATCAAGATCAGTGTGACGACGCGTCTGCTGGACGAAGCGAACATGGTATAGCCCTTCTTGACTGGTTGAAATGAATCGCAGAGCTGGTCTGAGAAGTCTCTATTTATAAAGGACAGCCGTGGTATCTGCAAATCTTGTTCCGGCCGACCCATGCCCTGGCATGCCAGGATTCACTCAGCGGTTTTCTTTTGGCGACGGATTTTCCAGAGTTGGATCGTGGTATCTCCGCTGGACGTGGCAGCCGTCCTGCCACGTGGCCCCAGTGCGACACAGCGAAGTCCTTTTTCGTGCCCCTGCAGTGTCAAGTCAGATTGCCGCGTGGCGAGGTTCCATAGCTGAGCGGTTTTATCCGCACTGCCCGAGAGTAACCATTTTCCGCGAGCAGCGAAGTGCAGGCTGGTGACGGTATCGGTATGGCCCTTGAGGACCAGTACGGATTTGCCACTGATCACGTCCCAGAGGTGAATGGTTTGATCCTCGCTCCCGCTGGCCAACCATTTTCCGGTGCCATGGAAACTCAAGCTCGTGACTGAGTTCTTGTGGCCTTCCAGGGTAAAGATTTCCTGCCCGGTGAGACTGTCCCAGATCTTGATTGTTTTGTCTTCATGGCCTCCCGCAGATGCAATCCGGGTGCCGTCTGGACTGCAGCGAACGCAGTTGACGAAGTCGGTGTGTCCTTCCATTTTTCGCAGTTCAACACCAGCAACCGGGTCCCAGATGCAGACGGTTCGATCATCACTGCCCGTGACCAGGTGGTTCCCGTCTGGGTTGAAGCAGACGGTGTTGATTTCATCCTCGTGTCCTTTCAGCAAGGTGACCTGGTTGCCTTCCTTGGGATTCCAGAGCCGGATGGTCTGGTCAGGACCCGTCGAGGCCAAGAGATCTCCTCGTGGTGAATAGGCGAGACTCCAGACCGCATCGTCATGGCCTTGCAGGGTTGTTGTCAGCTTGCCGCTGGCCGTCTCCCAGATCTTGATCGAGTGGTCTTCGTAGCCACCCCCGGAGGCGAGAAATGCGCCATCCGGACTAAAGTCAATACAATTGACGAAGCTTGTATGGCCTTGCAGTTGATGAAAGGGCTTGCCAATCAGTGTGGTCTGAAGTTCTTCCGGTTTGTCGGAGTCCTGCTCATCTTGTCCTTCGCGCGAGCCCTGTAAGGTAAGTGCGGTTTCACCGGTGGTCGCATCCCACAGGCGCACGGTCTTGTCGCCACTGGCGGAAGCCAGTCGTTTTCCATCGGGACTAAAGGTAACGCTGCGAACCGTTTTATTGTGGCCTTCGAGGGTCAGCAACGCGGTTGCGTTACTACGGTCCCAAACCATGACGGTTCGATCGTCGCTGGCCGAGGCGAGCTTCAGTCCGTCGGGACTGAAGTTCACGCTCATGACAGCCCGGGTATGTCCCTCTAGCCTGGTGATGGGCTCGTTGTTATCCAGGTCCCAGAGCAGGATTGTCTTGTCCGAGGCGCCCCCGGATGATGCCAGTTCCGGGGCCTGCGGGTGGAAGCTGACGCTGTTCACACGGTCCGTATGGCCCTTGAGCGTGGCCTTTAACTGGCCATTGGAGGTATCCCATAGGCGAACGGTCATGTCCGATCCCGCGGAAGCGAGCGTGGTTCCATCAGGTGCGTAGGCCAGGCCGTTGACCGACCCGTCATGACCTTTCAGTACCATCTGCTGCTGGCCGGTGGCAGGGTCCCAGAGGCGGATCGTGTGATCCAGGCTGGCGGAGGCGAGTTGTTTTCCGTCCGGTCGAAACGTGACATGGGAAACACAATGTTCATGGCCTTGGAGGACAAAGAGTTCCTTGCCATCGCTGGTATCCCAGAGGCGGACTGTTCGATCCGGGCTGGCAGATGCCAGGCATTTTCCATCGGGACTGAAAGCAACACTCCAAATGGATTCCGCATGGCCCTTGAGTGTCAGCAGTTCCCGGCCTGACTGGGCATCCCAGATCTTGACCGTGTTGTCCTCGTAACCACCTGCGGAGGCCAACTGGGAACCGTCGGCGCTGAAGGCCACGCTGGTCAGCCAGCGTGTATCACCGAGTAAGGTGAGGACCTGCTCGGTATAGATCTTGACCGTGCCATCGGCATTCGCTGTGGCCAGTTTTTTCGAGTCCGGACTGAAGGCCAGCCCCAGGACGTTGGTATGTTTCAACGCGCCGACCAGTTGCCCCGTGTGTACATCCCAGATCTTGACCGTGCCCTGCTTGCCTACCAGTGGGCTGCCGGCCGAGACGACGCGGCGACCATCCGGGCTAAAGCAAGCCGTGTAGATTAATTCGTCCACGCTCTTTAACTGAAACTCTTCCTCCCCGGTTACGGTCCAGATGCGCGTTGTCTGGTCAGCGCTGGCGGAGACCAGTTGCTGGTCGTCGGGACTAAAACACACGCAATTCACTTCATCCTCATGACCTTCCAGGACAGCCATGAGTGCGCCGGTTTCTCGATTCCAGATCCTGATGCAATGATCCTTGCTAGCCGAGGCCAGTAAGGATCCTGCCTGGTTAAAAGCGACATGCGTGACATGCGCGGTATGGCCTTCCAGGAGCCGGATGGTCTCCCGGCTTTGCACGTTCCAGAGGCGAACCTGTTCACCATCACTGGAGGCCAGCCATTGGCCATCCCTGCTCAGGTCAATGGCATCAACAAGGTGCTGGTTGCCGACGAATTCGGCTACCTGTGTTCCCGAAGTGATATCCCAGAGTCGTATGGAACGATCATGTCCAGCTGACAAGACGGACTGGTTGTCGGTGGCGAAGCGAACACTTGTGACGGTCTGGGTATGTCCCTCGAGACTAAAGCGTTCTCGCCCGTTGGTCGGATCCCAGATTTTGACCAGGTGGTCCATTCCGGCCGACGCCAGGTGTTGGGCATCGGGACTGAAAGCAACATCGAGTACAGGATCATGGTGGCCGGTCAACGTTAATCGTGAACTTTGCTGGCCCCTGTTAGCCTTGGTAGCCCCTTTCTGCTTTTTGCCTGCACGGTCTTGTGCTGGAGTAGCGGTCTCTTTTCGATCCGGCGTGGCTTCTTCGGCTGGATGTGGCGCGGGGGCATTGCGATCCGTTGGCGTGTTGGTCGGCGGCTTGGGGACGGCGGCGGTTTTCTTCCGGGAAACAAGCTGGGTGTCGTCCGAAGTGGTTTTGCCGAGTTTCAGCCAGCCCAGGTTCTTGGCCACCACGAGCGTGCTGCGACATTGCGGACAACGGGTTGTCTGGCCTGCGAATTTCTCGGTGATTCTTAGCTGGACCTGGCAGGTAGGACAGTTCAAGCGAGCCATGGTGGGTGCGGCATTGACTTCGGAACGGGCAGTTGACGTGATCTCGTCCGCGTCGGCAACGGTTGCCAGCAAGGCTTTGCCAAAGGCACTGCAACTGGGATAACGCTGCTGAGGATCCTGTTCCAGGGCCTTGTGAAGTGCTGTGGCTAATTCGGGGCTGATCGTGGCGTTGATGTCTCTCAGTGGTGGAACGGGTTGGGTCAAGTGTTCCAGGGACTCTAACGGAGATGTTGATTCCGGGAACGGTAATTGCCCGGCCAATAGTTCGTAGATCGTAACGGCTAATGAATATTGATCTGCCTGACCACTAATTTCATCAGGGGAAAGCATTTCCGGTGCCAGGTAGGCCACGGTACCGAGGACGTGGTCGGCCTCTGTCAGTGATTCCGCTGGGGCCTCGTCGCTGGCTTCGCTGATCGCCTTGACGACACCGAAATCACTGATGTAGGGGTGGCCTGCCGTGTCAAACAGGATGTTGGAAGGTTTAATGTCCCGGTGGACATAGCCTTTCTGGTGAATGAAGTCGAGTGCCTCACAAATCCTGGCCAACCAGTGACCGAGCCTGTTGGGATCGTAGGGAAGTACAAGGCCCGTTTTATCGACAGGGCGTTGATCTTCCAGGTCTCCACCGGCCAGGTATTGCATGACGGCAAAGGGTATTCCGTGGTGATTTCCCATCGCCTGGATTTCGACGATGCTGGAATGAGAAAGTTCACCCAGCGATTTCAATTCCCTTTCGAATCGTCGCGCGAACTTCTTGTCTTCAAGGAGGCTGGTCCGTGGTATCTTGATGACCACGTCCCGGGAGTGCTTGGTATCGTGGGCACGATAGACCGTCCCCATTCCCCCTTCTCCCAACTTGTCAACGACACGATAACGGCCGTTTTGAAGTTCTGTTCCGATCCAGTCCTGAAGATTGTTGGACATGGGGTGGGTACCAGTGGCAAGGCGCTTGTAATGAGCACACTACCTATCGAGTATATCGCAGAAGCGAAGGTAAGGAAAACTCGATTTAATTAATCTGGAAACCGGTATCTGTAGAACCGGATTTATGGCTCTTCTGCGCAGTGCTAACTTGCGACGAGCTAAGGGATTGGCGTTATTTTCGGTCTCTTCGGGGCGGGGCGGGATGGTGGGGTGCCAGCTCGACGAAAGAGATTCCTCAGGCGATCTGCCGGAGTTTCCTCGGGAATCGCCGGGAGTTTGCCGGGGGCCTTGGCAGGCTCTTTTTCCGGGGCGGCTGGCTTGGCCGGTGTTGTCGGGGCTCCGTAGTTGAGTTGAACGAGCGTGGTTCGGAACTTCAGTTCGACCCGTCGCTGGCTGGGTTTTGCCTCGACGCCCACCAACTGATTGGAATAGGAGTTGGTCTTCTTGTAGAGGCTCTTACCGGTTTGCTTGTCCACGCAATGGATGTCGACTGCAGACGTGGTGCGCCCATCCTTGTTTTGCTTTCTGGTCTGAACCGAGAAGACCAGCACCGGGAAGTTGCGGCTCTGGTCAGGACTCAGCAACTGGGGGCCGATGTTGGCTGTCCAGTTCAGTTTCTTGCTGTGGATATCGAAGGCATGCATTTCTCCGTTGACAACGAAACGGCCACTGTTGCTGGAGGAGGGAATGAAGTTGGCCTGGTCCTGGTTGCGGTTCACGGCAAGGAAGTACTGGGTGCTGTCTTCCAGGACGGCAATGTTTTCGAATGTTTTAGGTTTCGGGACCTGGTTTTCAAGCAGGATGGTTCCATCAGTGACCTGTTGAACCAGGAAATGGCCGTCGGGTTCCAGGATTGCCACGGTTTGCGTATTGACCAGCGTCGGTTGGGTAGCGGGGGCAAAGGAGCGTTGCCAGACGGTCTCCTGTTGCCAGGGGTCAAGCAGTGTCCAGGCAGTCCCCTTGTCGTTACTGGACCAAGTCAGGATTTTTCGTCCCAGCGTGATCATGCGATCTTTTTTTCGAGGAAGTGCCCGCGTGGCGAGTTGACGTCCGTCGAGCGTACTGAGCACGGTGGCCTGGGCGGAATCAGGTGAGGTTACGAACAGTAAATGGTCGTCGCCGAAGAGGTCGCTCTTGGGAGTGAATCCATCCCGGGTCCAGAGTGTCTTGCCGCTGAGACGATCGACGGCGATCAGTTGGCCGTCCTTCTGGTAACAAACAGTGTTCGCAGAAACGGCCAGTGGGATGGCCTCCGTCGCTCTCAACTTGTTTTTTTGCCAGGCCAGTCGTTGTCCCATGAAAATCGGACGTGGGATGCGCGCCTGTTGCTGGCCAGCCGCGGACCATGTTGGGTTGTCCCACAGCAGCTTGCCGGTTGAGTCCAGGCCATCGACCGCACAAATTCGGTTTCCCATCCAGGCCACCAGCAGGTTTCCATCAAGTTGTCCCTGGATGTGGTTGTAGGCGGGGCCCATGAAGGGCATCGAAACTTTAGGTGTGCTAAGTCGGATCTGCCAGAGCTGTTTTGCGTTGTCGTCGAGGGCCGTCAGGGTTCTGCCCTGGGAATCAACATCGATATTGATGGGTGGATCCAAGGGGCCGTGTGACTGTCGGATGGTGACCGGAAGTCGGTAACGGCTGGAATTATTTCGCTTGGTTTCACTTTGCAGGGGAACTGTTCGAGGCCATTTAAGATCACCGGACAGCCATGGTTTCAGCTTGTCGTCCTTGCTCATGGCAGCCAATAACTGGGTGCCAGTTTGGCCATCAATGACCGGTTGGTCCGGGTACTCGCGGGCGAGCAGGCGATAGATGTCAGCGGCCATGCGATGGCGTGATCTCTGCTGGTAGAGTCGCGCCAGTTCAGCAGCAGCTTGTCGTTGTCGAGAAGCGTTGCCATGTTGCCATACCTGGCGAAAAAATGCCTCGGCCCGGATCCAGTTCTTATTTTCAAGGGCATCCTGGGCCTCGTGAAAATAAAGATCGGCAGCGACTGGCAGGGATTCAAACAAGCTTAGTGCCTGGGACCGTGGAATGTCCCTGACGACGGATTCTAGTTGCTGGAGAATTACTTGTCGTGATGGTGCATCAGCTGCCTGCCAGATTTCATCGATGCGGGCAGCCAGCCAACGATCACGTCGGACGCGCCGGGTTCCGGCAATGTCTTCGACTAAATCCAGTCCCGGCTCGATCTTCATGAATCGCAGGCAGGTTTCAAATGCTTTGCGCTGATCGCCACTGCGGTGATAGATGCCAATGAGTTGCCTCAGGAACTGAGCATTTTGCTGATCCTTGACCAGTGTCGGTGCGAGTTCCTGGGCCAGGTCCAGGAAGGCAGCATCATCGATTCGCAGTCCTTCCACGATGGCCGCGGCCAGCAAGCGAGAGGTGTTTTCTTCCGGTTGAATCTGGAGCGATTTGCGTAACGCCTGGACCGCTTCTCGGATCTTGCCGGCATAGAGCAGGATCTCTCCCGATTCTGCCAGCAACTGAGCATCTTCTCCCTGGTCCTGAAGGCGTTTAGCCAGGTCCTGTTGTTTCGCGGAAATGGAAGGAAAACGGTAGATTCCGGTGTTGCTTTGAGAAATGATGAAGCCATCACAGTTTACCAGGTTGCCGGGAATGATGCCGCTGGGGGACTGGGACCGGGCCTGCAATCGTCCTGACGTCAGGTCGAAGACAGCTACCTCGGCTGTGGTTAAAGGCAGGTGGAATTTTCCGGGCGAGAGATACCCTCGGCCACTGGGAACGGAGCCGGCGGGGTACTCAATCTGCGTGGTGGACCAGGCATTGGCTCCCGTTGCCAGGTTCACGGCACTTAGATGACTTCGTCCAACGATGATCACCTTGTTGTCCTCGACACCGGCCACGTAGAGCCCATCTCCGCGTGGCAGGGACCATCGCAACTCGCCACTGACCAGGTCCAGGCAGAGGATCTTCTCGGTGTGTTGAGGCGTCAGGATTACCCGTCCGGCCGCGATTGTAACTGTCGTGTCGGCCCAGGTCGTGGAATGATCCAGCCCAGCGCCTCCGCCCAGGGGAGGCTGGAATCGATTGATCATGCGTTGTGCTGTGTTGGTCTCCTGCTTCCCGGCGTCGTAGATCCACAGGACGGAACGGGTGGTGAGATTCACGGCCACGAAACTACTGTCCGAGATCGGGCAGACAAGAATTCCTTCTGAACTGGAAGGAGTGGCTCCACTTTTGAACTGCTGGTTTAGCGGTAGCACAAAAGGTGATTGTTTAAACCGTGCTTGTATGTCCTCGCTCAGGCTGCTGTCGGCCAGTGTAATCTGCCAGACCAGGCTGCCGGTCTTGGCGTCCAGTTCCAGTAAACGAGTTTGTTTTTTTTGCAGGCCGATGGCATATAATCGACCCCCAAAAGGAAGTGGTGGGCCGAGAAAAAAATAACCGGCCAGGGATTGGTTGGCCAGGCTTTGTGGGCTGCCGATTTCCCAGACGGTTTTTCCAGTCACCAGGTCGTAGGAGACAAGCGTGTTGTATGATTTTAAATGGCCCGGATCCAGTCGCTGGGTTCCGTCAGGCATGACCACCAGTCGCTGCTGAATCTGGACATCACCAAACCCCAACCCTTCCACGCTGTAAACCCGTTGACCGTCACTGCTCATCGTCCCAAATGTTGGATTGTTCCAGAGCCGCCGCTGCAGTCCACGGGTGAGGCTTTGTTGTTGCACTTCATCCAGTGGTTGGGCGTGGTGTTGGACCAGGTGTCGCAGGCTGTCATCAAAGGGTGATTTCCAGAGCAATTCACCCGTTTTGCGCGCCACCGCCAGTCATTCTGTTGGAGTTCGGAACAACACCGTTTCATTAACAACCAGCGGCTGCATGCTTGGCAGCAACGGGAAACGCTTGTCCAGCGTGGAGGTTCGCAGGGTCGAGATTTGTTTTTTCAGGTATGCCGTTTGTTCGATTACTTGCCACTCTGGATTGTCCAGGTAAGCGATGTCGCCCTTACTCAACTGGTTTCGCTGGCTGTTGCCACGAAACAAGGGCCAGCTGTTACGGACCGCCAGGCGGGCAAAGGGTCCGATCTGGTCGGCAAGCCAACTCAAGGCCTGGCCAGATTGCGTGAAAAGCCCCTGCCGAGTGCCTCGCACGTTTAACTGGACGTCGGGAGATTTTCGTTTGAGTTGCAGCAGTACCTGCTCTGCACGTTGCGGTAGGCCTGCCAGTGCCCAGCAGGTCGCCATCTGAACATCCAGCACGGGTTCAAATTTTTGGCGATAGTGTGATTTCTGCTGCAATCGCTGAAAATACATTGCTCCACGCAACGGATGGTTTTGGTCGAGGTAGTGAGTGCCGAGCAAATAGGTGGCTTCGGCACCGGCAGTGGTATGAAAGAACTGGTGCGAGATGCGCGTTAGTAACGCCGTTTCGCCTTGCTCGGTCGCCTCGTCGAGTAACCGCTGAGCCTGGGCACCAAAATGGAGCTGGTAAGCCTCTCGACCGGCTGCCGGCATATTGCCAACCGCTTCCTCGGCGGCAGCCTTGAGACCTCGCGAGAGGGGAATGTTACGATCAGGTTGGAATGTATGGTCCGATTTCGCGGTCAAGATCTGGCCCAGCAGGATCACCGCTTCGGCATAACTGTTTTCGCTGATGGCCCGTCGTGCCAGTGATAAACGTCGTGTCATTTCCCGGTCGGCTATCGGCATGCCGGGTACGGTCACCTGCTTGGGTTCCTGATCCTTGTCCTGTCCCGGCTGTGGCCTGATTCCCGGGAAAATCATCGGGGGCAACAGGGGACGACCAGGGGGGGGGACCATGATGCGTACGAGCGGTACCTTGACTGGTTTCTTGACAGCTGGCTTGTCCGCTGGCTTGTCCGCTGGCTTGGCCGGAATGGCCTTGCGGAGGCGATCAATGGCCTGTTCTAAGTTAGGTTTCTTGGGCCCGGCACCAGGTTTGGCGGCGGGGCTCTTGGGCTTCGGCTTGGGCCTTGGCACGACGGTCAGTTTCTTGGGGACCGGGGGCAACGGATGGTCGGCGATAAAGGCTTGCCATTTTTTCATCGCTTTGGGCCGTTGGCTGGTGTTGCTGTAGCCGAGTGAACTGGTACTGACCGAAAGAGACGGAACACGCGTTACCAGGCGAGTGCGGTCGAGCGTCGCCTTGGCCTGGAGCATCCCGTATTGCTTGTGATCCTGTTCATGCAGGAACAGCAGCCAGGCGAGTGCCACGTCTCGGATTTCGACAGTCAGTTCGACTTTCATGCCGTTTTTTGTCAGGATGCGACGGGAACAGACGGTCTGGTTGGTGAGCAGGTCGTTCAGTGAACGAGAATAATTCTTGCCGCCCATCATGGCGATCACATGCACGCAGTAAGCCTGGTAGCTACCGGAGAGGTTCTTGCTCTCCTGGAGTGTCTCCATGGCCAGCTGGAGGCCTGCCGGAATTTCATGCTGCAGCGAGAGTCGCAGCTTGTTGTAGAGTGACCGGATGCTGTTGGGTTTTGCGATCCAGTCACCGAGCATGATTCGCAGGCTACGGTTGTCAGGATTTTTTCCCAGGGCTTGTTGCAGCGTGGGCTGTTGCAGCAGGTTGACCCAGTAATTATTGTCCGTGATCGTTTGCGGTAATTCGAGTTGCGGATCTCCACAAACAAACAGCAGGGCGGCCAAGGTTCCGAGGCTGGGTGTCTTGCGCTGGTTTGCGACGCGGCTGTAGGTGCGGCTGTAAACCTGCCGAAAACGCGTGTCGAGGGCCTCGGCGGCGGCTTCGTTTCCTGCTTCCAGGGAGGCCAGCAGTCCTCGTTCGGCCTGTTGCATTTTTACGAACAAGGATCGTGCTGCGGGATCATTGCCGGCGCGTTCCTGGAAACGTTTCCAGCCGGGTAACATTTGGCCAGCCTTGGATGCGGGATCCTCGATAAAGGCCTGCAGCTCTCGTTGGTATTTACCTTCCAACACGTCTGCCAGCAGCCGTCGACAGCTACGACGAACTTCCGGATCGGAGTGACCCAGGCCACGTTGCAGTGCCTGCTGAGCCAGGGGGCCCAGTTTCAACAGTTCCTGCTGCGCCTGCTGACGCTTGGTAAAGGAGGCATCGGCCAGTTGTTGGACCAGCTGGTGTCCCGGAACCTCGGGCGGCTTACTTTCCTGGGCCAGAACGCTGCAGGAGCCGATAAAGAACAGGCTCAAGAGCATCCGAGTGGCCAGGCAGATGCGGCTAGCCGCAGGCGATGGAAGAGGCATCTCGAGGGCCTTCATGAAGGTGCCGTGGAGAATGGAAATAGCTCAAGAACCAGTAATTTCAATACATGGAGCCTACCAACAGAAGGGCTGTAGGTAAAGCACGGTTGGCGTTTAGGGGCTACCGTGGAAATGCGTTAAGTAATTTATGTATCGACGCTTAAGCGTCGATGCCTGGCACAGGATAAGGCCCGGAGGCCAGTGGCCTGTTGGTCTTTCAGGCGAGGATTTCCTGAGCCACGTTGCCTGACACGTCGGTCAGGCGAAAGTCCCGCCCGGCATACCGGTAGGTCAATTCCTTGTGGTCCAGCCCGAGCAGATGCAGGAGCGTGGCGTGCAGATCGTGGATATGCATCTTGTTTTCCTGGGCATAGTATCCGTATTCATCGGTCGTGCCGTAACGGAATCCTGGTTTCACACCTCCGCCGGCAAACCACACGGTAAACCCTTCCGGGTTGTGGTCTCGTCCGTTGGTGCCCTGGGCCGTGGGGGTTCGACCGAATTCACCTCCCCACATGACGAGCGTGTCTTCCAGTAGCCCACGTGCCTTGAGGTCCTTGAGTAGTCCCGCGATGGGGCGATCCACTTCCAACGCATTCTTGGTATGTCCCTTGTGGAGATCGCCGTGCTGATCCCATTGGACCATTGAGTCGCTATGGGTAACCTGGATGAAGCGGACCCCTTCTTCGGCAAACCGCCGGGCCAGCAGGCATTGCCGTCCGAAATCCTCGGTGACTTTTTCGTTGATGCCGTAGAGGGCGCAGGTTGCCGGAGTTTCGCGGGACAGGTCTTCAATACGAGGCATTTCCATCTGCATGCGGAAGGCGAGTTCGAAGCTGTTGATACGAGCTTCCAGGTCCAGTGCCGGGCCGGTGTTTTCAAGATGGGCCAGGTTGATTTCCTTGAGCATGTCCAGTTGTGCTCGCTGGGCCTGCTGTGAAGTCCAGGCATTGTTGGCATACTTGACCCTGGCGTTGGTCGAGGGTTGGCTGGCCACGCCCAGCGGGGTGCCCTGGTAGTGGGCTGGCAGGAAAGCACTGCCCCAGTTCTTGACGCCGCCATGGGCCAGCGTGGGACAAATCGTCACGAACCCTGGCAGGTTCTGGTTTTCCGTTCCCAGGCCATAGGTGATCCAGGCTCCCATGCTGGGGCGCACAAAGTTGTCGCTACCCGTGTGGAGCTTGAGTAGCGCTCCCCCGTGAGCAGAATTCGTACCATGGACACCGTGGAGAAAACACATGTCATCGACGCACTGAGCGACGTTGGGAAACAACTCGCTGACCGGTATTCCCATTTCCCCGGCGGGCCGGAAGTTCCAGGGGCTGCCCAGTAGTTTTCCCGTGTCAGCAAACGTGACACGGGGTTTCTTGAAGGGTAGTTCCTTGCCGTCGTCCTGCTGCAGCTGGGGCTTGTAATCAAAGGTGTCAACGTGAGATGGGCCGCCCTTCATGAACAGGAAAATGACCCGCTTGGCCCGTGGCGTGAAATGCGGTGCGGTCGCGGCCAGCGGACTCAGGCGGCGGACAGTCGCCTTCTCCGCCGCCGTGGATTGGTCAGCCAGCAGGGAGGCCAGGGCCAGGTTTCCAAATCCCAGGGCGGACTGCTGCAGCATCGCACGCCGTGATATCCCTTGGGGCTGGCAGTGCTGACAGTCGGACGCTGGTACGGGGGAATGTTTGCCCATGGTGCAATGGATTCTCACTTGACGTAGATAAACTCATTACTCATCAGCAGCACATGGCAGAGCGATTGCCAGGCACGAAGCTCGGGATCCATGGGCACTGCTGCGGGGTCCGTAGTGTTTACCAGCGGCTTGTTGCGAAATGCAGCCAGGTAACGTTGGCATCGCTGTAATTCCGCCGGAGATGGAGACCGAGCGTAGATTCGCTGATAGAGCGTGGTGATCGTTTGCGCAAAAGATGTGCTGGATTTGAGCTGCCGAGCCAGCTGTTCAGTCACTTCCTGCATGAAGCTGCTGTTCATCAGGAACAGCGCCTGGGGCGCCACGGTCGAGGTATTGCGGTTGCCGTTGAGCACACTGGCATCATTGTAGTCAAACAATTGAAACATCTCGTAGAGATTGTTCCGCACGACCGGCAGGTAGACACTGCGCCGGTGATTCTTGTAGTTGGTCTTGTCAATGGAAGTGTGATCGAAGAAGAACTCGCGATTGGCAACGTGCAGCATGGAGCCTCCGGAGCGACGGTCCAGGAGGCCGCTGGTAGCCAGTAGCGTGTCACGCAGGGATTCGGCCTCGAGTCGGCGGATTTCAAATCGCCACCAGAGCCGGTTTTCCGGATCAACCTGGATGGCCTTGGCATCGTACTGGCTACTCATCTGGTAGGTGCTGGACGACACGATCCAGCGATGCAGTCGCTTGATAGACCACTGACGGTCCATGAGTCCCAGTGCCAGGTGATCCAGCAGTTGTGGATGGGTTGGCAGGTCGCCGAGGTGGCCAAAGTTGTCCGTGGCGGCGACGAGTCCACGCCCAAAGTGCCATCGCCAGACACGGTTCGCGATCACCCGACTGGTGAGGGGGTGGTCTGATGTGGTCAGCCAAGAGGCCAGCTGCAGCCGCCCACTTTGATCTGGCGGAAATACCGGTCGCGTGGCCGAGACGAACATTTCCGGTACACGCCGTGGGACTTCCTTGCCGAGTTTCAGGTAGCTGCCTCGAATATGCACCTTGACGTTTTGTACCTCCTGGTCCTGAACTCCCATGGCCGTGGGAAGTTCCGGCGTCTTTTTTTCGAGTGTCACCCGTTGTTTTTCCAGGTCGGCCAATTGTTTGCGTGTCGCCGCGGGGTACTTGCTGGCAGCGTCCTTGGGCAGCGGGGTGCCTGCTTTCAGCGTGGCGGAGAGCTGCTTGTTGGCCTCGTCGGTGAGTTGCTTGATTTGCGACTTTAGCTTTGTGATGGTTTCCGTTCGCTGCTGGTGAGCCTGCTGTTCTTTTGCGGAAGCCAGCGGGTTTTCATGCCAGCGGGCGATTCGTT
>JAYGDH010000348.1:0-9728 GCA_046583055.1 Pirellulaceae bacterium | reverse complement strand
CGACGCTCTTCCGATCTCGGACAAACTCTTCTCGCAAATCAGGATTCATCCGCTGTTGAACCTCTCGCTGCAGGCTGGGCCTCAGCGTCTCATAAATGACTCGCACCTGGGCCAGCTTGTCAGCAGCCTGGGGACCCTCCTTGCGCCGCTGATGGACGTTCGCCTGGCCCACCAAGCCAAAGACGCGCAGTTCCTGTTCAGCGGCAGGCAAGTCGGCAAGGGAACGGTAAAGATCTGCTGCCGCAGTCAACCTCCCTTGTTCAAGGTAAAGGTCTGCTAGTTTTTGATCTGCCAGCCTGGCGTAACGTTCATTGGTCTTACTCTCTTCCGGGGGAAAGTATTTTCTTACGCTCAAGAGCGCTTCTTCTTTCACTGGCTCTTGGTTACTCATCATGGATGCAAACCAAAACTGCTCCTTGATGGTTTCTTTCTGCACAACCTTGGGTAACCGCGAAGGATCTATTTCCAGCAGGAAACCCGGCTGTTGCAACCAGCCCCAGAAGATCCCTACCAGGAATGCTGCCAGCAACAAGCCTGCAATCAGCTGTATCCTGGCAACGCGTGATTTAACCTGCCGAGAGCTTCCTTTCATCAACACGTCCAGCTGTTGAGTTGCTTCCACCCGGGAATTACTCAAGGCCAGCAACTCGGGCGTATCCCAGCGTTCCAGGTCATCCGGCCAGTAGGATTCATACTCTTCTCCATCCAGGTTTCGCAATTCTTGTAATAAATCCCTCGCTGACTGGCAACGTGCTTCAGGTGATTTGGCCAACAGGTTGTGAACGATTCGACAGAGGGAGCTGGGAAGATCCTTGCGAACATCCTCAAGACGCTCTGGTTCTTTCTTCAGGTGCTGCACAGCAATACTCAGTGCCGTATCTCCTTCAAAGGGCGGACGGCCTGCCAACATGTGGTAAGCCGTCACACCAAGTGAATACAGGTCGCTGCGCGGATCAACCGCCTGCCCTTGCACCTGTTCCGGACTCATGTAGAGCGGAGTTCCCATGGTGATACCGATCTGGGTTGCATCGGCTCCATCCTGGTCCTGGGTAATCCGGGCCAGGCCAAAATCAGCAACCTTTACTTCACCGGTCGGGGCCAGCATGATGTTCTCGGGCTTAATATCGCGATGGACGATCCCCTGCGGGCCTGCACGATGGAGTCCAGCGGCCACCTGCCGCAGCACGTTAACAGCCAGTCCGACACTGACGGCTCCCTGCCGCGCGATATACTGGCGGAGATTTTGCCCGGAAACATATTCCTGGGCGATAAAGTGTATCCCATCAATTTGTCCAACTTCGTGGATCTGGACGATGTTTGCATGAACCAGAGAAGCCGCTGCCTGAGCTTCCTTGTGAAAACGGCGAATATACGAATCGTCCTGGGCAAGATGTCGCTTGAGAACCTTGACAGCTACCTTGCGTCGCAAGGAAACCTGTTCCGCAAGATAAACGACCGCCATCCCACCACGGCCGAGTCGTCGCAACAATTGATAATCACCCAACTTGCGACCGGAAAGGTCTGCATCCGACTGAGATTCATCGGTGGGCAAGGAAGTATCCGACATCCGGTGGTCTTTCGATCATTGATTTGCTGGCATGCCACTACAACCGGGCTACCAATCGTTCCCATTGTACGCCAAAGGAGCACTTCAAGGGAAACCTAAGTTCCCCCCCTGGAAATCTGGATTCCACAACCTGAAATCTCTTTTGCCCTAAAAATGGAACTTTATAGCCCGTGCGATCAGCAAAACTTAACTTCCGTCCTTCAGTTCGATCGCCACCAGTTGATTCAAGCTCCCGGAACGAAAACCCGCAAGGTCCATGGTCACGAACTTGAATCCAATTGCCGTCAACTGCTCGACCAGTTTCTCTCTCAATGGAAACTGGCTCAATCGCTCCAGCTCCTCGAGCGAAACTTCGAGGCGAGCCAGGTCACCGCGGTGGTAGCGCACGCGAACGGTTGAACAGCCCTCGGCACGCAACACCTGCTCGGCCTGGTCGATCATGGCAAGCCGCTGAGGAGTCACTTCTTCCCCGTAGGCAACCCGACTCGAAAGGCATGGCATGGCCGGCTTGTCCCAGACCGGTAATTCCCAGTAGTTGGCTAAACCACGCACATCAGCCTTGTCGAAGCCGCAATCAGCCAGCGGATTGCAAACATCGTGTTCCCGGGCAGCCTGTAATCCCGGCCTATAGTCAGACAGGTCTTCCACATTAGCGCCACTGAAAACCACGGCAAAACCGACTCGATCCAGCAACTGGTCCAGGAGGCTGTAAAGTTCTGCTTTACAGTAATAGCAGCGAGACGCATCATTCTGGGTATAGCGTGGATTGTCGAACTCATCAGTTACCACGACTTCATGTTGGATACCGATAAATTCCGCCAACTCGACTGCCTGCTCCAGTTCACCAGCTGCCAGGCTGGGACTCTTACCGGTAACGGCCAAAGCTCGATCGGCCAGCACCAGGTGAGCTGCCTTGGCAACCACCGAGGAATCCACGCCACCTGAAAACGCCACGAGGCACCCCTCGTACCTGCCAATATATCGCAGCAATTGCTCACGTTTTTCGAGTAGCCGAGATGTGTTCATCCTGTACCTGGTCGCTTCACGGACTTCGCAATGCCAGCTTGCCAAGTCGTTGGACCACCCTGACGGAGGCCATTATGACACCGACTTACCAAGCCGGAACAATGCTTTTCATGCGCATCGTATCAACAAGCAGATGGAACAACAACCAAGCGATCAACGATGCGGTTGATCATCCGCTTCACGAATCAACGGCTCCATTGCCTTGGTGTTACGTTCCACGGCCACCACGATGGTTCGTTGCTCGATTCCGTCCTTGCTGGAAGCTACCACTGGAATGACCTGCCGCTTGTCAGGCATACTTAGTCGAACCGTGAACGTGCCATCCGAGCGTACCTTGACCGGTTCTCCCAGCAACGTAACATGCGCATCCGGCATGGTACTGCCAAAGATAATCATCTCGGCGTCGACCGCAAAAACAAAGTCCCGTTTACCGCCATGAATGCGAGTCCCGGACCCCGCGTAACGGGTTACCAGCGGGGAACCCATCGGGCGCCGCAATCGCTCTTCGAATAATTCCTGCAGCTCCGAAGTAGCCTGGCCTTCATCATGCCCGCCACTCAGGGCATAAATTTTCTCGTAGTTTTCCGTTGCGTCCGTCCAGTTTTCATCGATCGTATCGCTGGAACCGGGTTCCGGAGTGGTCACTGTATTACTACGAGCCAACGAATAAAACTTGTCGTTCGCAGCCAAGTAGCCCAGGTCGACACGGTACGTACGGGGAGAATCCGTAACGTCGATATACCAGTTCGTAACTCCCCCATGGACCTCGACATCTCGTGAAATTCTTTCCGCGGTCCGGTTCGACTTACCTTCCATCAGCTCATAAATTCGCAACACGGGTTTGGCTGTGTGCCAGTTTTCCGCCATGGCTGACTTGGCTCTCTGAACATTCTGGCGGGTAACCTCCCAACAGGCCTGCAACCAGTAGGCATCTCGCACCAGCAGGACAATGCGGTCCTTGCCGGCCTTAACCTGGGCTGCCCGGCGTTTGGTTTTTGATGCCCCTTTTCGCTTAACGACCGACCGAACTTTCCCATTGCCTGGGGTCGTTTTCCTGGTCTCTACCTGCTCTGACGAGCTGCCCGGGGTCGACAGGTCCTTGAACATGCGTCTCCTGGCATGAACACGCTGAATGCGGGAACTCTTGCGAGTCCTTCGTCCCGTCGAAGTCGTGCCAGTTGCCTTGCTACCGCTGGACTTCTTTTTCGTCGTTGACCGCCCCTTGCGCAAGACCGTCGAGCGAGCTGCGCCGTTAGGCAACTTACCCTTGGCAACACGCCCTGCCGTAGCGCGACCACCCGACCTGCGCGATGACGAACCCCGCGCCACCGGTCCTGCCTGCTTCCTGGCTGACCGCACTAGCGCCGTGACCAATTGGTCCTTGCGCATCGAATGCCAACCCGCCAGGCCCATTTGCTTGGCTAATTCTCCGAGCTCTTTAACCGTCTGTGTCTTGAGATCAGCTGCTGTAATCAAGGGACGATACCTCCATCTAACGAAATGTGTCACCGCCTAACACGGTGAACGTCTCTCTGGGATTTTGCGCCGTCCCTGACAACCTGCTCAGTAACCAGCACGAGCTTTTCGTCATCATCCACTCGAATTGGCCAACGGGTACTCTATCCACCCTATGCAAGTCACTGTCACTAACAACTTGCGGTTAAGGCACCGTTGTAGCGAACCAGGGGATAGTTCGCATGGATCTACCAGTTGCAACACTTTCCAAGCAAACGACTGTCCTCAGCCGATCTTTCGGAATTAAGCCCCTGTGCCGCAACTCGGTCAGTTCCAGGCCCGTTTTTCGGTAGGCAGCCTTCCCTGCAGTCCACTGCAGGACCGACTCTCAATAACCGGGCCGAGTGTTGTACATAACCAACCATTGACGACTCTAACCAAATGCACCAAAATAAGCAACATTCAAGCCCCTCACACGAGGGGTTAATCGGTCGTCGCGCTTAACCACAACCTGTTTAATAATAACATCTTATGAAATTTCTCGGAAACCCTCTGCAAACCAGTTGGGGGCGGGGAGCTACCGTGTACTGGACGCCTCTCAGCAAGGACCTCTGAAGCGATGCAGACGTGTCTCTGGGAAACTTAACCGATGGCCCGCTGGCTACGGCCTCCAGAGCAGCATCGACGGTCGTCCAAATACCAGGGCGATGTTCATGTAAAGTCGCCTTTTATCTACCTTTGGTTGGTTGACCATTTTGTTCACCTGAGATAAATTACCCCACTTCGATAGGATCGATGATGCGACTTCAAGAAGAACGTCAGTGGTGCGGGTCACACGTTGCCTCCACATGGGGCAACTGGGACAAGCACCTAAACAATGGCTTGGCAATCGTTTATGGTCTGCCAGGGCATCTCGCCTGGGGAGCTTCGAGAATTCGCTTGTGAGTGATTCCAAGGACGACCGTTCAGCACCTGTCAAAGCCTATGCGATGGCAGCGGAAGTGATCGCGGTGGCGGGCAGTATGGTCATCCCTGGTTTGCTCGGTTTATGGCTGGATAGACTACTGGCAACACAGGCAGTTTTCACAATTGTCGGTTTTGGCCTGGGTTTAATCCTGGGAATTTGGCGACTGGTAAACTTGAGTTCCTGACCAGGGAACTTGATTGAAACGTGAGATAAGGAATCTCTTGCCATGGATTGGTTGCAGACATTAACAGGACGCATCACGTTCCTGTTAATCACCAACCTAATATTAATGTTCGCACTGCTTCCCATCGGCCTCCGGGCCGACGGCAGTGACGGGGTCTTCGTGGTCATCATGGCTTTTGGCATCTGCCTGATTGCGAACTTACCATCCTTATTTTTAGCCAACCATTTTCGTTCCCCGCAGTCAGCCATCTTCCAGTGGGCATTGTCGTGGGGATGTCGCATGGGCTTGCCCCTGGCTGTCTGCGTGGTCGTCACGTACCAGCAGAACTGGCTGTTTGACGCGGGACTGGTCTACTACTTGATGGCCTTTTACTTCCCAATGATGATCATGGAAACGGTCAGCCAGATCATCTACCTCAAGGCAGAACAACACGCCGCCGCAGAGGTGAAACAGGAACCATGATACTGAAAGAACAACACGAACCGACCGCTGCACCAGAGGCTGCCAGTCACGGTTCGCAAAGTCGTGGAGCGGCTCACAGCCCCTTTGAAGCCGGCCACCTGATTGGTCACGTCAAGGATGCGACTTATTTTGAAGTCCCTCGCTTGCTGGCTACCGATGGGCACCTTCAGATTCCTCAATTTCGCAGCACAACTGATCCTCTTATCGACCTCACGACAGGAACAGCGGCCATTGATGACATGATCGAACCACTGGACATGAAGGTCACCAAGTTCATGATCCTGGAAGTCATCGGGGCAGTCCTGGTGGCGGTGATCTTCATCCGGCTGGCCAAGCTGGTTCGGACAGGAGCAAAGCCTCGCGGCAAGTTCTGGAACTTCTTCGAGGCCATGCTCTTGTTCATCCGGGACGACGTGGCCCGACCGGCCATTGGCAAGCACGATGCTGATCGGTTCCTGCCGTTTATCTGGACCATCTTCTTTTTTGTGCTGGGTTGCAACTTGCTGGGAATGGTCCCCTGGGCAGGTTCCCCAACTGGCGCCCTGGCCACGACAGGCACGTTGGCGCTGATCACCTTTGTCACGGTGATCGGAGCAGGCTCTGCCAAGCTAGGTCCTGTCGGGTTCTGGAAGGCCCAGGTACCGCACATGGATTTGCCATTTATCCTGGCCTTGCTCCTGGTTCCCGGCATTTTTGCCATCGAGGTTCTAGGGTTGCTGATCAAGCATTTCGTATTGGCCGTTCGATTGCTGGCCAACATGATGGCCGGCCACCTGGTCCTGGCGGTGATCCTGGCGTTTATCGCTGCCTCCTGGGGCAGCATGGCTGGTATCATAGTGGTTCCAGCCAGTGTCATAGGTGCCACGGCACTCAGTTGTCTGGAGCTTTTCGTGGCCTTTTTACAAGCTTACATTTTTGCGTTTTTAGCGTCGTTGTTTATCGGCATGGCGGTCCATCCCCACTAGGTTGGATTCCATGTGTCCCCGTTCGTCATATTCAATTGATATGGAGACTAGTACTGTGATTAAGTGGTTTAGTTTACTCACGCTGGTGTTGATGGTCACACTGACAGCAAATATCGCATTTGCACAACCCGAAGGCGACAATGCAGGAGATGGGGCTGAAGCAGCCGCATCTGCCAAGGTCGGCCCGATGAATCTAGGTGCTGCGACTGGCGCCGGATTAGTCATCCTGGGAGCCGGTCTCGGCATCGGCAGGATTGGCGCATCTGCCGTTGAAAGCATGTCACGACAACCGGAAGCTGCTTCCCAGATCCAGGTTGCGATGATTATTTCTGCTGCCCTGATCGAAGGAGCGACCTTCTTCGCACTTATTGTCTGTATGCTCTTTAACACTTAAGGGATGTATGGTCGATCAATGATCACAATGCCTGAAAAGAAAACCCGCTTGATGTGCGCAGTGTTGGCACTGTGCCTGGGGATTTGCCCTGCCGCCATGGCTGAGGGGGAATCCGGAGATCAGCCCGCTGCCACGGCAGCGGGCCACGAGGCGGATAGCCATGGGGGTGGTGCGCAGAAAGCTAACACGAACCCGCTGTCTGTAGATCCGGATCTCGCACTCTTCACCGCGTTGGTCTTTATTTGCCTGCTGTTGGTTTTATGGAAAATGGCCTGGAATCCCATCATGGCTGGCCTGTCGGCCCGCGAAGAGGGGATTGCAGCGAACATTGACCAGGCCCAACAGGATGCCGAGGCTGCCGCGGAAAAGCTGCGCGAATACGAAGAGCAACTGACAGCTGCTGCCGAAAAAGCTCGTGGCATCATTGCCAAGTCGCAGGAAGATGCCCAGAAGGCAGCTGACACCATCCTGGCGGAAGCGCAGGAAGCTGCCCAGCGGCAGCGTGACCGTGCCCTGGCCGACATTGAAACTGCCAAAAACGTCGCCCTAGGTGAAGTGGCTGAAAAGAGCGTGGATATTGCGCTTGGCCTGGCCGGCAACATTGTCCGTCGACAACTTACGACAGCGGAACATTCCGATTTGATTCGAGAGACCCTCGATCGGTTTCCCAGCAACAATTGATACGGAAGATGTCCGCCTGGAGCGTATCTGTTTGACACAGGAATAAGATGGCTGAAACGACCCATAAACAGACTGACTTTGACTCAGACCGCCAGTACCTCGCTGGCGTCTATGCCAAGGCCCTGCTTGGTGCGACCGAAAAGGTCGGTAACCGAGCCGAGGTCCTGCAGGAACTCGAGTCCCTGGTAGAGGATATCCTGGACCGGTTTCCAAAACTGGAAGCTACTTTCAACAGTCCCCGGGTCAGTCCTGAAGACAAGATCAACATTCTCGATCGCGTTTTCCAGGGGAAACTCAGCCGTGAATTGATGAACTTCCTGAAGGTCGTTGCTCGGCACGGTCGCCTTGACTGCCTCCGTTCGATCCACCGCACCAGCCAGCAGATGGATCGCGAGTTGCAGGGTCGGATTGCTGTCCAATTATCCACGGCCAGCGCAATCGATGCCGACGTGATCAACAATATCAACGAACGCCTACAGGCAACACTGGGCGGACAGATCGACATCGAGACCTCGGTAGATACGGAATTGATCGGTGGCCTGGTACTGCGTATCGGGGACACCGTTTACGACGGCAGCGTGGCGAATCAATTGGCACGGATGCGTACTACCACGATGAATCAAACTAACGAAGTCATTCGTGCGACACTGGATCGATTTACCACCGCGGAATGATTTACTCCACAACGAACCTGGAGCCACCAAAAGGGAACTCCCATGAAATTTAATGCAGATGAAATCGCCTCGGTTATCCAACAGGAAATCGAGCAATTTGAAAGTCAGATTGATGTCCAGGAAATGGGCACGGTCCTAGAAGTAGGTGACGGAATCGCCCGGGTCTATGGACTCTCGGGAGTCATGGCCGGTGAAATGGTCGAGTTTCCCAGCGGTGTCCAGGGACTGGCTTTTAACCTGGAAGAAAACAGCGTTGGTATCATCATTCTCGGCAACTACCTGTCGATTAATGAAGGTGACGAGGTTCGTGCCACGGGCCATTTACTGTCGGTACCGGTCGGTGAAGCGGTGCTGGGTCGCGTGCTTGATCCACTGGGCAACCCGTTGGACGGCAAGGGCCCGGTCAATTCCACCGAAACACGCCCTGTGGAGTTCCTGGCACCCGGTGTCTCGGAACGCCAACCGGTCTGCGAGCCACTACAAACCGGCCTGAAGGCTGTGGATGCCATGACGCCGATCGGCCGTGGGCAACGCGAATTAATCATTGGAGACCGCAAGACGGGCAAGACCGCCATTGCCATTGATACCATCCTGAACCAGAAGGGTTCCGGGGTGAAGTGTTTTTACGTGGCTATTGGTCAAAAAGATTCTTCGGTCGCCGGTGTCATCAAGATCCTGGAAGAAAAGGGGGCGATGGAATACACGACGGTAATCATGTCCGGCGCCAGTACCCCGGCACCCCTGCAATACGTGGCCCCCTATGCCGGGACGGCCATGGCCGAGTACTTCATGTTCAATGGGCAGCACGCGTTGATCGTCTACGACGATCTATCCAAGCAGGCCGTCGCCTACCGGCAACTTTCCTTGCTGATGCGTCGTCCTCCGGGCCGCGAAGCGTATCCTGGCGACGTGTTCTACTGTCACAGTCGTTTGCTGGAACGATCGGCCAAGGTTTCCGACGAACTGGGTGGCGGATCGATCACCTCTCTACCGATCATCGAAACGCTCGAGGGTGAAGTCTCGGCTTACATCCCGACGAATGTCATCTCCATTACCGATGGGCAGATTTACCTGCAGCCTGACCTTTTCTTTTCCGGGATTCGTCCCGCCATGAATGCCGGCATCTCGGTTTCTCGAGTCGGCGGTGCCGCCCAGATCAAGGCCATGAAGTCCATTGCCGGTGGTCTGCGACTGGATCTGGCTGCTTTTCGTGAACTGGAAGCATTTGCTCAACTCGGGACGGAATTGGATCCAGACAGCCAGGCACGACTCGATCGTGGCTATCGCATGGTGGAACTGCTGAAACAGGCCCAGTACCAGCCGCTGCCCGTGGCTGAACAGGTACTGGTGATT
>JAYGDH010000333.1:0-7383 GCA_046583055.1 Pirellulaceae bacterium | reverse complement strand
AGTGGTGGGTTCCAGGAAGGGCTGCTTACCGCTGTCGGGTATGAATCCACCAGGCGTGCAGGGGCACCAGGATACCAACCGTGATGGCAAGTGGAATCGTGGTGCGAGCAAAGACACTTTCGACCTCGATGGTACGCAGGAATAGCCAGATGATCATGTTGGCCGCCAGGTAGGCGAATAGGACCTTGACCGGATGCGTGGCTTCCCGGGTCGACCTGAAATGGTTCTGGTGCATGATCGATACCTCGCTGAGAATTGCCCCGGTAGCAATTCTAGACCGCTGGTCCAGGGAGGCAATCAGCAATATCGAGCGATCCTTTCTCGCCTGCGTGGGGTGCGAGAACCGGCTATTTTTTTCGCTTCTGGCTTTTCTCGCGGAACTCGGACAGCAGGGCCCAGACCGTGGGAACACGCGCCCGACAGGACAGTTCCCTTGCTGGGATTGGATGGGTTTTAAATTAGTCCGTTGCCCTTTTTCCTGGGCAAGCACCATTAGCGGGCCGGCACCAGCTGAATGCCACGCAGGTCGAGCAAGTAACCTCGAGGAGCTCCGTCCGATCGAAACGAGATGCCGGTGCTGCCCGCGGGTAGAGAGATCCGGCCGATCATTTTTTTCTGGTACTCATCCCAGCTGGCTGTGGCCGGTACCTTGCCCCGAAGCTGGCTGGAGCCGGCAGTGAAAATGAAGGGATTGCCAGCAGTGTCCTGTGGACAGGCGAAATCGATCCAGGCTTCATAGGTTCCTGCGCGAGGTAACTCGACCGTCCATTCGGCTCGGTCCTGGGCAGCGCCCCAGAACCCCAGGTTTCCATAGCGGGTTTCGAGACGGATTTCATTGCCATAGATTCGGCAGGTGGCCGTGGTCAGCTCGATTGCCGCCCCGGGCTTGGCCGGTCGCACGACCTGGGGTTTGTTGCCTGGAAAAGTTTTCGGTGGAGGCCCCTGACTGCGGAGGTAATGAATAATGTCTGCCATCGCCTGGTGGGGAATATCTTTTTCGACACCCACGGGCATCAGGGATTTGCCGGATGAACGCAGTACGTCGATGGTTTGTCGCAGGAGCACGGTCTGTTTGCCCTGCGGCGCCTGCAGGGTGATGTCCGTGCTCGTTTCCCGGGACAGGATACCGGCATGTTGCCGTCCGTCTCTTGTGACGGCCACGAATTCCAGGTACTTGGCCTCAACCGCCTGGTTAGGATCCAGGATTGCTGTCAGCAGGGCCTGCGAGGTGCGTACCTTGAGCGCTGCCAGGTCGGGGCCCACGGCGAACCCCACTCCTTCCAGCCGATGGCAGTTCGCGCAGTGCTTGCGATAATGAAGGCGGCCTCGCTCCGTGTCCCCGGGTAACTTGAGAACGGGCTGATATGCCTGGACGACTTGCAGGCGATTGCCCTGCGGAGAAACCTTGAAGATCGTGGCGGCGCGAATGGCGATTGCAGTATCGGAATGTTCTACCAGCTGGTTGCGTTGTCGCGCGTCCAGATGCCCCGGTGGTACCTGCCCCTTCTGCAGGGCATCCAGCAGTTGCTGGATGTGACGGGTTTCCAGCAACATGCTATTGATCATCTGGAGACGCAGGGCCGGTGACGTGGATGCCCAGCCTTGCAGCAGTTGTTGGGCGCTGTTGCCGGGAAGTTGCAGCAGGGAGCTCATGGCTGCGATCTGCAGCTCAAGTGATGTCTGGGGCACCAGTATCGCTTCCAGGGTGCTGGTGATTTCCGCCAGGTCCTGCTCGGCGTAGCCCAGCAGTCGGATGATCCCTTCAATTGTCAGGGGCTGTACACTCTTTTGCAGCAGCATGGGGCGGAGTGCCCCGATCATTTTTTCGATACCGGCCCGTGCTGGCGGGGAGAGAAAGTCACGGGGTGCAATCCGCCGTGACTTGAGATTCTGCAGCGTGGAAGTGATGGCTCGCACCTGCCAAGCGGCGTAGGATTTGGTGTTCGTCCATTCGATGACCAGTGAATTGACCACGTCCCGGTTGCCCAGGCCAGCTGCCACGGCAAGCAGGTGTTCGAGTAGCCTGTCGGAGGCTTTGCGAGGCCCTGAAAACGCTCCCTGCATCACGTGAGCCAGGTTCCTGGCATGAATGGAACTGAGACTGGCAGCATAAAGATAGTTGTTCTTCACGTGCTGGCTGGCGAAACGCCCCAGTGCGATGCCGGCAGGTTTGGAGTCGTAGTGCCCCAGCGTGACGGCCATTTGGATCAGGACGCTTTCATCCGTTTCCCAGGCGGAAAGATCCACGACAAGTTTCTGCAGGTCGTCGGTCGGAAACTGCTGGGCCAGCCGCGCCGCGTGACGCCGCACACCTGCATGGCGATCGCGCAGACCGACCCCCACGAGGTCCGCATCCAGTTGTCCCATGCCATCCAGGGTGCAAAGAGCATGTAGCCTGGCCAGCGGCGACTTGCCGGTGCGGACCAGCGCTTGTAGCGGCTTAACGGCTGAGGTGTCTTTTTTCCAGGTCAACTGCTGCTGAGCCGTGTCTCGTCGCCAGCCGTTGGTACTGCCGAGGTCGGTGATCCATTGCGCCGTGGATCGTCCGCTCAAGCGGTTCGCCGAATTGGCCGGACGCGTGTCGTCGGCGCGAGTAATGCGATAGATTCGTCCCAGGTTTGATCCGGATCGCAGGTCGAGGCGGTCTTGCCAGGCCTGCGGGATCCATTCCGGATGCTCGATCACCAGGCGGTACATATCGGCTACCCAGAGAGCGCCGTCGGGACCGGTGCGGATCATCGTGGGCCGAAACCAGTTATCGGACGATGTGAGGAATTCAGAATCCTGTTCGCTGGCCAGCCTTCGACTGGTGAAGCTGGCGCCCGCTGGTTCCATCAGTTCACGGTGGACCAGGTTGTGTACCGGTTCGCAGACCAGCGCGTTGCGAACCATTTGTGGCAGGTACTGGTCCCGGTAGACGATCGGGCTGCAGGCCGACGTGAAGCGGTTGGCCCGGGCAGGATCGTTGAAGCGGGTGAGAGTTCGGCTCGTCGGGAACACGGGCGATGCTCCTGGCTGGACGGAAATCTGCTTGCGAACAACCGGCGCAGCAACATGGGGATTGCGACGCAGCACGTAGTCCTCCAGGACGTAATGCCACATGGGATTGCTGTTGTTGCCACCAAACCAGTTGCCCCAGTCATCGCGGTTGCGACCATACTGGGTTTGGCCCGCCAGGGCATCCATCACCCCGGTATCCGGTCGGATCCGTAGATCACGTCCGCCGATGTCCAGCGATTTCCCGGTCTTGAGCGACTTGATCGTGCCGCTGCTGTCTCCGTTGGCGAGGTATAGCCAGTTATCCAGTCCCCATCTTAAGCCGTTGACCCGATGCTGCTGATTCCCCTCGCGAAACCCGGAAAAGAGGACCTGTTTCTTGTCGGACTTGCCGTCACCGTCGGTATCCTTGGCAAAAAACACCTCGGGTGCCGCTGTGACCAGGACGCCATCTTTCCAGCACTTGATACCCGTGGGGAAATTGAGCTTGTCCATGAATAATACGGAGCGATCATAGCGACCATCCCCGTCCGTGTCCTGGAGGTGCCTGATGCGGCCGCCGGAGGCCCCGCGGCCATCCGAGCCGAGTGGGTAATCGCCCATCTCGACCACCCACAACGATCCATCCAACCCCCAGTCGAAGGCGATGGGATCATTGACCAGGGGTTCCGAGGCGACCAATTCGATCTTGAGTCCCGTGGGAACCCGCATGGCCCGCCGAGATTGCGCGGGAGTTCTCGGCGGAGGCGTGTCTCCGTGGAGCGGTTGGAGCAGTTGCTGATAGGAGCGGCGATCAACCAGGTTAGGCAGGCGGGCGGTATCCTCGTTCTGGACCCACATGTGGTCCGAGTGAAACCAGGCGCCGTTATTGGTTCCCAGGCGGGAGATAATCGGAATCGCATCCGCATCGGATCGCTTGCCTGCCAGGGCATCGAGGGACCAACCGGCTGATTTTCCTGTCCGCCACAGGCTCAGGGAATAACGATCCTGGTCCGAGAACAGGATGTCATCCAGGCCGTCCTGGTCAACGTCGACAAATCGCAGCCCCGCATCGCGTCCCTGGTCGTCTACGACGGCAGCTCCTTTCGGCCAGGCAATCGTTGTTGGTACCCAGTGATCCTGGGACCAGCGGTAGACTGCCTGTTGTTGTTGATTGGCGACGACCAGTTCGCATTGTCCGTCGCCATCCGCGTCTCGCAGCCTGACGCCGCGGTCTTTGCCAGCGGCAGTGGTTTGCAGGTCTTGGAGTCCACGTGTCAGCTGGTTGCTGGCCTGCCACTTCGTGCCAGTCCATCGCCAGGCCCCCCTGGTGTTGCCGGTCAGTTGGAGAGCGATGACCTGCTTGTCGAGGATGCCAAAACGCGTCCCACCAGCACGAACGTCAGCGGGAAACTCAGATGTGGTCCATTTTTGTCCGGTTGCCGACCAAATGCGAGTCTTCCGGGTGCTGTCGTTGCCGATCACGACGTCCAGGTAGCCGTCCTGGTTCAGGTCGATCATGCGGATACCATTCTCGGACCCATCGGCTGCTCGCAGCGGTTGGCCGAGAAGAAGATGTTCTTGCAGGCGGTCGGCTGCTTCGCGGAAGGTCAAAAACTTAACCTTGTTGCCATATTTTTTCACGGCATGGTCAATGATTTCGATCACCTGGTCGTTACGAATCCAGCCGTGGGGGAGAAAGACAAGGTTGTAGACGCCCTGCTTCTTGACGGTCACATCGAGGGCAATTTTCATATCCCGAACCGTCTCGGGATTATTGGAGCGTTGCACGTGTTGAGCTGCCCAGTCACTCGGCACCACGCAAGGAAATTCCCAGCAGGAGCGGCCGATCAGGTAGGGGTAGGGATAATCGTCGATCGTGTTGACGAAAGACTTGAAAGGGATGTAGTGACGAAAGCGTTCGCTGCCATCCTTGCGCAGTACCCACTTCCTGGGCAGCGCCTTGTCGGCTGGCGTGATAACGTTAAAAACTGAGCTGTCGATCGAGAGGAAGTTTCCTTTCGCCGAGGTCTGGTTGAAAATCTCTGTCCAGAAACGCGGGCTGGGCGTATTCAGGGAATCGCAGCAGGGCATCCGGAAGGCAACAGGGCGGTTGCCTGGAATCGATGCCATCAGGTCGACGCACTGGTGATAGGTTCGCTTTGCCTGTGGCAAGTCGCTCTTTTGCAGGCAGGGACAGGGGTGGTTGATGGTGTGGACGTCAATACTAAGGCCTTCCTTGAGCCATTTTGCCAGCAGTGGGTCATCGAGACGTACCTGGTTGGTCATGATACTGACCGGGGCCCGTCCATCAATTTGCTTGAGCCGCTCCAGGATCGGACGCAGGTAGGTCTCGTAACGTGCGGGATCTCGCATGTCATCGATTGCCAGCACGACGACCGCCTCGACGCCGGACTCTCCGACCCATTGCGGCGTGGTCAATTTTGGGAAATCCCCGGAGACGTAGTAGGGGTCCAGGAAGGCATCCAGGTAGGTCAGTCGGTTGGCATCCTGGGCAATGCTGTCGGTGGTGATCAGCAACGCTGAGATCAGGACGAGGCAGCGGGCCAGTAATCCTGGGCAGGGTCGTGGCGGTTGGAACATGACAAATCCCCGTGAACGATACCGTGATGGATAAGCAGGTGTACTACAGTCCTGTCACCTGGGTCGATTGCTAGGTAAACCAGTCCCGGATGACTTTTCCGTGGACGTCCGTGAGACGGTAATCCCGGCCGGCATAACGATAGGTGAGTTGTTCGTGATTGAAGCCCATCAGGTGAAGCATCGTGGCATGCAGGTCATGAACGTGAACCGGCTTGTCCTGGGCCCGGAATCCGAAGTCATCCGTGGAGCCGTAAACCTGGCCACCCTTGATCCCGCCTCCCGCGAGCCACATCGTGAATCCCCAGTGATTATGGTCTCGGCCATTGATCTTGCCGGCGTTGGCCCCTGCCTTTGGCAGCTCGACCGTGGGAGTGCGGCCAAATTCTCCACCCCAGAGAATCAAGGTTTCTTCGAACAGCCCCAGTCGCTTGAGGTCGTCCATCAAGGCGCCCAGGCCCTGGTCCTGTTGCTTGGCCAGTCGGCGATGGTTGACCTCGATGTCATCATGGTTGTCCCATGGTTGCCCCTGGCCATGCCATAACTGCACGTAGCGTACACCACGTTCGACTAACCGTCGGGCGATCAACAGTTGCCGCGCCTGGTCGCCCGGGCCATAGGCCTCGAGGACCTGCTTGGATTCGCGAGATACGTCAAAAACATCACTGGCCTCCAACTGCATGCGGTAAGCCAGTTCGAAGTTCTCGATCCGGGCTTCCAGCCGAGGGTCCTCGCCTCGCTGCTGGAGGTGCAGTTGATTGAGTTGGCCGAGTGCATCGAGCTGGCGTCGCTGGTCATCGCGGGATACGTGCTTATTGCGAATGTTGGCAATGAGTTTCTCTACCGAGCGGTTTTTGGTGTCCAGAAAGGTTCCCTGGTAGATACCCGGCAGGAACGCCGATTGCCAGTTCTGGGCACCCTTGATCGGGTAGCCTCCGGGGCTCATGACGACGAAACCGGGCAGGTTCTGGTTCTCAGTCCCCAGGCCATAGGTTAACCAGGAACCCATGCTGGGCCGTGGCAAGGTAGATTCCCCGCAGTTCATTAACAGCAGGCTGGGCTCATGGTTGGGTACGTCGGCATGCATAGAACGGATAATACACATGTCGTCGACGTGGCGGGCCGTGTGGGGAAATAGCTCGCTGACCGGGATGCCACTTTCCCCGTGCTGGGTGAACTTGTAGGGAGACGGGAAGCAGGCACCCGTCTTGCGTTCGGTCCGGAGGTTATCGTAGGGCAGTTTCTTGCCCGCGTTGCGAGTCAACTCGGGCTTGGGATCGAAGGTGTCCAGGTGCGAGGCGCCGCCGTTGCAGAAGACGTGAATGATGTGCTTGGCACGAGCCTTGAAGTGCGGTTGCTTGGGAGCCAGGGGGCTGCGCCCACCGGGCGCTGCCGCGCTGCCGCTTTCCGTGCAGAGCCCGGCCAGGCCCAGCACGCCCATACCGACGCCGCTGCGCATGATGAGTTCGCGGCGGCTGATTCCCGTGACCTGGGCGGGTTGTCCCTGGTAAATACCTGGTTGAATCATGAGGCGTATCTCAGTCGATAAAGTGAAACTCGTTGGAAAGTAGTAGCAGTTGGGCGTACTGGCCCCAGGGGCCCAGGTCGGAATCCTCTTTTGCGTCGGCTGGACGATTCACGAAGGCGCGGCCGATCTGTAGCTCTTCTTCGCTCGGGGTTCGTTGGAAGAACTGCTGGTAGTATCGAAGTATTCGGTCGTCGGTTTCGAGGTCGGTCAGCGTTTTGGAGTTCGTCCAGCGTCGCACACGCTCGATGACGACCGATGAATTCATCAGGAACAGAGCC
>JAYGDH010000332.1:0-9951 GCA_046583055.1 Pirellulaceae bacterium | reverse complement strand
CTTATTGAGACAGGAAAGGGCGTCCAGCACGTTCTTTCTTTCCCGGCATTCGCTTTTCGTCGCAAAAAATGACTGTCTCAATAAGAAACCACTTCCGTCCTTGCGCTAAAGACTCGGTTCATGGCTAGAGACTATTCACTCGGAACGGTGCAGGTCGCCCTGGCCCCCAATGAACGATTCGAAGAGTACCTGCAAAGCAAGGGCATGCGCAATACCGAGCAGCGACGCATCCTGGTGCAACATGTCTTCAGTAACCACGATCATTTCGACGCGGACACCCTGATTGAACAATTACCCAAGAAGGGTGATGAGGGTTACGTCAGTCGTCCCACCGTCTATCGCACATTGAATGAATTCGTTGACGCCGGTTTGCTGCGCAAGTTCGAACTTGCTGGACGAGCGGTCTATGAACACGATTACGGCTACCCGGAACATGATCACTTGTATTGCACGCATTGCCAGCAACTGATTGAATTCCAGAGCGACGAATTGATGAACTTCCGGGAACTGGTCGCTCGCGATCACCAGTTTCGTGTCACTGGCCATCGATTGATCATCAGCGGGATCTGTCGAAACTGCAACCGGCCGCAGCAACGGACCAAGCGCAAGCAGGACCTGATCTAGATCAACCCATTGGGCATTTCGAACTCAAACGGTGACTTCTGCAGCCATGTCCGCATCGGGAAACTGCTGCTGAATCGGTTTCACTACCTGTTCCAGGAATTGCTCGACCTGTTCAGGAGCTCGCCCTACGAACTGCGATGCTTCCATCAGGCTCGCCAGGTCAACACTGGCAAACAGCTCGTCGTCAGCCAGCCTTTGCAACAGGTCGTTGGGGCGACCTTCCTGCTTGACGACGGCAGCAGCCTCCTGGCTATGCTGGCGAATCTGTTCATGCAGTTGCTGACGATCACCGCCGGCCGCAACCGCTTCCATCAGGATGTTCTCGGTGGCCATGAATGGCAATTCATTCTGGAGATTGTTCTCCATGACGGCAGGGTAGGGGACCAGTCCAGTAGCAATATTCTGGTAGAGAATCAAAATGGCATCGACAGCCAGAAATGACTGTGGCAAAACAATTCGACGGTTCGCACTGTCATCCAGTGTTCGCTCCATCCACTGAGTCGCAACCGTCTGGCTTCCATTGGACTGCAAACTCATCACGAAACGGGCTAATGAACAGATTCGTTCGCTCCGCATCGGGTTGCGTTTATAGGCCATCGCCGAGGAACCAATCTGGTGCTTCTCAAAGGGCTCTTCCAGTTCCTTGCGGCTGGCCAGGATACGGATATCCGTAGCTGCCTTATGCGAACTTTGCGAGATTCCTGACAGCACATCGAGCACCTGGGCATCGACCTTACGTGAATAAGTCTGCCCCGTGACTGCGTAGGTTGCACTAAAACCCATTTTCTCGGCGACCAACTTCTCGAGTTGATTCACCTTGTCATGGTCTCCCGAAAATAATTTCAGGAAACTGGCCTGGGTCCCCGTGGTACCCTTGCAGCTACGGGCTTTCAATAACTCCAGACGATGCTGGATCTCTTCCAGGTCCAGCACCAGGTCGTAAATCCACAGGCATGCCCTTTTACCGATAGTCGTCGGTTGTGCAGGCTGCAAATGCGTGAGACCCAGGCAAGCCTGTGAACGCTGTTTATCGGCGAATTCGGATAGCCGACCAATGACGCTCACCAACCGCCTGCGGATCAACTCCAGGGCTTCACGCAGCAAGATAAGATCCGTGTTGTCCGTGACGAAACAACTGGTCGCTCCGAGATGAATAATAGGCCGTGCCTTCGGACAGACGTCCGCATAGGCATGTACGTGAGCCATGACATCATGCCGTAATTTACGTTCATATTCGCTGGCCGCCTCGAAATCGATCTGGTCTGCATGGGATCTCAGCTCGTCGAGCTGGGCATCTGAAATATCCAGTCCCAACGCCTGCTGGCTTTCAGCCAAGGCAATCCACATGCGTCTCCAGGTACTGAACTTGCGTTGCGGGCTCCATAACTGCGACATCTCGTCAGAAGCGTATCGAGCGGTAAGCGGATTTTGATAACGGTCTTCAGACACCAAACAAACCTCCTTAAGATTGGCAGACAACCGACAACTAGCGTTGCACCCGGCCCGTGGCATTTCCAGCAACCAGCGCCGCAACTTCCCGTTCGGTTACAAAATTAAAATCACCTTTAATCGAATGCTTCAGGCAACTGGCCGCCACCGCGAATTGAATCGCCTGCGAGGGGTCCGCCCATTGCGGGCTATTCAAGGCATGAAGCAGGCCGGCCGCAAATGAATCCCCGGCACCTACACGATCCACGATCTGATGAATCTGGTATGACCGATACACTCCCTCGGCATCGGTCGGGGCCAGCCAACTACGATCGGCAGCAGCATCATACAACAGGCCACCCCAGTTATTATGGTCCGCCGAGAGGCTTTCTCGCAAGGTGATAGCGACCTTGGAAACATTCGGATACTGCTTCACGACACTCCGAGCTACCTTTTCGTAGGCATCAATGCGTAACTTCCCTTGCTCAACGTCCGTATCCGCTGCATGGATATCCACTACTTCTCCGGCATCCTCCTCGTTGCCAATCACAACATCCACCCATGGCATCACTTCACTCATGCATTTCCTTGCCAAATCGCGACCCGTTACCTGTTCTCCCCACAGCCAGAGCTTCTTGCGGAAATTGAGGTCACAGGAAACCTGGATTCCCTGCTGCTTTGCCCGCTTGACTAATTCCAGGTTGGAGCGGCAGGCCGCCGCACTGATCGCCGGCGTAATTCCCGTCACGTGCACCCAACTCACACCATCCAACACCTGGTCCCAGTCATATTCATCCGGTTCCGCCAGGCTGACCGCACTATACTCGCGATCGTAAAGCACCGTGGAGCCACGCTGATTGGAACCCACTTCCACGAAGTAAATCCCCATGCGACCTGTTTCCCGCCACAGGACATGATTCACGTCAACTCCCAGGCCACGTAAACTCGTAGTTATTCCCTCGGCCAACGGATGAGTCGGTAAGGCCGTCAGGTATCGAACTGGCTGGCCGAAAATCGCCAGTGAAGCGGAAACATTTGCCTCCCCACCGCCCCAGGTAACATCCACGGTCCCCGGTACTGCTTGTGGCCAACGCAACCGCTGGGGCGCAGCAATCCGGGCCATGACTTCTCCAAATGCCAAAAACATGCAACCATTCCTCTCTTGAATAACAGCAAAACTAACCTGGCCGAAAAAACTGCAGACCAGCCAACTCGCGGGCTACCGGGAACCACTCTACATGTTCGTTAAATCATCCCCTCCATGTCCACCCAACAGGGAGTCCAGGGCACTGGTCAAGTCGACACCCGAATCATCCGACAAGGCATAGATTCGACAGATGCGGTAACTGACCGGCAAGCTGCCAAACAGTTCATTGGCCTGCAACGGGCGCACCTGGTTCAAGGAAGAATCGAACAGGAAGTTCTGTCCGATCGCCGGCCCCTGCGTATGGGGTCGATATACCTGTCGCGCAATGTCGACTCGCAACTCCACCTCTGACCACTCGGGGCCCAGCTGTTGACGAAGCTTTGTTTCCACGAGTTGTGGATCACTGAAAATACTGCTCGATTCCGAGTCCCCCTCGGCAAAGACCAGGTTACGCTGGCAAACCATCTTCCAGGGAATCTGTCGCGACAATAATTGCTGCCACTGGGCTCCCAGGGTTTTCAATTCAGGATCATCACTTAGCCCCCAACGTGCAACATCTACCAGCAGTGATGATTCTGTAAAACGAAGGTAATCCTCCAGGTACTCCAGGGGGTTACCCGGAAACAGGTGTTTCTTGCTCGCCTGAAATAAATCGACCAGCGTCAGGTCAATCGCTCGGACCGAACGGTGAAAGTAAACGTTGCGAAACAATTCCATCCGCGCCGTCATGAATCGCATCAGGGCATTGATACCTCGGTCGTGAATCGTCAGCCCCGCTTCGGTAAAGAAACTGTATCGCAAGAGGCGATCCAGGTCGTACGGCCGAAAACTGTAGCCCGACATGTAAGAGTCTCGCAACACGAAGTCCATGTTGTCGATCGTATAGATACCGCTCAACAACGTCCGCAGCATCCAGAGCCAGCGAGGCTGTTCGTCCTCGCTTTCTGCAACCGGTCGCCGAATTAGCCAGGAAATCTGCCGCGGATCCATCTGCTCATCAGGCAACAGGGAACTATTCGGATTACGACGAACCCCCTCCAGTAAAGGTGCCAGCGGACCTTCAATAATTGCTGCACCGAGCAACTCGTGTGTCAGACCATATTCCTGCAGATAATATTCGTCAAAAAAATGGCCAAAGGGACCATGCCCCACGTCGTGCAACAATCCAGCAAGTCGCAACAGGGATTCCACATAACCGCGGCTTGGCACGTCCGGGCAAACCGCTTGCAGGCTTTCATAGAGACCATTAACTGCCTGGCTGGCCAGGTGCATTACCCCCAGCACATGCTGGAAACGGGTGTGTTCAGCCGTCGGAAATACCCACCAGGCAGTCTGTAACTGGTGAATACCACGCAAACGCTGAACCCAGGGATGATCGATTAAAGCCTGCTCAGACACCTCTCCCGGGTCAGAACCTGCCGTAAAAGCAATGTAACCATGAACCGGGTCCTGGCTGAGATTTTCCAGATGATATTCGTGCATGTCACGGATTATGGAGGGAGTCTGCCGGTTCGTCCAGCAGTTGGGGTGGCCAAGCCGGGCCAACTGTCCCTTCCTGGGCTCAATTGAGGGTGAAATAAAGGCTCTACAACCGCTACATGCCAAAATTCTTATCCGACTTTGCCAGTTTCCGGGTTTTCGGTTAATATCAGCACCACCCAGCTGATGTACGGGCCCTGCAGGAAAAGAAACTGAACGGTTTATTCCAACCTCACTACTAGAAACTTGTGTCGTTCTCATTGGATGCCGATATCATTGGAACCGGCCTTAATCATCTGAACTTGAGACTTTGTTAAGGCACTGCCTCAGCCCAATCGACCGATCTGACGAAGGAGACTACCCGTGGCGCGGCTTGCTTTCATTCCAACATTGATTCTCGTTTCCATCCTGCAACTTTTCACGGCACCTGCCCAAGCAGCTCGCCCCAGTGAAACATTGCTTCCCGCCACGACAAAAGGCTTTCTTTCGCTTCCTGATCTGGACGCTTTCCAGGCGGCTTTTGATCGCACCCAGCTGGGCCAGCTGGTACGTGATCCGGTGATGCAACCGTTCGTGGAAGACCTGCAGCGGCAACTCAAGAGCAAGCTGAATCAGACGAGCGTCCGCCTGGGAATCCGCTGGGAAGACCTAGCCAATACCTACGGGGGAGAAATCTGCTTTGCCATCATCCAACCCAGTGATGCCCACCAGCCCCACGCCATCGCCATGATTGTTGATGTTACAGATCACCAGCAACAGGCCCAGCAACTGCTCGACAAGATCTCCAAGAACCTCATCGCCAAGGGAGCAAAACGGACCACGCAACAGATCCAGGGACTGGAAACCATTCGTTTCGCGATTCCCAATCAACATGACGATACAATTATCCACCACGCATATTACCGCATCCACGAAAACCACCTGGTTGCCACGGATCACGCCCAGGTACAGCAACAGGTGTATGCACGGTTACTGGGAACAGAAAAGAACGGCCTGGCCCAGGTTGCCGCCTTCGAGAAAAGCTCGCAGCAATGCCGAGAAGTTGCCGGCGACAGTCAACCGCATCTACGCTGGTACGTTGATCCGTTTGGTTATGCCGAGGTCGTCAGGGCTGCCGATCGAAGTCGCAAGAACCGGAAAAACATTCTGGGCCTACTCGCCAACCAGGGTTTCGCGGCCATCCAGGGACTGGGGGGCTCGGTCACCTTTGCCCACGGTGAACATGACATTACTCACCACACCTGGGTCCATGCACCCGCTGACGGTCCCGGTGTTCAGGCACGCCTGGACTACGAGCAGAAACAGATCGCCGATGGCAACAAGGTGGATCCACGGATCGCCGCCAAGTCCGATGACAGGTACGTCCAGGCAGCCCGCATGTTGCATTTCCCCAACAGTTCGCAATCGAAAACAGAAAACTGGGTACCCGGAAACGTTTCTTCTTACCTGGCCTTGAACTGGAAAATAAAAGATGCCTTTGAATATTCCAAGACGCTGGTCAACGAGATGCTGGACACGGAACCCGGGGAAGACCTGTTTGAAGAAATCCTCGACGGCATTGCGCACGACGTGAACGGACCGCAGGTGGATTTCCGGAAGGATCTCATCGCATTTTTTGGCGACAAGATCTACCTCATCAGCGATCACACCCTGCCTATCAAGCCTGACAGTGAACGCTGGCTGTTCGCCATGGACATCACTGACCAGAAAGCGGTTTCGCAAGCTATCGAGAAACTCATGAAGGCAGAACCAAACAAAAAGCAAATCCCCTTCCAGGATCACGTGATCTGGGAAGTCCTGAACGTCGAAGAAGCTGTCGACGTGGAAACACTGGAAATCAGTGGAGCAGGTTTCGAGCCCTTCGGGGCCGAGGAAGAAGCCCCGCCTGAAGATTCTGCTAATCTCCTGTCCAAGTGGGCAATTTGCGTGAACAGCAACGGCAAGCTCATGGTCGCCTCCAGTGCACAATACATCATGGACGTCCTCAAGGGCCAGGAAAACAACAGCCTGAACAGCAGCAATGATTTTCAACGCATTAATACTTCCCTCGAGAAAATGGGAGCGACGGACACGTGCCTGAGACTATTCACGCGAACCGATAAAGCTTATCACACGTCCTACGAGTTATTGCGACAAGGTAAGATGCCGGAATCCAAATCCTTGTTCGGCATGATCCTCAACGGACTACTGCGGCCCGAGGACGAAGGATCTCTCCGCGAGCAGCAAATCGACGGCAGCCGAATGCCTGCCTTCCAGCTGGTCGCCAAATACCTGGGCCCCTCCGGTGGGTTTGTCAGCACCCGGGAAGACGGTTGGTTCATGTCCGGATGCCTGTTGGCCAAACCAGCCCCTTAATCCGGCCCGGTTTCCAGGCCCCCGACCTAAAGTCCAACCTTGGCCCAGAACGGATGCTGACGGTCACCGCGTGTGCGGACATCTTCCAGCAAGACATCCAGGCTCGGTTCGACCTGCCGGCCCATTTCACGACCATTGATAGTAACGTAGATACGTTCCCGGAAATCTACCATCTCCGGCGAGAGCCAGACGGTTACCTTCGCAGTACCGCTACGGATGCGAATACGATTGTTCTCTGATATCGTGCCCTCGGTTTCTGCCGGGCGAGCCCTCGAGACTGGCCACTCCAGTGGTGCCACCACCGATCGCTTGGGAAAATCATCGAGTTCCGCCCACCAGAAATAATTGTCCCAGAGACGCATCGTGACCGACTTGAACTCGTCCGGGAAAAAGTCCCGCTCATGTAACCGAATCCACTCAAACATGCGGTGGATCTCATCCTGGAAATGCTCGTGGCCACGCCCCCGGTACTCCACAATCATGGTGTCAAAGCCCTGCCGGGTCAGGTAACGATTGAAGTCACGGGAGTTGTTCGCCAGGCTATTGCCATCCATCTCACCCAGCACGAAATAAAATGACATATTACGGCCATTTTCCCAGTAACGCGAAACGTATTTGTCTGCACGGGCAACCACGGGAATCACCCCGGCCCAAAGATCCGGATGCGACAGGCCGATGTCCCAGGCAGCATCTCCTCCCATGGAATGCCCACTCAAGAAAACACGGTCGGTATCTATCGAAAAACGCTGGCAGGCATCTCTCAGGGAAAACAGTACGGCTGCATGTTCACGTGCCGAGTACATGTACTTGCTCTGGTAGGCACGATTCCAGATGGGAGCAATCACGATGCAGCCGTGGCGGGTGGCCTGTCCCATGCGTACCTTCCGCTGGGGATGAAACGCCCCGGCCCACCAATCAATCTGTTGCCGAGCGGTGGTACCTGCCCCGTTGAGTGTCACGATGCAGCGATATCGCCGATAGGGATCATACCCTGGAGGTAACTGAACCAGGTACCGAAACGGCTCGTCTTCTTTCAAACCAGGCACCTCCAGTTCCATCAACCCGGGAATCGCTGTCTCCTGGGGTAACGTCTTCTTGACCGGCTTCATGTGACTGATCAGGCGGGATACGTTAGCAGGCGCACTGCCTTCCATGGTTCGAAGTCGCTCCAGGACGACCTGTCGATCGGCCTCAATTTCCGAGGCCAGGTAATTTCGCACCTCGTCACGTACCGTGTGCAGTGACACGGCTACCGCCAGGTTCTCGGTTCCCTGGCCTGCGCCCATCAACCATCCGCTGATAGCCAACGCCAGTTTTGCATCAGAACTGAGATTCTGGTCGTCAGCAAGACGCAGGAAATCAGCCATCCGATCCAGGGTATTCAGATTCAATTCCAGCTTAATTTCCTCCAGGATCGGCACCATCTTTTTCTTGATATTGGCATCAGCAATCTGGGCCAAGTGGTATTCAAACAACATCAAAACCTCCTGACGCTGTTTTTCCTGTGTCTCGTATTCTTTCAGCATGTCCCGAACCAACAGCAGCGTTTCCACGGCCACTCCCTGGTTGGGAAAATTACTGAGCCAGACATAGACCTGCTCGTGCTGTCCCGCTTCTCTGCGAAACTCGATTTCACGAATCAAACGCTCGGCCAGACGCTGGCGAAGCTGCTTAACTTGATCATTCAAATTGCTCAGCCCAGGAAACTTCTCGATGGCTGCCTCCAGTTCCGCGAGGGCATCCTGGTAACGTTGTCCCTGCATGTACAAACGTACGATGCGTAATCGATCACCCGGCTTATTCATATCCAATTGGCGTTTAAGAACCTGGGACAAGATCGCAACTGGAATTGAACTGGTGGCAATCCTCGTCTCGCACACGAAAGAATCCTTGGCAATCAATCCCTGGACCTTCGTATAGGTGGGAGTGATTTCCGTGATGCCCTGCAGGATATCAATGGGTCCGCGAACAGACTTAATCGTGAAAATGCGACGACCAAAGTGGTCAAAGGGTGTGACTCGCAGGATGGCGCCAATACTGCCAATCCGACGACCGGTGGTAGCGACACGCTGCCGAATCTCGATCTTCTCAATATTGGCTTGTGGAGAAGGTACAGCCGAATGCAACTGATAAGTTGAGAAAAAGGTGCGGCGCATGCCGTCATCGGCAAAGAGAATCAACTTGGGAGACGCGTCACCCTGACCACCATTCGAATTGATCACGTCCGATCCCAGGGAAGCAATTTTACCTGGCATCCCTTCCACCTGCATGCCGTTTTTCAGAGTGTAGACGGCACCCCGGACAGGAAATGCGAGTAGCACTCCCATCAATCCAGCTGCTGCCCACCAGGTAACGCCTGAAAAAACTTTCATGCTTAATCTCCGTTCTCACGCGTATTGATCAGCAAAAACAGATCCCGCACCAGCAAAAATGCCCGGGTAGGTAATCGTGAATACCTTGCTGAATTATAGTGGTTCACCCCGAATCCACGCAATTTACCGACCAAATTCGCACGAATGAGCCCCTGAACCCATCCGCTTCTTCGGGTAACATACGACAGAACACGCCTAAATCACCAGAGCATCTGGGCTGTCTGTCCATTGACACCGGGAAAACAAGTAGGCAAAAATAGCGTTTCTGGGTAAGAAACACGAGGACACCCCATGTTACGTCGCACACTGAATTACTTGCTCATCATCTTCGTGGTGTTAAATGCCACCTTCCTGGTCACCATCAGCGGCTATGCCTTGAGCGCATCGACCGGGGATCTGGGTGCGTCCAAAGTCTTGTGGTGGGTTTCGATGGCCTGCCTGATGGCCACGGCGATCGACCTGATCCTGTTACTAATCACCCTGGGGTTTCATGCTATAGATGCTTCTACAGGACCATCCGATCCAGAACTCTAGTCCGAGCCACGC
>JAYGDH010000310.1:0-7042 GCA_046583055.1 Pirellulaceae bacterium | reverse complement strand
GCAGCGAGCAGGGCAGGGTGGCCGCTGCCGTATCAAGCGTTACCTGGGTGACTACTGCTTCCTGGTGCTGCCGTCGCAGTTGTAAGGCAATGGGAGCTTTCCCGGAACCCGGTTGCTGCACATTGATGGTCAACGTGGTGCATTCCCGGATGCACTGCAGGTGGCAGGCCAGCTCCATCCCATGGAACGACGACTGACTTTTCTCACCCGAATCGACAAGGTCAAGTGGGCCGGTTGAAATCACCACCGTTCCCAGGTCATGACGGCGCAACAGCTGCTGAACAACCCAACGCCAGGTTTCCGAAGCCTCGTTAATTTGCACCCGGGGATTTTCTATTCGAACATACTGTTTTTCAGCTTCTTTCCACAACTGGACTGTTTGAATGCTGCCACAGGGTACGCCCGTTTCCCGGTCACTCAACTGCAATGACTGCAGCACGGTCACCCCTGGCCGAGGTGTTTCGACTGCTGCCAGGGTAACCTGCATTCCCAGCATGTCGGTCAGCTGTTCTTGCCAGTGCAATCTGGCTTGGCTGGCCAGCAGGGGGATCTTACGTGCGATTCCCCACGCCAACATGGAGACGGTTGGGACAGCCACTGCCAGCAGGAAAATCAAGCGGCAACAGTTTTTTCGTAGACGATCATGCATCAACCGAACATCCTTGTCCGAATCGTAAACTATCCGTTCGTGGCTCGTGGTCCTGCACTCGCAAGCCGTTTACCACGAAATCAACGGTCCCTGGCCATCTGGTAAAAAAGGTCCCGTCGCGCCAACATCTCGGCAATACTGTCATTGCCGAACTTCTCCACCAGGGCTCGAGCGATTTCGAAAGCAATCACGTTTTCAATAATGACACTGGCTGCCGAAACCGCGCAGACATCACTACGTTCGTAAGACGCTTCCTCCGATTCCTTGGTTCCCAGGTTGATCGACTCCAGCGGTTTACCCAGGGTACTGATCGGCTTCTTGGCTGCTCGCACCACCAGGGGCTGACCGTTGGTCATGCCGGCTTCCAGTCCGCCGGCATTATTTGTCGGCCGCTCAAACCCCAGCGTCGAGGTATTTCTTTTTTCTTCGTCGTAAGTAATCGGATCATGCACCTCGGATCCCAGTCGCCGGGCAGCTTCAAATCCCATACCGATTTCAACTCCCTTGATAGCCTGCACGGCCATCACGGCCTGGGCCAGGCGACCATCGAGCTTGCGATCCCACTGGGCATGAGTTCCCAATCCGAAAGGCAGTCCTTCGACCCGGGTCTCCACGATGCCACCCAACGTGTCACCGGACTTTCCTGCCTGGTCAATCTTCTGCTTGATTTCATCATCCCGGCTCGGATCCAGCGAATAAATCTCACTGGCATCTCGCCATTCTCGCTGTTGCTCAATAGAACCTTCTCGCGGAACGATTGAAATTCCACCCAGTTCAACCACGTAACCGATGACTTCGATACCAAACTGTGACAGCAACTGCTTGGTCAGAGCTCCTGCGGCAACGCGAACGGTCGTCTCGCGAGCGCTGGCTCTCTCCAGCACCCCACGAATTGATCCCAGGTACTTGACTGCACCAGTCAGGTCTCCGTGGCCAGGTCGCGGCCGCTGGAGATCTTCCATCTGCTCGAGCTTGTAGTCGCGATTGATGACTTGCAACGCGATCGGACTACCCAGTGTCGTCTGCTGCCAAACCCCGGTAAGAATTTCCACCGCATCCGTCTCGATGCGCTGACGGCCACCGCGACCATAACCACCTTGCCGTCGCCGCAATTCGCGATCGATCGAATCCGTTTCGAGTTGCAAACCGGCGGGAAAACCATCCACCGTGGCAAGCATGGTCTTGCCGTGCGATTCGCCGGCTGTCCAGTAACGTAACATTCTCTCTAACGCCACTTTCTAGTGTTCAGGGGGGCCTTGACCGGAAAAACGAACCGATGGCGGGCAAAATCACTACCAGTTCCAAGTGTAGCGGTATGAAGAAAGTGGCGATAGTGCGGTTGAATCCCAACGCCAGTGCAGGACAATTGGAAACCTGCACTACCTGCCCACGAGATGGCACGATTTATCTTGCCTGGAAAGCTGGAAAACGTGAAGTCAATTCTCCAACGCCGCTGGTTCCTATTTGCCCTCGCCACGGTGCTAGCCATTGGTATGGGATTCTCTCCGTGGTTAAAACCATTGTCTGAACTACCAGGGTTACGGCATACCATCGTGGCAGCGGTTCTGTTCATCATGGCGCTACCCCTGGAAACCCGCCTGATGATCGCCACCGTAAAGCGTCCTGCTGCGCCGTTGTTGGCCACCTCTATCAACTTCGGGTTACTACCGTTAACGATGTGGGCAACGGTTATCCTGCTGCAACAGATGAACCTATTAGATGGCGCCCTGGGAGAGAACCTGGCAATTGGTTTACTGGTTGCGGCGGCCACCCCGTGCACCCTGGCATCTGCCTCGGTCTGGACCCGCAAGGCTGGTGGCAACGATTCGATTGCAATCATGGTCACCGTACTGACTAACGCCAGCTGTTTCATCATCTCACCGTACTGGTTAAAAGTGACTGCCGGGGAATCTGGAAACCTCGTGAACCTGGACCTGGGAGCGATGATCATCAAGCTTGGAATCCTGGTCGTCCTACCGATGACGCTGGCACAATTGCTGCGCATCTATCGACCCCTGGGCCGCTGGGCCACCGGTAAGAAACCGGAACTGAGTATCTTGTCCCAATGTGGCATCTTGAGCATGGTATTCCTGGGGGCGATCATGACCGGCAATACACTGCGACAGACCACGATCGGCCTGGCGGGATGGGGCAGTTTCAGCCTGATGATTCTCGTCGTGCTCGTGATTCATACGGGAATGTTCCTGGTAGGTTTTTCGCTGGCCCAGCTACTGCGTCTTTCCCGTCCGGATGCCACAGCAGTCGGTTTTTCTGGTAGTCAAAAGACCTTAATCGTCGGGCTGGAGATGGCCGTCCAGGCAGGTGGTTCCATCCTGCCCATAATCAGCTACCACGTTGGGCAGCTGCTAATTGACACCTTGATTGCCGATCGCTTGAAACGCGACGATCCTGCTGCGGAAGTGGCCGAGGGGGCACCTCCTGGTACAGACTAGCTGTCACGGCCTTGCTGCCATGCCGGGCTGTTGTTATATTAAAAACCTCGGTAATCAGTGTTGATTACGATTCACGAACCCCTTGGGCTGACTGGCTTTTGCCCCGGGTAGAAGCTACTGGAGATTCTCCGATGAAGGACGGCATTCATCCTGAATATATTGATACGCAGGTCACCTGTGGTTGCGGCAACACGTTTGCGACGCGCAGCACACGCAAGGAATTAAAGGTTGACATCTGCAACGTTTGCCATCCTTTTTACACCGGCAAGCTGAAGTACATCGACACGGCAGGTCGTATCGAGAAGTTTCAGAACAAGTTTGCTGCTGGCAGTTATGCCAGTCTGCAAAAGACTTCCAAGAAGAAGACCAGCAAGCGTTAGCTTGTGGGAGCTTCCTGGTTCCACCCTCGTCCGAGAAACCAGGTCGGGCTTGGTTTAGTGGTTTGAGCGGGATGGAACCGACAATAGACTTAACCACGAAATTATCCTCTTTCACCCAACCCCGGTTAATTCCCTGTCATGCGTGAAATGCTGGAGGAAAAGCTGGCTCGGTTCGAAGAACTTGAGCAGCAAATGACGGACCCCGAGGTGCTCAGCAATTCCCAGAAAATGGCGCGTATTGCTCGCGAGCATGGTGCACTGGCCAAGCTGGCAACACGGTACCGGTCCTTCAAGCAGGTTGCTGAAGAAATCTCTGAAGTTGCGGTCATGGCCGACAGCGATGATCCGGAAGAACGCGAACTTGCCGAAATGGAGCTTCCTGAACTCAAGGCCAGGCGGGAAACCGTCTGGAGCGAACTCCTTGACTTGACTGTTGGCGGAGAGGACGCAACTCGCAAACGTTGTGTCATGGAAATTCGCGCGGGGACCGGTGGTGACGAGGCCGCCCTGTTTGCCCGGGACCTGTACGAGATGTACAAGCGTCATGCCGAGCCGAAAGGCTGGAAGTGCGAGATCCTCAATGCTAGCCCGACGGAACTGGGTGGGTTCAAAGAGATCACGCTCGCCTTTGCGGGGGAAGATGTTTACCGTCAATTGCAGTATGAAAGCGGTGGGCATCGTGTACAACGTGTTCCGGAGACCGAGGCCAAGGGGCGTATTCACACGTCAGCTGCAACGGTTGCCGTCCTCCCTGAACCGGAAGACGTGGAGGTAGATCTCAAGCCAGACGATTACCGCAAGGATATTTTCCATGCCAGTGGTCCCGGTGGTCAGCATGTCAACAAGACAGCATCAGCTGTCCGCGTGACCCATTATGAAACAGGTCTCGTGGTCTCCATGCAGGACGATAAAAGCCAGCACAAGAACCTGGCCAAGGCACTGCGTATTCTCAAGTCTCGACTCTATGATCAGTTAAAAGAAGCAGAGGATGCTAAGCGCGCCCACGAACGAAAAACATTGGTTGGTTCAGGTGACCGCAGCCAGCGCATTCGAACCTATAACTTCCCTGAAAATCGCGTGACGGACCATCGTATTAACGCAACGCTCTACAAGCTGGACCAGATCCTGGCAGGAGGGCTGGAAGCCCTCATCGAGTTATTAATTGAGTATGATCGGCAGGAGCTGCGCACGTCGATGGGAAGCTTTGACTGACCAGCAGCTGACGATGTACCCATCGGCCCAGAAGGATTCGCCATGTCGCCCACGGATGTCTGGACAACCGGTCGCTTGCTTACCTGGACCACCGATTACCTCAAGGATCACGGTTCAGATTCTGCCCGGCTGGATGCGGAGGTCCTGCTGGCCCATGCCCGTCAATGCGAGCGGATTGACCTGTACACTTCCTTTGAACAGGACCCTGGTGAGACCGCACGCAACACGTTTCGAGCCCTGGTAAAACAGCGATCTACGGGAACACCAGTAGCTTACCTGGTCGGCCAACGGGAGTTCTTCTCCCTGGCTTTTCACGTGACTCCTGACGTCTTGATCCCTCGCCCGGAAACCGAGTTCGTGGTCATGGCAGCCCTTGATACGATTCGTGATTACTACCAGGAAGAACCGGCGGTCCAACTGGCTGACGTGGGAACGGGTAGCGGGGCCATTGCGGTGGCGATTGCCCGACAGGCAGCCAATTGCCAGGTGCACGCTCTCGACTCGAGTGTTGCAGCTCTCCGGGTCGCCCAACAGAACATAGCCTTTCACCAGGTAGAATCCCGTGTCACGACCCTGGAGAGCGATCTCTTTGCCCAGGTTCAGGCAGGCGAAAAATATCACCTGATTGCCAGCAATCCACCTTATATCAGCCAACAGGAATACGACCAACTGGATGCGAGCGTACGAGATTTTGAACCCCAATCTGCCCTCCTGGCAGGGGCCACCGGCCTGGAAGTGTATCAGCGATTAATCCCCCAGGCTGCCCAGCATCTCTTTCCCAAAGGATGGTTAATCCTGGAAACCAGCCCGAGCCTGCATCCACAAGTTACCGTGCTGCTGCAGGAAAGCCATGCTTACGAGGATATCAACGTGGTCAACGACCTGGCAGGTCTTTCCCGGGTTATCACGGCCCGGTACAACGGCAGCCAATCGGAAAACCATTAACGTTGCGGAAAATCCTGGGCTGGCCCGCCTTGCTCCCAGAGGGGTGATTCTTTTGCCAGTTCATCGAGCATGTCCTGCAAGGTCGTTTCGACCTGGTGCATCAGCGGGTCGACCTCGGCCTGGCGGTCTCGTTTCGGTGAAACCTCGATTGCTTCACCAATCTCGATCACGACTTTAAATGCTCCCCGAACCTGAACCTGGTCCGTAAGATCTTCCTCGAAACGCTGCAGGGTTTCCAGGATCCGATCTCGACTGGGAAATTTCGAGAGATAGTCCGGCGGGTAGCAGGAAATCTGTTGTACCAGGTAAAGATCTGCCAGTTGTTTCCAGCGTCGCTGCCTCTCGTCTTCCGCAACTTCTCTACGAACCATGGCAGGCAGGATCTTCATCCTGAGTGATTTAACCCGCGGAATCACCGATCCCTGCTGGCTCTGCCCCAGCCATTCTTCTTCCAGGGGTGCCAGCAGGTGTTCGATCAATCGTTCCATGCGCTGTCCAAGGCTGCCCTCCTGGCTACTTTCGAAATGCTCCAGTTCCTTGAGAGTCAACAAGGCCATGCCGACCTTGATGAGACGTTGCATTAACGGCAGATCCCGCTGAGACTGCCAGGACAAACGCTGTTCAATCTCGGTCAACACCTGACCACTAGCTACTTCCAGGTCACCTTCAAAAAGATACTTGAGGGCCACTGGATGAACCACCACCTTCTGATCCGGCGAGCGTCGCTGGCGGCGCTTGGCCGCCGAACGAGCAATAAAAGCAACTCCGTCTTGCAAGGCATGTAACTGGTCATTCGTACGGGTAACAGCACCTTCGGGAAAAATGACCAGCGGCCTTTCTGCCGTGTCAAGAATATCCACGGCCATGTTGATCGCCTGCCGATCAATTCCTTCACGGTAAACACTGAAACCACCCATCTTGTGGATCGCCCAGCTCGTAAACCAATCCTGGTTAAACAGGTGCCAACTCGCCATCGCATAGAAATGACACCTGGCAGCCTTGGCGATCCAACCCATCACCAGGGGATCTGCATTACGACAGTGATTGGGCGTGATCAGGACGCCATGCCCGGCCTGCAGGGACTTTTGCAGGCGATCCAGGTGGCGAATCTCGTGTTTCACGACACCTTCTTTTCGCCGCAGGAACCGGGTGAAAAGATTGAATCTCTGAATCAAGCTGGACCAGACCGTCCCCCGGCAGGGTGGACGAAAGCGATACGGTTTTTCAATTATAATTTTTTGCATGAGCTGCTATTCAGGACCGTCAACCTGGATATCCATTAGGGTGAGCCTGGTGCCATTTCCAGGCCGTCTGCACGATCTGTTCAATCTCGGTGAACCTGGGTTTCCAATTCAACACTTTCCTGGCACGCGAACTATCGGCTACCAGGATCGGCGCATCAC
>JAYGDH010000299.1:0-2170 GCA_046583055.1 Pirellulaceae bacterium | reverse complement strand
CTATCGTACCGGCATGACCGGAACGGACACTCGCATCCTGCAGCACTTGACGCGGGAAACGGGTGGGGCAGTTTTCTCGGTCGTTGGTGAAGCTGAACTTGCACAGGCTGCCCGGGCGCACCGGCAGCGGCCCCTCGAGATCATGGCGGTCGAGATACCTGGCTGCCAGGACTTGCTGCTGGCAGGGAGACCGAGCGTCATCTTCCCGGGTCAACAACTGCAACTTGTCGGTCGCGGTGAACCGAAGCAACCGGTGGAAGTTCAGCTGACCCTTAAGAGTGGCCTGCGCGTCACCAAGTTGATGGTACCGATCGATGCTGTCCTGGACTCGGCGCTGGCCGCTCGCAGCTATGGCCAGGTGGCAGTCGGGCAATTGGAAGACTTGCAGGCTGCCACAGAACCGGTAGCGCTGGCGTATGCGAAACACTTTCGCGTGGCCCAGCAGACATGTTCGCTGCTGATGCTCGAAAGCGAGGAGGGTTACGAGCGTTTCAACATTAAGCCGCAGGCCGATGGTGCGCTGGTTAAAAGCAAACTGGCCTCCACCACGGTTGCCAATGCCCTGGATCAGTTAACCACAGCACTTGGTGACCCCAAGGAACGTTTTTTCACGTGGCTGAAGTTGTTTGAAGAGAGGTCGGAAGAAGGGTTCGAGATTTCCGAGCAATTTAAGGCGGCTCTTAAGCAGATGCCCAGGGAATCGTTCGCCGTGCTGGTCAAACCACTGGAGTGTAAGGAGCGAATGCGTGGCGGGATCCCGGAGAAGATTCAACAGCAATTGGCAGACAAGGAGCTGAGTTATGACGAGATCATTGCCGAAGCGGCACGGCGTCACGAGGTCTCGGGGGCAGACGATGCGCTGCGGGTTTTGAGTTCGTTTGTGGAGAATAGTCCCGGCGATATCGCCCTGGCGCGGGACGTGGCCTATTCCGCCATGGAATGGGGCCTGCGGGAGCAGGCCTATTTCCTCTTTCGTCGCGTGTTGGATGCCCGACCATACGAGGCGCAGACCTATCACCTGATGGCCCGCTGCCTGGCGGAAATGGGACAGGCAGACCTGGCCCTGGCTTATTATGAAGTGGCCCTCAGTGGCAACTGGGACGGCCGTTTTGGTGATTTCCCAGCCATAGTGGCCTGGGAGTACTTTCGATTCTTGCGGAACGTGGCCAGCGGTGAAGTCGAATGTAGTGTCAAAGAGTTCGCGGCCTCGCGGCTGGCTCTCGTGGCCGAACAATTCGACGTCAACCACCAATGTGACTTGGTGGCGGTGATTAGCTGGAACACGGATCGCACCGATGTGGATTTTCACGTTGTCGACCCGACCGGTGAAGAGTGTTTTTACGGGAACCCCGAGACCAAGATTGGGGGTCTGCTGTCACTGGATGTCACCGAAGGCTACGGGCCGGAAATGTTCGTCCTTAAAAAGGCGAAACCGGGTGTCTACTACATGGCGGTCGCTTACTTTGCCGACGATTTCAGCCGCGAGTCGACGCGTACCAAGGTCTATGTCACGATCTACCAGAAATGGGGGACGCCGCAAGAAACGGTGATGCGAAAGGTGGTCACCCTCAATGCGGATAAAGATTTTCACAGGATCGGCATCATTGAGGTTGGTCAGGAATGAAAGCGGTTGTTTAGGAGAGGCCGCAGTTTTCGATGGAGGAAATCTCCTCGGGGGCCAGCTGAAGATCGAAGACACGGAGGTCTCCTTGCATGTGCTCGGCGCTCGTTGTTCCCGTCAACGGAATCATGCCGACGTCCAAAGCAAAACTGAAAACCATCTGGGCGATCGTGCAGCCATGTTTTAGGGCGATCTGGGCCAGCTGCGGAGCGGAGAGGGCCTGGCGGTTAGCCGTCAGCAGCGAGAACCCCTGGTAGAGGATACCTTTTTCTCTGCAAAAATCACGAATCTCGCGATCCCAGCGGCGATCTGCATAGCAACGGTTTTGCACACAACTTGGCCGCACCGTGGCATCAGCGCACAAAGATTGCAGTTGCTCGAGTGAAATGTTACTAACACCGAGCATGCGTACCTGTCCAGATTCATGGATCGCTTCCATCGCCTGCCAGGCAGCCCAATCGCTATCTGTCAGACCCGTTCGGTGGGTTGGTCCGTGCACCACGTAGGAGTCGATCCGGTCGGTTCCCAGGTGTTCGAGCGAACTGGCGA
>JAYGDH010000125.1:0-6429 GCA_046583055.1 Pirellulaceae bacterium | reverse complement strand
GGATCCATTGAGCAACTGGCCGAGTTCGCAGCACGACGCCAGTTGCAACGTATCCTGGTCGTCACGGATCGTCGTTTGCAGGAAGCGGGAGTGGTCTCCGTCCTGGAAGAGCAACTCGCAAAAGCCCCGCTGGAATTTTCCATTTTTGACGGGGGCATTGCTGAACCATCCCTGGAGACCGCCAGCCAGGCGCTGGCCAGGGCCCGGCAGTGGCAACCGGACAGCGTCCTGGGGCTGGGAGGGGGCAGCAACATGGACCTGGCGAAAATCGTCGCCACGGTGCTGGCCCACGGCGGTACGCCCGCGGACTACTTTGGTTTTGACCAGGTTCCCGGTCCCGTCCTGCCGTTGATCTGCGTACCGACCACGGCGGGAACCGGAAGCGAGGTATCTCATGCCGCGGTGCTGACCGATACCGAAAATGAAATCAAGGTCAGCACGATGAGTAATTACCTGCGTCCGGACCTGGCACTCGTTGATCCTGTCCTGACGTACTCCTGCCCGGCCCAGGTTGCTGCCGACAGTGGCATTGATGCCCTGACGCATGCCATTGAAGCCTACACGGCGGTGGACTATGACAAGATGGAAATTCCCGCGGGCGAGTCATCCAGTTACACGGGTCGCCAGCCGCTGGGAGATTGCCTGGCGGAGAAAGCGATTTCGCTGACCGGACAGCACCTGGTGAATGCCGTCACGGATCCCGAGAATCACCAGGCCCGCGATGCCATGTCGCTGGCCGCTACGCTGGCTGGCATGGCCTTCTCGAATTGTGGTGTGGCCCTGGTCCATGCGCTGGAATATCCTCTTGGTGGAACGCTGCATTGCTCCCACGGGGCCGGCAACGGGCTGCTGCTGCCGTACGTGATGCGGTTCAACCTGCCGGAACGAGAGGCCACCATGGGGCGCATTGCCCGCCTGCTCGGTTGCGAGATCGAGGGGATGGAACCGTCCGCGGCGGCGGAGCAGGCGATCGTACACGTGGAGCAGATGCGTCAGACCATCGGCATACCGCATCGCATTCGAGAACTGGGAGCCCGAGAAGAGCAACTGGCCGGTTTTGCCGAGAAGTCATTTGCGATCAAACGTCTGCAGTGGGTGAACCCACGTCGTGCTACCTGCGAAGACCTGCTGGGGATCCTGCAGGATGCCTTCTAACGCAGGTTAGCCCTCATGGCCTGCGACGCACCACGTACTGCCCACTGAGGCGTTCCAACAGGCGGTGCATTTCCAGGGCGCTGATCGTGGCCAGCACGCGTGCCGTGGACAAGCCACTCCGCTGGACAATCATGTCGATGCTCGTGGCCCGGTCCTCGACCAGTTCCAGGACCTCCTGTTCCTGGCAGTTCAGTTCGAGTTCACGTGGGTGCAGCACCGTCTGGCCGCCAGGACTCGTGGCCGCGTGTGCCAGCGGGCCGAGGGCTTGCAGGACATCCGTGGCGGATTCAACCAGTGCCGCGCCATCCTTGAGTAGCAGGTGGCAACCACGTGCCCGGGGGCTGTCGATGTGCCCCGGGACAGCCAGGACTTCGCGGCCCTGTTCCGTGGCATGGCGGGCCGATATCAGGGCGCCGGATCGGGTCGCTGCCTCGACCACGATGACGGCCAGGCTGAGTCCACTGATCAATCGATTCCGTTGTGGAAACGCTCCCGGGCAAGGTGCCTGGCGGGGAGGAAATTCACTCAGTACAGCTCCCTGCTTAATGATCCGTGTCGCCAGTTGTCGGTGTTCGGCCGGGTAGATGTTCAGCACACCACTGCCCAGCACGGCCAGCGTACGGCCTGCCGTGGCCAGCGCCCCTTCATGGGCAGCTTGATCAATACCGCGAGCCAACCCACTGACGATGGTAAATCCTGCTCGCGAGAGATCCTCCGCCAACCGGCGGGCGGTGCGAAGTCCATACTGGCTGGGACGACGCATTCCCACCAGGGCAATGCAGAGTGAATCCGCAGGGGCCAACTGTCCGCGACAAAAGAGAACACCAGGAGGGTCATGGATTTCGCGCAGCAGCGTCGGGTAACCGGTGTCGCCCGGGATCAGGATTTCGATCCGTTGCTGCTGGCAGCAATCGATAATGTCATGAGCCAATGATTCCTGCTGATCCGTGACAATCGCCCGGCATAACTTCTCGCCCATTCCGGGCACGGCCTGCAGTTGTCGAGGTGAAGCGTTGAGAACCGCGGTCGCTGACTGGAAATGGGTGATCAATGCCTGGTAATGCCGCGGACCAATTCCGGGGACGAGAGTCAGCTTCAAGGCATCACGGTGTTTTTCTGTAACCGGGGCCAGCGATGAAGCAGGTGGAACATTCAGTGTAGGATTCCTTGACCGGATTGGACGGGAGGTTTCTTGTGTGGCAGGTCACTTCGTCAGGAGGGATAAGTGTAGAGCTTGTCGTGAGGGGGGCAAGCGTTATCCGGGTGCCAAGCAGCGGCGGGCTGACAGGGTGTTGGCACCGCGGTGCCAGGATCGTAGCGGGCCGGAAAGTTCAGGCCTGGATGGGTTGCGGTTTCCAGAGTCGGATGCCGCTGCCGTTTTCAGCGGGATAGTGGCAGCGGCCTGCTTCCACGGTAACGCCACTGGCGATATCTTCCCGCAGCAGGACAGCACCATCCATGTCAACGTAGTCGAGCAGAGGCAATAACTGGGCGATTGCAGAGATGCCGACCGTGGATTCGGTCATGCAGCCGACCATGACCTGGAGTTCCAGTTGGCGAGCCTGCTGGATCATGCGGCGGGCCGGGGTCAATCCACCACACTTGACGAGCTTGATATTGATTCCGTGAAAACAGTCCTGGCAGCGTGCGACATCGGATTCGACCAGGCAGCTTTCGTCAGCGATGACCGGCAGGACCGCTTCGGCTTTCACCTGCCGCATGGCTTCCCATTGGTCAGCGGCCATGGGTTGCTCGATGAATTCGACGTTTAATTCCTTGAGAAGGTGGGAATTACGGATGGTTTCTTCTGCGGACCAGGCACAATTGGCATCGACTCGAAAGATGGCCTCGGTATGTTGGCGCAGCGTGCGGACAATTTCCACATCCTCGGGTGTGCCCAGCTTGATCTTGTAGATGGGCCAATCCGGAAATTCCTGCATCTTGCGAACCATGACATCAATCTCATCGATCCCGATGGTGTAGTTGCTGGTCGGGATGGATGTCGTGTCGAGTCCCCAGAGCTGGTGGACTGGTTGTTGCCGGGTTTTTCCCCAGAGATCATGGGCGGCCAGGTCCAGGGCGCACTGCGCGAAGGAATTGTCATTCAACTGGGGTGCCAGCAGTTGCCAGAACTCGGCGGGATCGGTCAGTTGGTGAGCGGTGATCGTGTCTCGAACGGCTTCCAGGGAGCGCACCATGTTCTCCAGGGTAAAGCCGTAATAATCGTTGGTGGTGGCTTCTCCGTAACCGCTGCAACCCTCCTGTTGCAGTTCAACGATCAGTGTTTTCTGGATGTCGATGGAGCCACGTGAAATCGTGAACACGTGTCTCAGTGGCAGATCGAATTCATGCAGGATGATATTCATGATGTGGTCATGCCGCGTTGGAATTCCAGGACAGCATCTCGGAGCTTACCAGGTCCGTCACGGAACACGTCACAGACGGGCAGTCCCATTTCCTGTTCCACGCGGGCACCTTCCGCAGCGGCCTCGGCGGGACTGCTACGGCGACTGTTCATCGAGATCCCGATCACGGAGCAGGGTTGATGCAGGCTTCCCATGGATTCGTTTAGCTGTCGGATGGTGGACAATGGTGGGATGGGCAGGTGTTCGACTCCCGTGATGGTTTCGCGCCCGACCTCGTAGCAGAGGATCAGTGCCTGCGGTTGGCAGCCGTGCAGCAGGCCCAGTGTGACGGCGGAATAAGAAGGGTGAACCAGGCTGCCCTGTCCCTCGAAGACCAGGATGTCGTGATCCTGGTTCTGGATGGCCAGGTCCTCGGCGGCGCCGCTCACAAAATCAGCCACGATACGATCGATGGGATAGCCTTCTCCGGTGACCATGATCCCGGTCTGGCCGGTGGCCAGGAACTTGGCGTCATGCCCGGCTGCCTGGAGAGCATTGGTAATTTCTATGGCGGTGACCATCTTGCCAACGCTGCAATCGTGTCCCACGGTGTGGACCCGCAGGCAGCCTTCACGGAATCCCGGTCGCCGGGCGATTTTCTGGAAGTCGTTTTTTCGCACATCGACCAGTTCCACCTGGTGCTCGGTGGCCGCTGCCGCGAATTCCGGATCGTCGGTAATGAAATCATGCAATCCGGAAATCACGTTCATGCCGCGTGTGATAGCAGCCAGGATTATCTGTCGCCAGGGGGCAGGGATTTGTCCGCCTGGAGGCGCGATTCCGATCAGCAGGGTATTGGCCTCAGTCGCTTCATCCAGGCTGGAAACAAAGGGAATTCCCTGGCCGGTACCGAGTACCTCGTCGCAGGTTTTTCCTGCCTGGGTGCTGTCCAGCACAGCGATGACTTCTGCGGGTCGATAGCGGAGGATACTGCAGGCGGTCTTGGCCGTGTGGGGGTTCGAGTGGCCCTCGGTCAAGATGATGAGTTTTCTCGACATGTGGATCAGGTTTCGTGTTGGACGTCAGATGACCGGTGCAGCGGCAGCCGGGGGACGCCTGCTGCCTGGAATCTGTCTGGCGAGGGTTGCGGGAGCTTGAGTAAACCACAAATATAACGGGGGTCTGCCGGTGATGGTAGGTGCAGTTGGAAAAGCATTGACAACGGTCTGTAAGTCATGTCAACCTGATAGGTATCCCGCTCGGGAATAACTGTGGATGTCGAGCCACGCGGGGCGGGGTCGACGATTAATTTTTGTGGCTGCGAGTGTAATTCATGAGACAAATACAAGATGGCTGGTCTGTTGGGATTCCGCTGCCGGCTCGCTGGTTGGTCGGGATGCTGCTGGGGGCCCTGTTGCTGAACGGGTCATCGTATTCACTGCTTGCCGCGGATGCAGCGGAGCTGGAAAAACTGCGTAAGCGCAGGCACGAGAAGGGTGTCTTGATACGTTTCGAGGGCCCCATTGGGCGCATGTTGCCGCAGTACCTGGAGCGACAGTTGAGTCGTGCTCGCCAGGCAGGCGTCGACCTGATTGTCGTGGAGATTGACAGTCCCGGTGGAGAACTGGAAGCGAGTTTTGCGTGTGCCGGGTTGCTCAAGCAGGTGACCTGGGCTGACCTGGTCGTTTACGTCCCCAGGCAGGCCTATAGTGGTGCGGCGATCGCGGCACTTGGTGCGCGCACGATCGTGATGGCTTCGCAGGCCAAGCTCGGTGATGCGGGACCGATCTTCATGGATGAGAATGCCATGTTCCGGCATGCTCCGGAAAAGATTCGCAGTGCCCTGGCCGGACGGATTCGTGAACTGGCTGATTCCACCGGACGGCCGGCAACGCTGGCGCATGCGATGGTTGACATGGATTGGGTGGTGTACCGCGTCAAGCATCGGGTTACCAACGAGGAGACCTGGATGTCGGAAGAGGAAATCGCATCGGCCAAGGACCCCGCAGAATGGGAGAAGCTTGGGAAAGTCGATGAATCCCGGAAGAAGTATTTCCTGACGGTGACGGGTGCTCGTGCCGTGGAGTTGACGTTGGCGGATTTCGTCGTGGAGAGTCGGGACCTGCTTCGCCAGGAACTGAACCTGCAGGGAGACTGGATAGAAGCGGTTCCCAACTGGGTCGACAGGGCGGTTATTATCCTCAACATGCGGGTGGTAACCGGCTTGCTCTTTATCATTGGCATGATTGCCCTGTTCGTGGAATTCAGTGCGCCGGGAATCAGCGTGGGTGGTCTGACTTCTGCACTCTGTTTCACGCTTTTTTTCTGGAGTCGATTTCTCGGCGGGACGGCTGGTTGGCTGGAGGTCATCTTGTTCATGATCGGTATCCTCTTCCTGCTCGTCGAGATGTTCGTGATCCCGGGGTTTGGTGTGGCAGGCCTGGGTGGCGTGGTGCTTATTCTTGCTTCTGTACTGATGGCTTGCCAGACGCATTTCATTCCGACGACGCCTGCACAGTGGGCGGAAACCGGGGACTGGTTCATGGTGATCTGTATTTCCACGATCGTCTGCCTGGTCGGCGTGGTAACGATCGTTCATTACATGGGTGACATCCCCTTGTTGCGGCGTTTTGCTCTCAGTCCTCCGGTCGCCCATGTCGATTCGCTCGGAGTCGCTCGCTTGACCTCCGACCTGCCGGGCAGGCAGGATGGCGGGACGATGGATCCTCGATCTGCTCCCGCGACCTCGATGGCCGGTATTGCCGTCGGTGATGAAGGGAGGGCCGATTCGCCCCTCAGGCCTTCAGGCAAGATGACCGTCAGTAGCCAACTGGTCGATGTCGTGACGGATGGAGAATTTGTGGATGCCGGCGAGCAGGTAAAAGTCGTCGAGATCCGAGGCAGTCGAATCGTGGTCCGTAGCCTCCGT
>JAYGDH010000103.1:0-6453 GCA_046583055.1 Pirellulaceae bacterium | reverse complement strand
TGGACGTTCCTGCACAGGAAGCAGGTGTGTTAACCAAGTTTCATGTCCGCGAGGGCAGCATCGTCAAGGCATTGGATAACCTGGCGCAGATTGATGATGCCGATGCCAAGGTGCGTCTCAAGTCCGCCGAGTTGGAATACTCGGTGGCCAAGAAAAATGCCGAGAACGATATTAACGTGGCAGCGGCCGAGGCGGCAGCTGAAGTGGCTGAAGCAGAGGTTAACGAGTCCAAGGCCGTTAACGAGAAAGTGCGTGGCTCGATTCCCGATACCCAGATTCGTCGCGAGGAGCTGACCCAGAAGCGTGCTGAACTCCAGGTGAAGGTGGCAAAGCTGGAATACGAGGTGGCCCAACTGACGAGTGATGTGCGGCTGTCCCAGGTTGCTGTGGTCAGGTTAAGCGTGACGCGACGGCTGGTGAAGTCGCCCATCGACGGTGTAGTTGAACGCCGTTACAAGGAAGTGGGTGAATGGGTACAGCCAGGCGAGGCGATCATGCAGGTGATCCGGATGGACCAGTTGCGTATCGAGGGATTCTTGAGAGCTACCAAGGTGGCACCGACCGCAATCGTGGGCCGGCAAGTGCGCGTGGAAGTGGCCTTTCAGGAAATCGGTGCTGGCAAGGTGGCAGCCAAGGGGGACCAGGATCCGTTGCTGCGGCCTTTCGAGGGAAAAGTTCAATTTGTCAGTAACCAGGTGCAGGCCGGAGGTGAATATAAGGTGTGGGCGGAAATCAAGAATCGCCAGACACCCGATGGTCACTGGGTATTGCGTCCAGGCATGGTCGCTACCATGAAAATTATCCTGGCCGATTAAGGTGGCGTGACGACCGGCAAGGCCGGGCGCTTTCAGGGGCACAGGCCAGTGGGGTAACTGGCTGGGGAGATGATCGCGGATGTCGACATTGGCTGATAGTCTTGTCAGTAGCACGTCACGACCGATCGCCCTGCGCATGCGTCCGGATCTGTCAGCTCGTCGGCACCAGTACCATGGTCAAAGTTACTGGGTCGTGAAGGAACCAATCGGTCTGAACTACTATCGCTTTCACGAGGAAGAATACGCGATTCTCTGCATGCTCGATGGTTATTCCAGTATGGAGAGTATCAAGGAGCGATTTGAATCCGAATTCGTTCCCCAGAAAATTAACTACTCGGACCTGCAGCAATTTGTTGGCATGTTGCACCGCAGTGGATTGGTTATTTCCCAGGCCTCTGGGCAGGGCTATCAGCTGAAAACCCGTCGTGATCAGAAGACACGACGTGAATGGCTGGGACGCATGTCAAATGTGTTTGCCGTGCGTTGGCGAGGTATTGATCCGGAACGTATTTTGAACCGTGTGACGGTCTATGCCGGCTGGTTCTTTTCCTGGATTACCGTGGTTTGCGTGTGCCTGCTTGCGATCAGTGCCCTTACCCTGGTGATGGTCCAGTTTGACAGGTTCGTAGCACGTTTACCCACGTTTCACCAGTTTTTTGGTCCCCATAACTGGGTCTACATGATCACCACGATGGCCGTCGTGAAAGTCCTTCATGAATTCGGACATGGCATTTCCTGCAAGCGTTTTGGTGGTGAATGCCATGAAATGGGGTTCATGTTGCTGGTCTTTACGCCTGCCCTCTACTGTAATGTTTCCGATTCGTGGATGCTGCCCAATAAATGGCATCGTGTTGCCATTGGTGCAGCAGGCATGTACGTCGAAATGTTTATTGCCTCGTTGGCCACTTATATCTGGTGGTTCAGTGAGCCAGGACTGCTAAACCAGTTGGCCTTGAGCATGATGTTTGTCTGCTCGGTCAGCACGCTGCTCTTTAATGGTAATCCGTTGTTGAGATTCGACGGTTACTATATCCTGATGGATATCGTGGAAATCCCTAACCTCCGTCAGAAGTCGACAGAGATTCTCAAGCGTTTCTTGACCCAGGTCTGCCTCGGCATCGAACAGCCTGAGAATCCGTTTCTGCCACAGGGGAATCGTTTTGTTTTCGGTTTGTATACGGTTGCCGCCGTGATTTATCGCTGGGTAGTCGTGTTTTCAATTCTCATGTTCTTGAATATGGTTCTCGAACCCTACGGCCTGAAAGTGCTGGGCCGGATTCTCGGTTGCCTGGGTTTCTTCGGCTTGATCGTTCAACCTATCTGGCAACTAGGGAAATTCTTTTCTACACCCGGGAGGATGAATCGCGTGAAACGACATCGATTAGTTGCGACGGTAGCCACGGTGGCTACCGTGATCCTGTTAATTTGTTGGGTCCCCCTGCCCTACCACATCAAATGTACGGTCCGCATCGTGCCCCGGGAAGTAGCCCTGCTGGAGTCCGATGAGCCGGGGGCAGTTATTTCACGACCAGTCTATGCCGCGGTTCCCTGTCGACTGGAGGAGTGCTGGGTAAAGCCTGGCAGCCAGGTCGAAGCCAACGAGTTGTTGGCGCGGGGTATTAATCGTGACCTGGATCTACAGGTTCTGAAAGCGGAATCTCGCTTGCTGGAAACACGGTTGCAACTGCAAACCCTGCACAAGCAACGAGGTGTCGATCCGGATGCTGCCGACCAGATTCAGCAGGTTCTGGAAACGATCCAGTCGCTGGAAGAGCAGGTCCTGGAATTGAAACAAAACCAGGCTCGATTGGAAATCCGTGCGCCGATTAAAGGAACGATTTTACCCCCTGCACAGCGAAAAACACCTCCTGCCGGTGATGGCCGCTTGCGCAGTTGGGAGGGTTCACCCCTGGATCCCGTCAATCTAGGCGCCTTCCTGAATGCGAATGACATGGTTTGTGTTGTCGGTGATCCCCAGCGGCTTGATGCAGAACTGATCATTGATCAGGCAGATATTGAACTGGTTAAGATGGGGCAGCCGGTAGAGATCCAGTTGGAGTTGTACCCCAGTAAAATCTACCACAGTAAGATCAGGAAGTTGGCCCTGGTTCCCATGACAGAAAGCCCGATCAATGTAGCAAGCCAGTCAGGTGGTCAGCTAGGCTCTCAGGTAGACGCAACCGGCACAGTCCGCCCAATCAGCACATCTTACCAGGCAATTGCCTCTTTACATGATACAAAAGGCTTGACGCAAATCGACATTCGTGGTCAAGCTAGGATTAAGGCCGGGTGGCGCTCCCTGGGGAGTCGCCTGTACCGGTACGTGGCAAGAACGTTTCATTTTTACTTTTAGTAATTAGCGATTTCTGGTAAAAAAGCGACTTGCCTTTACACGATCACGTGCAAAAGTTAATGGGCAACCTAACCTGTAAGCTCAATCTAACCGGAAAGGTTTGACTGGCTTCGGAGTTAGTGCGAATAGTGGGTGAGGAACCCTGTTACCAGATGATTGTTTAGTTTTGGACCAACGTTCAGAGAAATCGGAGATACGAAATGGCGAAGAAGACTGATAAGGATAAAACTGCCGAGGAGACCGCTCCCGCGAAAGAGACACAGGCACCGGCGCAACCACCCGCTCAGCAGCAGGTGGAGTTGCAGGTCACTGACGGCGATGCGATTTGCTCGTACTCGAATTTTTGTCGAGTGACCGGTTCACCCGAAGAATTGATCATTGATTTCGGGTTGAATCCCAACGGTTTTCGTATTCCGCGCGACCCGATTAATATCAAACAGCGAATCGTCGTTAATTATTATACGGCCAAGCGATTGCTGGCAGCCTTGAGCATGTCTGTCCAGAATCACGAACGTGTATTCGGCGTGCTGGAAACAGATGTCAACAAGCGTGTTACGCCGCAGGTCGCTGCCGCACAGGCTGCCGCACAGACTGCCGCACAGACTGCCGCGCCCGGAGCAAACACCCCCTCCTGATAGGGCGGGAGTCACGATTGATCAAGCTGCTGTCCGGGTTCTTAGCCTGGGCAGCAGCTTTTTTGTGCGCCTGGTCGACCAGCCACGTTGTCCCGACCGGAACCGGGGGCAGCTTTACGATCCGCTGACCAGGGTTTCAATCGCGATGTCCATGGCGGGAGCACGTTTCGACCATTGGAAACCTTGTAGCCACGCGTCCAGGGCTCTTTGTGGAAGATGGGCGTCGCTGGTAACCGGGATCTGCCTGGTCAGTTCGGTGAGTCGATTGACCAGGGAGCAGAGGTCTCCATCGTAGAAGAAACATTCGTGTTCCGGGTGTTCCGCTCGCTGGAGTAATTCGGGATAGGCCAGCCGGGCAGGCAGCAAGGGATAGGCTCCAGCTGTCATCGCCTCGACCGTGGCAATCCCGAAGAACTCATGTTGCGCGGTGGAAACAAAGATGTCCGTATGTCGCAGCGTTTCGTGGTAGTCCTCGATGCTATCCAGGAATCCCCACTGGTCAATGAACTCGGCAAGTTCATGACGAGCGGATTCAAAGATGGGTGGTGAATTGCGAAACGACTGTCCCAGCACGTTCAGGCGAAACGAGATCCCCTGCTCTTTTATCGCCCGCATGGCAGCGAAGAACATCTGCGGATCCTTGTCATGTTCCCACCGCGATGCCCAGGTGATTCGCGGCGGACCGGGAAGGCGTCTGAGGCGGGGAGCAATCGGAGGTATCCCCGGGTAGTGGATCGAAGATTTTCTTTTGAGTAGTTCAATTTCTTCCAGGGGTTGATGGTCCGGCATGCGATCCAGGAACTCGACCAGGGCCGGGAACATCTCGTCGCGGTGAAACGCGGTGTTGAACCAGATCGCATCGGCTGCAATAGCTGAGGTGAAATTGGTGAAGTTGAAATGGTAATCCCAGTCTCGCGGTTGTTGGCTGGGATAGGTGAGCTGGTTTTCGTGAAAATATAGACAGGTTTTCAGGTTGGCTATCGGTCGTGGTGCCAGGCCGCGAAACTCTGCCAGGTTTAGCATGTCCGAGCAGAAGATGACGTCCCACTCCTGGCCCTGGTACGGAGTCTGGTGGAGTTGGCGGGCCATCGTGATGGCTGCATGTCGCATGCGCCATTTCCAGTGGTAGGGTGGCAGGGAAAGAACCGTCCACTGGTGACCGCTGTGCGCGATCCAGCCATCCAGGAAAGCCTGGTGACTGCCGCCGTAATAAGGTTCCAGGGCCAGGATACGCATAAGCCGTCGGTCAAGCCGATAGATTGGCCGGTTTGCCAGCCAAGACAAGTCGACTAATGGGGGAGGTGCTCAAAAGGTCCCGTGTACTCCTTGTCGCCAATCGAGACAGTTAAATTAGCCTCGATACCGTGTCCCACGGCGCGCAGGAATTCCACCAGGTTCGTGTCAACCAATTCAAACTGGGATGCCGCAGGAGGGTCTGCATCGTCCTGGTTGATGGCTGGCAGGGAATAATCGCTGGTTTCGCCGTCACGTGTTACGGTGATGCTCAGCTTGTCAGCAGTCGTGGAGGCGTCTTTCTTGGCGTCTGCATCAAGCAGGTAAATGGTGATCTTGCCGGTGTTGGTGTCAAACCGCCACTCCGCGTGGTACTCCTCGTCTCCCAGTCCCACCAGGTAGCCCTGGTGAGGCCCCAGGGATTCGTGGTTATGTCCCGCATGAGGATCCGTGCTGGGAGCGGAACCGTTCGTGCTGGAGTCCTTGTCTGGACTGCAACCGCTAAACAAACAAATGGTCAAACAGGTCACGGCATGGATCCAGATAGATTTACGGGGCATCACCCTCTCCTTACTTGTCGATCGAAGCAAAAACGTCCTGCTGGGTCGGGTCGCAGAGCAACCGGGCTCTGCAACGACCAACGTGAAACTCATAATATCGCAACCCGTCAGGTCCCGTAAGTATGGACCCTGGCGGGAAAGTTTTCACTATGGCAGTTCGCTCTTTTTTGCAGTTCGGGCTCCTCGGTTAATTCAGGCTACGCTAGCGAGGGCTCGATAGCAGATTTGGACCGGGGTGAGGGCCGCTTCTGGGTGGGCGCTGTCTTTACCTTGATTTTAGGTGTTTTGTTGCCGTGGTTGGCTTGTGGCGGTCGGTTTGAAGTGGGCTGTCATGGTAAGGGGCAGGTTGAGTCAGGGATTTTTGAGGAACAAAACAGGATTTTACGGGCTACTTTGCCGATTAAGTTGGGTATCCCGGACAATCCGGAAGTATTGGTTCTGCGTATTACGCCGGACCGATAGGCTGTTACAAGTAATCCAATTATGCCGTTTTGGCTTGAATTCAAGCTTTAAGGCGGCAAAACCAGAGGTTGCGGATGAGCAGTATTGACCAGAGTTTACCTCACGAGCACAGTAACCGTGCCGCGGAGAAGTTAGTAATGAGCAACCACAGGTCGTGGAAACACTGGCTATTAACCGTTTGTTTGATCTTTGCCGCAGGGCAACTCCAGGCCCAGGTACCAGGATTTATGCCTGGCCAGGGCGGACCTGCCTTGCAGGGATCATTTGGATACGGGCCTGGCATGCCTGCACAGGCTGGTTATCCACCGGCTGGTTATCCACCGGCGGGTTATGGCGCGCCGATGTCCGGACCGAGCATGATGCCTCCTCAAATGGGCGGTATGCCTCCTCAAATG
>JAYGDH010000041.1:0-4293 GCA_046583055.1 Pirellulaceae bacterium | reverse complement strand
GTCATCGACTCCAAAACGATTGCCGTGCATGTCCCAGCCAGCGCTGGTGACGGTGACGAATCCGCAACCGGCTTCGACCAGTCGTCGGGCGAGCAACATTTGTTTTCCGAGTGCAACGGGAGCCTGGGAGTTAGTCCCTTTTCTTTTCCTGGCCAAAACCTTGGCTGAAATCGTATGTTGTGAGGTGTCGTAGCGAGCCAGGGTGGCAGGAGATTCCTGGGAGAGATCAAAGGCCTCTGCACCATTTCCCAGGATGACATCGAATGCCTGTTGTTGAAACCTGTCTGCACCTTCCAGTGATCCATTGGAATCGACATGGCGACGAATGCGATCCAGCGAGTTCAGGAGATTGCGGCGATCATCGAGCCGACCTTTGTTGACCGTCAGCTTCATGTTGTCGAGAAGTTCATTTCCGCGGCCAGGATCAAATGCCTGGTAGGCCTTAGGCAGGCTTCCGATCTCCAGGATACGGCGGGTTGACCCCGAGGCTCCCAGTCCCTGGTATTCCTTTCCCAGCGATCGTGGAGTTACCACGGTGTTCATGGGAATTCCCGTTTCAGGATTTGTGGTGCCGGTCACGCGTGCGTAAACCGATCCCATGAATCCCTTGGTGTTGTTGTTGCCACTGGCGACCATCCCCTGGGCGATCGCGTGGCTACTGCTGCCATGGCGGAAGGAGCGAACCACGGCCAGCTGATCCGCCATGCTCGCCAGGGTGGGAAAATGACTGCCAAAGGTGGTGCCGGGTAGGCTCGTTTTGACTTCTCCGAACATGGCCCGGTATTCCTGCGGTGCCGTCATCTTGGGATCGAATGTTTCGATGTGAGTCGGGCCGCCCTGCAGAAACAGCAAGACTACCGACTTGTCACGAAGTGGGTTCACGTTGGCTGCCTGGCCCCGTGAGGCAAGCAGTTGCGACAGGGTCAGGCCACCCAGTCCCAGCGTACCGACTCGCAGGAGTTCGCGCCGAGTCATACCAGCACGGGTCCGCTGGTATCCATTTTCGAGCAGGGAGAGCAAGCCGATGGTCCTCGCCATAGGGATGATAGTGCTGGAATTTAACGCGTTTCAGTATCACTTTCATCGGCCTGGTAGTCAATTCATCCTTACGAGAAACGGCCTTGAATTGGAGGAATGCGTCTGCCTGGCGACGGTTTTTCCATCCAGGTAGACTCGTGCCGGAACCTGGCTCCCGATATGTTATCTTGGATGCAGCTATGATGCCGGGCTTTGCACCCAGGATGCAGCCCTTGGAAGAACTACTAGCAGAAATAAAGAGAATTATGGATACGAGTATTTTTCGTGGCGGGATCCCCGCCCTCATGACACCGTGCCTGCAAGACGGCACACCTAATTATGATGCGCTGGTCAAGAAGGGGCTCGAGGTCATTGCGGCCGGCATGAGTGGCGTGGTTTATTGTGGATCGATGGGAGACTGGCCACTGCTGACCGATGCCGAGCGGCAGGAAGGGGTCCGACGCTTGACCGAGGCGGGAGTGCCGGTCGTGGTTGGTACGGGTGCACAGAATCCCAGGCTGGCAGCAGAGCATGCAGCAGCAGCTGCCGAGGTCGGTGCCAAGGGATTGATGGTGATTCCGCGTGTTCTTTCCAGGGGAACTTCCACGGCGGCCCAGCGAGATCATTTTGCCGGTATCCTGGGTGCGGCTCCTGACGTGCCGGCGGTCATCTATAACAGTCCGTACTACGGGTTCCAGACACGGGCAGAATTGTTTTTCGATTTGCGGGGCGAGTTTACTAACCTGGTCGGATTCAAGGAATTTGGCGGTCGGGATTCTCTCAGCTATGCGGCCGAGCATATTACCCACGCAGATGACGACCTCGTCCTGATGGTGGGCGTCGATACCCAGGTGTTTCACGGTTTTGTGAACTGCGGAGCTGCCGGTGCCATCACGGGGATTGGCAACGTTTTGCCAGGTGAAGTGTTGCAGTTGCTGAATCTCTCCCGGCTGGCGGCCAGTGGTGACGTGGAAGCCAGGCGACTGGCACAGGAACTGGATCAGGCACTGCTGGTCCTCTCCACCTTTGACGAGGGTCCGGACCTGGTTCTTTTCTACAAGTACATGCTGGTGTTGCGCGGGGACAGCGACTACCAGCTGCACTTTAACGCCAGGGACGAGCTGAGCGCAAGCCAAAAGAGTTTTGCCACTACGCAACTGCAGCTCTTTAGCGACTGGTGGGGCCAGTGGCCAGGAAAAACGTATGGCCAGGCTTAGTTGTCAGTACCAAGCGCCTCCGGCAGTTCGTTGTCATCAGCGATAAACTTGATCGAGAGCGAGTTGACGCAGTGCCGCGTATTCTTGGCAGTCAGGGCTTCACCCAGGAAAACGTGGCCCAGGTGTCCAGCGCAATTCTGGCAGACAATTTCCGTGCGGCGGCCGTCGGGATCCGAGTGACGCGCCACCGTGTCAGGGATCTCGTCATCAAAACTTGGCCAACCACAGCCACTGTTGAACTTGTCATCGGAGCGGTAGAGGGCCGCATTGCACTGGCGACAAATGAACGTCCCGACATCTTTCAGGTCGTTGTACTGGCCACTGAAGGCCGGCTCGGTTCCCTTGTCAACAATGACGCGTGATTCTTCGGGTGTTAGCTGGTTGTATTTGGTTTCTGCATCCTGGGAACTCATCGACGTGTCTCCGGGTGATCAGGGCCAACTGGTATGGGTCTGTTCTGGTTATACCATTTCGAAGCGCGACTGAAAGCGCAGCCTGCCGTGCTCTGCATTGAATTTCGCCTCGTGTTATGCAACTATAGTAGGCAGCATAAAGGATAGCGAATGAGAAGACGTGCGGTACTATTATCGATTGGGATGGGACTGTTGGCCGGTCTGTTGATTTGCACTGGGCAACGGACCGCCAGCCGTGCTGCCGGACAGGCTCCTGGACCCGCGCCGGTCCAGCTTTACCGCACGACCCGTGGCCTACAGGTCCTCTACGATTTTGCTTCTGTCAGTGGTCCGCTTGTAAAGGATCGCTCTGGTAATGGGAAGCCGATTGATTTGAGGATCAAGAATCTTCAGGCAGTGCGGCGGGCCGTGGGGTCCCTGGAAGTTCGCCGTCCGACAGTGATTCAATCGGATAAGTCGGTTGGCGACTTAACGACTATGATGCGCCGTTCCGGTGCCATCACCTTGGAGGCCTGGGTGACGCCTGCCAATACAAAGCAGGAAGGCCCGGCCCGGATCCTGACATTTTCCAGCAACAGTACGAATCGCAATTTCACGCTCGGTCAGGAGGGAGCAAGGTTCGATGTGCGACTCAGAACCACCAGGACCAGCAATAACGGGTTGCCGTCAGTCGAGACTCCCCAGCGGAGCCTGGCCCCCAAAATGACCCACGTTGTTTACACGCGTGACCGCGCTGGACGGGCCCGGATCTTCCTGAACGGAAAAGTCGTTGTCGAGAAGAGGATCGCCGGGGAAGTGACCAATTGGGATGTAACATTCCGCCTGGCACTGGCTGATGAACTGAGTGGCGGTCGTCCCTGGTTGGGAACCTATCACCTGGTGGCGATTTATGCCCGCGACTTGAACGCCAAAGAAGTTGCCAATAATTTTCGCGCCGGTGTTACTGCCCAGCCTGGCCCCGGGCGACCTGATCAGACGGCTCGCCTGTTTGAGTTACAAGTGGCCCCCTTGTTGGCCCGTCATTGCCTGGAATGCCATGACTCGGTCAGCCGCAAAGGTCGGTTGGATTTGTCACGGAAAACCACAGCATTAGCCGGTGGCGAGAGCGGTAAGGCGATCGTGGCAGGCAAGCCAAGTGAGAGCTTGCTGTGGGAACAGGTTGAGTCAGGTGAAATGCCCAAGAATCGTTCGGTCCTATCTGCCACAGAAAAGAAGCTACTAAAAGAATGGATTGCGCGTGGCGCGACCTGGAGCCTGCCGCGAATCGATCCGGCAGTTTATACCCATGGGACCAGTCGTCAGCAGTGGATACGTCGGCTCACGGTAGACGAGTACATCGAGACGGTACACAGCACGGTGGACGTCGATATTGCCAGCGAAGCGCAGCGAATCTTACCGAAGGAAATCCGTGCCGATGGTTTTAGTAATACCGCTTACAACCTCAACGTCGATCTGAAACATGTGGAGTCGTACGCCAAACTGGCAGAGATGATCGTCAAGCGGATGGATGTGCTCCCCTTTGTGGCCAGGTTCTCCAAGCAGCAGAAATTCACGGACAAGGGTATGCAGGACGTGATCTCGAAGATGGGAAAATGGATCTTGCGTGGTCCGCTGGAAGAACATGAGATTATCGCCTACCGGGGTAT
>JAYGDH010000039.1:0-1643 GCA_046583055.1 Pirellulaceae bacterium | reverse complement strand
GGAAAACCAGGGGTCCGGTACGATCGTGTTGTTCGCGATCGACCAGGAAAGCGGCAAATTGAGTGCCACCGGGGAAGTCGTGAAAGTGGCCAATCCAGTTTGTATTCGCATGGTACCGCTTAGGGACTAGCGGGCAGGTGCAATTCCATGAGAGCGGACCGCGCTCATGTGAAGTGAGGCGGTCCGCTGCAGGGAATGATGCGGTTGGCGTGTGCGATGTAAGCAATCGCTGTCCAACCCAGGTGTCTACGAGTCCAACCGACATGGTCCAGTTTAGTTAACAGGAATGATGCCATTCCAGGAAGTCGCATCTTTGCAGGTGCATAAGCCAGTTGCAGATAAATACTCTATGAGCCATCGGAGACGAACATGAGACGTTCCTTAATGAGCATGGTAACCGTGTTGTTAACGCTGGTAATGGTGCTCGCGCTCGCAGCTGAAGAACCGCAGGGACATCGTCGAATTGAGCTGAAGGATGGCGATACGTTCGTGTTTTGTGGCGATAGTATTACGCACCAGTGTCTCTATAGCCAATACGTGGAAACGTTTTTCTATACACGATACCCGGAACGACGTATTCGCTTCCACAACGCCTCCGTAGGTGGAGACAAGGTGGGGGATGCGTTGGCGCGGTTTCATATCGACATCGCTCCCTACAAGCCCAAGTACGTCACGATCCTGCTGGGTATGAATGATGGAACGTACCAGCATTTTAACCATGATGTTTTCAAGACCTATGAAACGGGGATGGAAAAGTTGCTGGACCGGATCTCCGGGTTGTCCGCAACGGCGATTCCTATGACGCCCACGATGTTCGATTTGCGCGCCGCGGCAATGAATCCCCGCCGCAAGGCAAGAATGCCGCAGTACAAGTATTACAACGGCGTGTTGGCGTTTTACGGCGCCTGGTTACGAGATCGTGCCGCGGAACGAGGCCTGGGATTCGTTGATATGTATGGGCCACTGAATGCCATCACGGTTCAGCAACGTAAAAAAGATGCCAACTTTACCTTGATACGTGATGCCGTGCATCCCGATGCACCCGGCCAGGTCGTGATGGCCTTTGCGATTCTCAATGACATGCATGTCAATCGTCGTGTTTCAGCAATCATGGCATCGCAGGGTAAGAAAGACTGGAAGGTCCGGGGCGATAATGGCGAGGTCAGCAACGTGGTTTCCGAGGAGGGACGATTGTCCTTCGATTTTCATGCCAAGAGTCTCCCCTGGGTGTTGCCCCCCGAGGCGGCACTCGGTTACCAGTTGACCATTGCGGGCCACAAGATGAGCAGCGAACGGTTACGCATTGCCACCTTGCCGACCGGGAACTATGACGTCAAGATCGACGGCCAACTGGTGGGGACCTGGTCCAACCTGACGTTTGCCAAGCAGGTCGAGTTGCAGGCCAACGAGAAGACTCCCCAGTACCAGCAGGCATTAAAGGTGGCTCTCCTTAACCAGGAGCGAAATGAAAAAGCTATTCGCCCCCTGCGCAACGTCTTTCGGGGATTGCGAGATCACTATCGCAAGGGAACGGACAAGAGTGCCCCAGAGGAATTTGCAGCGTTCCTGGAGAAATTCAAGGTCCAGGTTGTCGAACTCGAGAAACTGGCCCACGAGTACGAGGATAAGATTTACGCGGCGGC
>JAYGDH010000519.1:0-3332 GCA_046583055.1 Pirellulaceae bacterium | reverse complement strand
CCGGCGGTGAGATGAAGAGAGCTGAAATACTTCAACTCGCGATGCTGCAACCCAAGTTCGCAATTCTGGACGAGACCGATAGCGGCCTGGATGCTGATGCGGTTCGCCTGGCCAGTCGCAGTATTGCAGATATCGGTGGCGAAGAAATGGGGCTGCTGATCATTACGCATCATGACAAGTTGCTGGTCCACAACCCCCCGGAATTTACCCACGTCATGCTCGGTGGACGGATCGTGGAGACGGGGCCTGCTGAACTGGCCGAGGAGCTCCACTCCAAGGGCTATGAACGCATTCGGGCAGCCTACCCGGATGCCGAGGCTAAGAACCAGGCAATGGTAGAACAGGAAGTGTAAACGAATCCCATGAACCACCTGGTTGATGGTTCCATTTTCTTTTTAGAGAGAAATTATCATGGCAACGGAACTGACGTCCAATACGTCGCAAGAAGAAATCGGTGATGTCCAGAAATATGACTTCCGAACTGAAACGGAAGCCGTTTTTAAGGCCCAGAAGGGGCTCAGTACCGAGGTGGTCAAGCAGATCTCGGATATCAAGGATGAGCCGGATTGGATGCGGAAGTTTCGTCTGAGGTCTCTCGATATTTTTCATTCCAAGCCCATGCCGGACTGGGGTGGGGAGATCAGCCTTGATTTTGATGACATCTACTATTACCTGAAGCCAACAAACAAGCAGGGTCGTACCTGGGACGAGGTTCCCGAGGAAATCAAGGATACCTTCGAGAAGCTGGGGATTCCGGAAGCCGAGAGAAAATATCTGGCCGGCGTCAAGGCGCAGTTTGAGAGCGAGGTGGTTTACGGTTCGTTGAAAGAAGAACTGGGTGACCAAGGCGTGATCTTCACAGATACGGATGCGGCGATCAAGGAACATCCGGAACTGGTGGAAGAATATTTCGCGAAGATCATTCCGCCGGAAGATAACAAGTTTGCTGCTCTTAACTCAGCGGTCTGGTCAGGAGGTTCGTTTATTTACGTGCCCCCGGGTGTCAAGATCGAGTATCCGCTACAGGCTTATTTTCGTATCAATGCCGAGAACATGGGCCAGTTTGAGCGGACCTTGATTATCGTGGACGAGGGTGCGGAAGTTCATTACGTGGAAGGTTGCACGGCTCCCATGTATTCTAGTGAAAGCCTGCACTCGGCCGTGGTGGAAATCGTTTGTCAGAAAAACTCGCGTTGCCGTTACACGACGATCCAGAACTGGGCCAATAATATCTATAACCTGGTGACCAAGCGTGCCATGGCCTACCAGGATGCAACCATGGAATGGATTGATGGAAACCTGGGTAGCAAGCTCACCATGAAATACCCTGCCGTCTACCTGATGGAACCGGGGGCACGTGGTGAAATTCTGTCCATTGCCTTTTCAGGCAAGGGTCAGCACCAGGATGCTGGAGCCAAACTGGTGCATGTCGCCCCCAATACCTCGGGGCAGATTATCTCCAAGTCGATTTCCCGCGATGGTGGTCGCAGCAGTTACCGCGGCCTGGTCCGCGTGGAAAAAGGAGCCCATGGCACCCGCTGTAACGTGGTTTGTGACGCCCTGATCCTGGATCCAGAGAGCCGTAGCGATACGTATCCTTATATTGAAATCAATGAACAGGATGTATCGGTGGGACACGAAGCGAGTGTTTCGCGGATTGGTGAGGAACAGTTGTTCTACCTGACCAGCCGCGGTCTGACCGAGGCAGAAGCGAGCACGATGATCGTGAATGGTTTTATCGAGCCACTGGTCAAAGAGTTGCCGATGGAATATGCCGTTGAGATGAACCGTTTGATCCAATTACAGATGGAGGGCTCTGTCGGCTGATTTTCGGTTTTTGTGACGGAATAGCAGACGGGGGGACGCGTGGTGAACTTGGATACGATGGTGCCGACGGAACTGAACCAGGCAGCTTTTGATGCCTTCCTTGAGATGCGCGAGGACCCGGGGTGGCTGCAGGAGCAGCGACGGGAAGCCTGGGCAGTATTTTCTCAAATGCAATGGCCTGCTCGCAATAGCGAGGAGTGGAGTCGGACCGATATCCGCCTGTTGAATGTCGAGCATTACCCGCTGTTGACCGCTTCGCCCGCAACAGCATCGGTTGCCCAGCCCCACTTGAACCAGGGGGTGGACCTGGCAGGACAGTCGGTTTGCCGAAACGGAAATAGCTCGCTGGTGGATTTCCAGAAGAAGTGGGCCGAGCGAGGTGTCATTTTTGGATCCCTGGATCAACTGGCGACGGAACATGAAGCACTCGTTAAAGATCATCTGATGACGCGGGCCATGAACCGCCAGTACGACCGTTTTGCCGCGCTGCATGCCGCCTGTTGGACCGGCGGTCATTTCCTCTACGTGCCCCGTGGCGTGGTGGTCGATGAACCCTTTCACATGGTTTCGGTCCTTTCCGATGGCCAGGCTGACCTGGGGCATACCCTCTGTATTCTTGAGGAGGGAGCCGAGGCAACGGTGCTGACCGAAACGCTCAGTGAACAGACGGACGATGACGGATTTCATTGTGGGGGCGTGGAATTGCTGGTGGCGCCCAACGCACACCTGAGGTACGTCAACCTGCAAAACTGGGGCTCCCGGGTCTGGCATTTTGCTCACCATAATGCGATCGTTGAACAGGACGCCTCGTTGCAATGGACCGTGGCAACGATGGGAAGTCGGCTGGCGAAAGTCAATCAGCATGTCGCGTTGACAGGCAAGGGAGCTGACGCGCAGGTTAACGGGGTAATGTTCACGGAAGGGAAGCAGCACATGTGCTACAATACCCTGCAGCACCACGTTGCCCCTCATGGTCACAGTGATTTTCTCTACAAGGCTGCGTTGCAGGATCGTTCCCGAACGGTGTGGCGTGGCATGATCAAGGTGGATGCGGTGGCCCAGCAAACCGATGGGTACCAGCGGAACGATAACCTGTTGCTCAATGATGGTGCCCGGGCAGACTCGATACCAGGTCTGGAAATCGAAGCGGATGACGTGCGCTGCACGCATGGATCCACGACCGGACGGGTTGACGAGGAATTGTTGTTCTATGCCCAGTGTCGAGGCTTTACACGTACCGAAGCAATGCGAGTCATTGTGACCGGTTTCTTTCAGCAGATTTTTGATCGTGTTACGATTGAAAGTGTCCGCAATGCCCTCGCGGAAGCGATTGCCCAGCGGGTACGCAATTACGTCTGAAGTGATGGCGTGGACCTGGCCTCAGGCACGACCCAGATACGGAGCCTCTTAACATGCCTGAGTTCGTCAGGGTTGCACAAGTCGGAGACCTGCCAGATCCAGGGAAAATGATCATCCCCCTGGTCGACCGCCTGGTGGTCCTGTTC
>JAYGDH010000510.1:0-1627 GCA_046583055.1 Pirellulaceae bacterium | reverse complement strand
GAATTTAAAACGGCGATAGTTCGTCGAGAAATAGATAACACCATTCGGTTTCATTCGCAGCACGAGGTCGTTCAGCAAGCCCGCCCAATGGTCCTGCAGGATCCAGTCATTATCAAGTTCCTTGCTGTTTGAAAATGTCGGCGGATCAACCATCACCAGGTCGTATCGAGGCCCCACCGGGGTCCCCTTCACAAACTCCCGGCCGTCCGCCTTGACGAAGGCATGCTTCTTTCCAGAAAAACCGTTCAGGGACATATTTCGGCGTGCCCAGTCCAGGTAGGTTCCAGAGAGATCGACCGTCGTGGTTTGTTCCGCGCCCCCTGCTGCGGCATACGCCGAGAAACTGCCGGTATAGCCGAACAGGTTCAGAAAGGAGGCCCCAGCTGCCTGGTCACGAACCAACCCTCGCGTGATGCGATGATCCAGGAAAAGCCCGGTGTCAACATAATCAGAGAGGTTGACCAGGAATTTCAATCCACCTTCCTGAACGGTCAGCTCGTATTGATCTCGAGACAGATGCTGATGCTGCAGGCTCCCTCGCTGCGGTTCTCGCCGTTTCAGAAAGACGTTGCGCACGTCAACCTCCAGCGCACTGGCCGCAGTCTTTTTCATCAGCTCCAGCCAATCGAGATGCTGTGCCCGATCCCGGTCATGCGGTCGTTCGTATTCCGAGATATGCAGGTGGTCTTCATACCGGTCGACAACGAGCGGAATCTCGGGGATATCCCGGTCATAGAGTCGATAACAGGTGATACCTCGTCGAGTTGGCCAACGTCGGAAGTGCCGCGCGCGTTTTTGAAGCCGACTTATGAACAAGCCCGCCTGTTCTTCTGCGCGGGGATGGAGCCCACCGAAAACAGGGGTCGGGGTCGCCTTTTGAACGCTACCGTCGGCCGCCACGACCTGCCGCGGATCCGTCGGAGCGGGTCCGTGGAACTGGAAATAGGTACACTCGATCCGTCCGTTATAAAGTTTCCGACGCCGATCCGCCTGTTTTTGCAGAAGGTCTTCAAAACGCGGGTAGGCCGTCAGGATGAAGTGGGACCAGGTCGCCAAGCGGCCCAGCACTTCTGGCATCGATTCGTAGGTCAGGACCAGTTGTTCATCGTCGGCCAGTCGTTCGCCATAGGGCGGATTGGTAATCATGCAACCATGTAAGCGTTTACTCGTGGCATCCTCAAAAGCCCGTTCCTGGAAGTGAATCTGTTCGTCGACTCCAGCCAGTTTTGCGTTGTACCGCGCCGTTTGAAGTCCGTGGGCATCGATATCGGTGCCCACCAACTTTTCCTCGAATGCAGGTTGCACCAGGTCAGATGCTTCAGCCCTGGCTTCTTCCCAGCAACTGGTGGGAATCACGGACCATGTCTCGGCGGCAAATTCTCGCTTCATCCCCGGGGCCATGTTTCTGCCAATCAGGGCTGCCTCGATGGGAATGGTTCCGCTTCCACAAAACGGATCCAGCAACGGTCGCTCCCGGTTCCAGAAACTAAGCTGCACCAGTGCCGCGGCCATCGTTTCTTTCAACGGTGCCAACGTCGAATACTGCCGGTAGCCGCGCTTGTGCAAGCTTGGTCCGGTCGTATCAATCGTCAAGGTCACCTGGTCTTTCAAGATCGGAAGAGCGTCG
>JAYGDH010000390.1:0-10205 GCA_046583055.1 Pirellulaceae bacterium | reverse complement strand
ATTCTTCCCAGTTGGATTTCTCGTTGTTGGAGACTGGCCGTCGGATTGAAAGTTACCTCCTTGCGGACCAGTCGGCTCAGTTGCTGATGGGCAATCCTGCGTACGTCATGTTCCGGACGATTCATCAGGATGAACCAGATGCGTGGGCTGCTCAATAGCCATGCCGTTACAGCCTCCGGTGTATCGCCGGTGCGAGTGGTGAGCGATTGGCAGATCCTGCGTATCCTTAACCGCTGTTCGGACGTCATCTTTTCCGTGTCGAGTTGACGCAGGTAGCTGACGACGGGTTGGCCCATGGCACGTAACTGGCGGTCTGCAGATTGTCGAATTCGGAAGGTTGGATCAGCCAGTTGCCCGATCAATCGTTGCAGTTGATCGTAGGCGGGATGTGCCTGGTAACTGGCCATCCGCACCAGGTTGGTTTCCACCTGTTCCGACCACTGGTCCAGTTGCCAGTCTGCGCGAAGCAGTTTCAGGAGCGGGTAGAGGTGATGACGACAGGGATCAGGATGTTTCAGCATCAATTGCCAGAGATGATGTCCCTCGTAGGCCACCGATGACTCGCCCTGGGAGACCAGTAATCGAATCGGGCCTTGTTCTGGCTGAAGGAACTCAATGCTCGGCCAAGCCGTGTTTTTAGAGCACGTTTTTTTGAGCAGCAGGCGATTGTTGTTGACAAGTTCAATGTGAATGGTCTGGTTGGAGTCCTTGTAGTCATAGGTGAACAGAGGTATTCCTGCCACGATTTTCAAGGTGACTTCTTCTCGTGTCTTTTGTTTTTCGTTGGTAACTGTGGCACTGCGACTCTGGCCCTGACGCGTATCACGCGTGGTAATGCGACCCTGTACCAGTTCAAAGCGAATCCAGTTCAATCGCTGGATCAGGTCACTGGTGTGAATTTCCTGGCCTGGAGATGGCTGGCCGTGGCAAAGGATGATTCCCGTCACGATTAGGACAAGCCTGGTCCACGAGGTTTTGCTGGCCAACTGCATCGGGTCGACTCCCTGGCAAAGTGAAGATGAGATGAAAAGGATGCTTCCCGCCTGAAAACAAGCAAACTGGAAAATCGAGGGGTAGGAAGTGTACCGAAATCGGGCTTCCAGCTGGAGATCGATTTTCAGCCGTGGTAGAGAGCCCCGTCTATCCGCAGATTTTCGAGTCCGGGAGGGTGCTTTAGCCGTGTTTTTCAGGGGAAAAACATTTTTTCCCTGGCCCTGTGTCGGCCAGGTCCAGCACATTTGCCAGCTAAGCTGCCAGCTAGTCGTTCAGTTCAGAGGGTTTCCAGGAGTCTGCAGGCAGGCCCCAGGTTTGAATTTCAGGGGACCCTTGTCGCGGGCCAGGCAGGACCAAGAGGGCTGCCAGGGGCGGATGTGCCTCACAGTATTGAAAGGCCTCCTCGGGGCCCATGACAAAAAAAGCGGTCGCCAGGGCATCAGCCAGTGCGGCGGTAGGAGCCAGTACCGTTGCCGACAGGACACCGTCCGCCGGGTGACCACTACGCGGGTCCAGTACATGACCAAAACGTTTTCCCCGGTGGTAGAAAAATTGGTTAGCACTACCGGAAGTACCGAGAGCTCCATCCTGCAGGCGAATTTCAGCGAGTCGCTTTTCTGGTTTCAGAGGATGTCGCAGGGCAATCCACCAGCCGGGTTCATCGCCACGGGCCGGGTAACGGGAACCTGCTGCCAGGATGCTGCTCATGCCACCGTGGATAATGTAATCCTGGATATCAGCATCCTGAAAAAGTTCGCCGCATCGATCGAGTGCATATCCTTTGCCAATGCTGCCAAGATTGATTTCCAGGCCGGTGTTTGTGAAATGAACCGTCTGTTGCTCAGGGTCTAGCTCCAGCCACTGGGTACCAACCTGCTGACGTGTTTCATCGATATGTGTGGGTTCAGGTAACTCCCCCTGGCGTCGATGGAATCCCCATAACCTGGAGAGTGGGCTGGACGTGATGTCGAAACATCCGGCGGTTTGTTCGTAGAGCGTTTTGCATTGTTCGAGTAATTGGAAAAGCCCTGGTTCGACCGGGATAGGACGTTGCCCCGCGTGCTGGTTTAGTTGGCTCACTTCACTGCCTGGCTGATAGACCGAGAGCTGTGATTCCAGCTGGGCGACCAGGTCGAGTGCCTCGAGGGCTGTATCGGTGGCTGGGCCGTAGCGATCCATGTCCCAGAGGATTTGGAATTCGCAGGCCATGGCGCGACGGCTGATTTCTGCGAGGCAGGCCTCGGCGCGCGACGTAGCCTGGCCCGGGTGTTGCGTACTGGTTGCCGGGGTGTCCCCAATCACCGTTTCTGCCAGCTCCTGCAAGGCTCGCATGGTTGAGCGGCCACGGATGAATTCACGTCGATTACTGTGATCCGGCTGATTCATGGTCTGCCCATTATAGCCGCTGGGATGTGGTTGCGGACAAGCATGAAAGGGCACAATTGGCCGGCCAGTGAGCAGGTTGGGAAGTTTACCGCTTGTCGGAGGTTTGTTTTTGTCGAATAATGGGCTGTGGCCCCAAGGCGAGGGCCTGTTTCCGGAGGAGAATTGATCGTGAATTGGGTTCCATGCAAAAAACGACTGGTGACAGGCCTGTTCCTGGTCGTCCTTCCAGGTCTGTTACTCTACGCTCAGCGTAGTACACCGAAGGTTCGTCGGGCAAAATTACCCGGTACTAGCCTTGGCGGTTCGGATTCTCCTTTTTTTGAGAATGCCTTCGAGAAGCTCAAGGGTGCGCGAACGATCGGCAGTGGCACCGTCTCAGCAAAACCTGGCAGTACCGGGAATCAACCTGATAGCGGTCAGCCTGCTGCCGGTACGTTTGCCTGGAGCGAGATGATTTCAAGTGAAACGATAGAAGATGAAGTGAAGAGTTTGAAACTGAAGATTGACATGGACGTCAATCAACCCTCGGCATTTGCAGGGCGTGGTTACCAGAAAGCAAGGGGACATTTCTCGATGCTCGCTGCCTTGTTTGGAGTGATCAACGAGTACGATAAGGACGTTCGCTGGAAAAAAGATGCGGATAAGGCACGTGACTTGTTTGCCAGGACGGCTTCCAATTGCAAGGTTGGCAGTATCCAGGCTTTTAATGATGCCAAGGCACGCAAGCTGGAGCTCCAGGATTTGCTGAGTGGAAGTGGCCTGGTTACTGAAGCGAGTGCTCCCGTGGCGGGTTGGGACAAGGTTATTGGACGGTCACCGTTAATGAAACACTTGGAATCGTCTCATCAAACCAAGCTGCAGCCGTATACGGCCAGCAAGGGCGAGTTTAACAGCAACATTGACCAGGTGCTCCATGAGGCCCAGATCGTGGCTGTCTTGAGCGAAATCCTGCTCAAGGAAGGCATGGAAGACGCAGATGACGAAGAGTATGCCGCCTATGCCCAGCGCATGAAAAAAGCTGCTCAGGACATCAGTGATGCAGTTAAACTGAATAACCCTGAGGCAGCACGCAAGGCAGCCGGTGAAATCAGCAAAGCCTGCACCGAATGCCACGAAGGCTACCGGGGCTAGAGACTTCGCCAGACCCGCCGGTAAGTGGTGGAGAGCAGTTCCGGCTGGACAGGTCAGCAAACGTCCCCAGGGACTCCCCTCGACCCTTCTGCGGGTGTCCTAAGTCCTTTCTGGGTCGTTCTTTTGGGGTCATAGCAATCGTAGGGATCGCGGATTCTGGTTAGACGGCGCAGCCGAGAAAATCTGCGCAATTTTCGTGCAACATTAGGCGTATGCGTTTAATCTGGATGATTCGGGATGACGAACATGAAGATAGATATGTTTCCTCAGTATTTTCCAGCTATTTTGAAAGCAGATAACTCCTGATGAGAATTCCCTCGTTCCCACGAATTCGCCGTTCCAAGTCTGGTCGCCGTAGCCAAAAACGAAGTCGCCAGCAGCAAGCCCGTAGTTCGTTTTTGAGTACCCTGAGAGTTGAATCGCTGGAAGACCGTCGGATGCTGCATGGTGGCGCCGATGTGCCTCATGATCACGCTCCAACCCATTCCTTGAGCGATCATATTCACGCGGACCTGCGGATCGTGGTCGAAGGGCAGCAGGTTACGATTCCCCAGGATGTGGGTGTGAGCGGATCGGGAAATATTGCTTTTGTCCATACCGAGGCCACGGACAATCGTTTGCACATGGAACAGATCGATACGAACGGTGACCAGGTGCTGGAGTCGCCGGCGGATTTCGTGACCATGGGCGATTTCTTTGAAACCTGGCGAACCAATGCCGGTACCGCGGGCAACAACGATTCCGCGGTTTTCAGTGGCACGGAAATCCTGGGCAATGTCGCGGACAACCAGCACGCGATGCGCATGTTTGTCAATGGAATCCAGACTGACGATTACGAGAATTACGTGATTCATGATGAGGATGACATCGTGATCAGTTACAGTTCCAGTCCGGTGGTGGCGCTCAATACTAACCACGGAACGATCTTGATGGAGATGTTGCCGGGCAACGCTCCCAACACCGTGGCTAATTTTCTTGATTACGTGAATGACGGAGATTACGACAACTCGTTTATTCATCGATCCATCTCCGGGTTCGTGGTCCAGGGTGGCGGGTTCGTGACTTCCAACGAGGTCTTTACCAGTACTAGCCAATTTACTTCCGTGTCCACGAAACCTCCGATTGTTAACGAGTTCGACATTTCTAACACGGTCGGAACCGTGGCGATGGCCAAGCTCGGTGGAGATCCGAATAGTGCTACCAGTCAGTGGTTCGTAAACATGGGAGACAATAGGACGAATCTCGACGGTCAAAACGGTGGGTTCACGGTCTTTGCTCGTGTCCTGGATATGCAGCCAGTCGATACAATTGCGGCGGTACCCGCGGAAAATGCCGGGGGGTCCTTCACGGACTTGCCGGTGAACATTGACGGGAAACTGGTCGTGGTGGAATCCGTGGCAGGTGATGGTACGGTCAGTGGTGTTGCCTTTAATGATGCGGATGGAGACGGAGTTCATGATGCGGGGGAGGCCGCATTGCCAGGCACCGTGATTTACGTGGATGCAGATACGAATGGTTCCTTCGACCTGGGAGAGTTGTCTACGACTACGGCTGGCGATGGTAGCTACCATTTCCGCTTGGCAGCAGGCGCGTACACCATTCGTCAACAGGTTCCTGGGGGTCAGACACAAACCACGGTGGATCAGAGTACGTCCGTGTTGATTGGCAGCGATACGATTAACCTGGATCTTGGGAGTGGTACGCTGCCCAGTGCTCCGACCGCGGTCGACCTGGTGGCGATTGCGGATACGGGGTTCAGTGACACGGATAACACGACCAGCAGGAACAATACCTCGGTGGTCCAGTCGTTGGAATTTGTCGTCAGTGGCGTGCAGGATGGAGCAGTTGTCAGCCTGCTTGCTGACGGTCAGCAAATCGGCCAGGCCGTGGCGGTTGGCAATGAAGCGACCGTTATCACTTCCGGTTCCCAGTTGCTGGCGGATGGCAGTCACGCGATCACGGCCACGCAAAGTCTTGGTGTGCTCGAGAGTACTGCATCCTCATCGCTCTCGGTTCTAATTGATACGGCGGTTGAAGATTTCTCCTCGACTCCACCAACGACGGCGACGATTGCAGAGGCACTGGTTTACGATGTGCAGAATCCGGAAGAAACGGATCCTGGTTTCGCCTATTCAATCGATACTATGCCAGAAGGCCTGGCGATCAATGCGACAACCGGCATCGTTACCTGGACACCCGTGGCAGCCCAGTTGGGAAGCCAGCAGGTCGTGATCAAGGGAACGGATGCTGCAGGTAATATCCACATCCAGACGATGACGGTAGAGGTGAGTGGCGAAGTCCTAGTGAATTATCGACTGGAAGTGATTGATTCCCTGGGGAACGTCCTGACGGAAGTTTCCGTGGGTGACGACTTTACCCTGCGTGGCCTGGTCCAGGATTTGCGGGCTGGTGCTGAAGGGGTGTTTGCCGGTTACCTGGATGCTGTGATCGAGAATCAACTGGTAAGCATCACTGGGCCAATCACGTTTGGGGCACACTACCAGAATGCTACCTCGGGCGATCTGTCCCAGGTCGGGCTGATTGACGAAGTCGGTGCGATGAGCGGTTTGTCTGCACTCGGTGGGCTGGAACAGGAATTGTTCACGATTCCGATGCAGGCGGATTCGGCTGGTACCGAGGTATTTTCTACGAATGCTGCAGATGGTTTACCCGCAACCGATACACTCCTTTTCGGATCAAATGATCCCGTTCATACCGCCAAGATCGCTTACCAGAGTACTTCTCTGACCGTGAACGTGGCATTTACCGTTGACGCAGATCTCTTTAATTTCGATGAAGATAGCCAGGATGTCGGACTCGATGTATTGCTGAACGATACCGTCGCGAGTGGCGGTGAAGCTTTGACCATCAGCGCCGTGGGTAATCCCAATCAGGATGGATCCGTCAGTATTGCGCCGGATGGAAAGTCCTTGATCTACTCGCCGGCAACGGACTTTTTCGGCGCCGAGACATTCACCTATACGGCTGGTAATACGACCGGAAGCGTCCAGGGGACCGTTGTCGTACAGGTGCATCCCTTGAACGATGATCCTAGCGCGGCGAACGATGCTTTAACCGTGGATGCGAACAGTACGAGTGTCTTCCTGGACCTGTTGCAGAACGATTCCTTTGCTCCTGATACAGGTGAGCAGCTGGAGATTATCGCCATCGGGTTAACCGATCAGAACGGACAGGTGGCACTCGGCCCCAATGGAACCCATGTCCTGTACACTCCAGCAGCAGACTTTAACGGTGCCGAGTCATTTAACTACACGATCTCCGATGGAAATAATGGCCAGGCCGTCGGGACCGTGACCGTGCAGGTTGGAGAAAGTAATGATGGGAGTGCTCCCACGGCGAATGCTGATGCACTGACCGTCGGTGAGGACAGTACCAGTCAGGTGCTCGATGTGCTGGCAAACGATACGCTCGGAACCGGGGGCGGATCCCTGGTGATTACCGCTGTGGGAACTCCTGCCCAGGGTGGCGCGGTACAACTGGCCACGGATAGCCTGACACTGGTTTATACACCGGCTGCAGATTTCTTCGGTGATGAGGTCATCTCCTACACCGTGGGGGATGGAAACGGCGGCTCTGCTACGGGACAGGTTACCGTGACAGTGACCGGGGCCAACGATGTACCCAATGCGAACGACGATACCCTGACCGCGATTAAGAACGCCGTGGACCAGGTGCTTAGTCCCCTGGCCAACGATACCATCACCCCCGATGAAGGGGAGTCGCTCAGTATCACGGCGGTCGGGACGCCCGACCAGGGTGGTACGGTTACGATTGCAACCAATGGCCAGACCATTCTCTACACACCGGCGACCGATTTCGCGGCACAGGAGACCTTTACGTACACGATCGATGATGGCAACGGCGGAACCTCGCAGGGTACGGTGACGATCGATCTGCTGGATTACATTCCCAGCAGGTTGGCCGGTAGCGTCTACCTGGATTCCAATAATGACGGTCTGCAGGATGCACAGGAAATGGTTCTTAGTGGAGTTACAATAACACTCGAGGGAACCGATTTTAATTCCGTGGCTGTGTCGCAGACGCTCACCACGGATAGCCAGGGCGACTACGAGTTTGCTGATCTGGCACCGGGAAGTTACGTGATTAGCCAGCTCCAGCCCGCGTACCTGATTGACGGACAGGATAGCGTGGGTTCCCAGGGGGGGAGTATTTCACAGGACAATCAAATCACTGTCGAACTAACCGAAGATACCGACGGTGTTGACAATAACTTTGCCGAGCGAGGTCGGGAAGCAGTAACATTTACACTGGCTGACTTTTTTGGCAGTGCACGGGCTGCCTCGCTCGTGGGGTCGTTTGGTGAACAGCCGGCTGAACAATGGGTAGCCCTCGATGCCTCGTGGGATGGGTACGAGACGACCGAGGTTAGTTGGTTTGAGAATAGTCACACGCTGGTGATCGATGTCATGGAAGCGGATGCGGCTGCTAACTCGGCAGTTCTTTCCTGGGAAGCCGGACATGCCGTACGACAACTTGGTAATGACCTGAGTTTTCCGATGATCACCGTGGAAAATGAAGCGGCAGCCCTCGGGTTTACAGCCGGTTCGAGCAGCTCTGACAATAGCTCTGACAACAGCTCTGACAATAGCTCTGACAATAGCTCTGACAATAGCGACAGCAGCTCTGACAATAGCGACAGCCAGGTCAACAAGGTTCCTGACTTTAGCTTGCCGGATGTGAACGCAACCTCGTCAACGTTTGGGCAGGATGTGTCGCCGCGGGACTACGAAGGGGATGTCACGGCTTTCTACTTTGGCCTGGCAACCTGTAGCTACTGCACGGCCCAGTTCGGTTACCTGGACAGTTTGCAGGAGGATCTGGATGCCAATCATGCCGAGCTCGGCATTGAAATTGTAGGGGTAAACATGGCAGGTCGGGAGTCACACAATGACGTGATTACTGACGGGCGTGATTTGCCCTGGTTGCAGGATGTGGATCTGAACGCAGACGATTCATCCGATGCGTGGGCAACATGGGAAGCCCAGTTACGAGATGTCATTATCCTGGATGCGGTTAATCAGAAGGTTACGACTTACAACCTAACCCAGAATGACCTGGCAGAGGTGGCTAATTATGCTCACCTCAAGGATCTGATGGTGGGTGCTGCGACCGCAGAAGGTGAGATGGATGCCTACTATCAGCAGGGTAATGAACTTGATCGGACCCTGTCATTGCTCGGTCGGGACCGTCATGAGTCTGCTGGGAATGGCTACGCCGCAGCGGTCGACCAGGTACTGGAACTGGAGTCCTGGGTCTGGTGACCGAAGGTTAGAACCACCAGGTAATGCCAAAGTCCAGTGATTGCATCCAGTAGTCGTCACTGACCATGTTCATCGCGGGTAGGGTTGCTCCTGGCGTGGTATCGATGTTCATGTCAATCTGGTCACCTGGCTGGACGACCTTGCTCCAGTAGATGTAGGTGTATCCAAGGGAAACGTCTACGCATTCGGTGATGTGCTGAGTGTAGCGAACATTTAATTCAGGGACGACGGTGAATTCATCCTGGGTGTGCGTTCCGATATTCGAATCCTTCGCCAGGAGCCCACCTGAAATGGTATTGGTTCCCCCGCTGAGATCAGTGATCACCGTTGTTCCGTCGACGCGTACCGTTTCCTGGGTACTGCCCAGGCCAACCTTGGCAAGTAAAGTCAGTGACCAGCAGGTTCCCTCGGTTTCCGAGATCAGTCCCAGCAGCCCACAATGAAAAACATTACGCGTGTCAAACTGGTCCAGGACTTCCAATGACTGGACACTCTGGTTGGTGGAAGTGCTCTGGATATGAAGCTGCTCGTCGATTTGCGTGAATTGGTAACCCGTGATCAGATCGACACAGGCGAAACCGATCTGGCACCATGATTGCCGCAGGTAAATATCACCTCCGCTCAGGCTGGCTCCAGAGGTTACCTGGATGGATCCCGTGTCGGTGCCGGGAAATAGTACGATCAGGGCGTCTTGTTCACCACTCACAACATTGAAAAAGGGCCGGGCCAGGATGGAGTGAGTAGTCGCATCAAAAACGTGTGATGAACTACTGTCGGATAGTGCGTAAAATCTGCCACCGATAGCCGTTTCACCATTGGCAAGCCAGCGACCGAAATCAATACGTCCACCCGGTCTGGGACCGTCTACCAGGTGTTCATTGCCCAGTAGGATGGAGGTACTGGCCAGGCCCAGTTGCCCGGCATCGGCGATGTCGGTTCCGTCTACGCTGGTGGTTACCAGTGCGGGTACGTGCTGTCCCTTCCGCCATCCCAGCAGGTAGTCGAGGTGAACCCAGGTTTGACAGCTTCGTTGATGGCTGCTACAGCAGCCTGTTAGGCAGCTCTGGCAGAACGAAGGGGCCGTGGTAATAGGGGTGCCCTCGTTGTCAACAAGAACAGATTCCGAGTCGAGTGAATCGAGCCAGGAAGTCTGTTGATGTTGGGAAGCAGGGTTTCGCAGGAGGTGACGATTGGCGGTGGGACGACTTGGTTCCATGGCCCGCGCATATTTTGACCAGGTGCGACTGGATGCTTGCTGCCGGGAAGGCGGGGCTCCCTGGACTTGGTCTAACAGGAATGTCCAGGTGCAGGCCAGATAACAGCATGCAATGACGACTTGATGCACTCGTAGGGTGAAAAACCGCATAGTTCCAATTGATCCTGGGGGGGGGG
>JAYGDH010000366.1:0-3863 GCA_046583055.1 Pirellulaceae bacterium | reverse complement strand
TTACCCGCCCAACCCGTTATCCTGCCCCTTTCCGGGAGAGCCACGATGAGCTACCAGAATTCCAGTCCTGTCCAGTCTCAGCAAATCGCCAGTTCTCCCTGGGCCGTTGCCCACGCAGAAGAATCGGAACGTACTGCTTTCATTCGCCGTACCTACCTGCACCTGGCCGGTGCCGTGGGTGCGTTTATTGGCCTGGAAGTGATGCTTTTTCGGGCTTTCCCGAAAGCGGTTGACCAGTTCATGGTGCAACTTTCGCAAACCCCCTTTAGTTGGCTGATCGTAATGCTGGCCTTTATCGGTGTTAGTTGGATCGCGGAATCGTGGGCCCGTTCCACGCAATCCCAGGGGATCCAGTACCTGGGGCTGGGCCTTTTCGTGGTGGCTGAAGCGATCATCTTCCTGCCCCTGCTCTGGTATGCACAACGTTTTTCGCCTCCGGATACCATCAGCACGGCAGCTATTTTAACCGGCGTGATCTTTGGCGGCCTGACCGTCTATACGCTGACCACCCGAACTGATTTCTCCGGCCTGGGTCGCTACCTAGCGCTGGGTATGTTCGCGGCCATGGGATTCATCCTGTGCAGCATTATTTTCGGCATGAACCTGTCCGGCAGTCTGTTTTCTTCCCTGATGATCCTGCTGGCCGCCGGCTACATTCTTTACGAGACATCCAACGTGATGCATCGCTATCGCACCAATCAGCACGTGGCTGCTGCCCTGGCACTCTTTGCCGCGGTAGCACTGATGTTCTGGTACGTCCTGCGACTCCTGATCGCGATATCCGGTCGTGACTGATCCAGGCGAAACCGGGGTGATGAGTAACGACGCCTACGATCCACGCTTTCTCGATGGCGTACGCTATTTTAACTTGCGCGATTTTTTCGAGGCCCACGAGAGCTGGGAAGATCTCTGGACCGACTACCAGGGGCCCCTGCGGCAGTTTTACCAGGGGCTGATCCAGGTGGCTGTCTGCCTGCATCATTTCGGCAACGGCAACATGCATGGAGCCCGCAAACTGTACTACAGCAGTGTTGCTTACCTGGAAAAATATGGGGCTCACCAGGACGGGGTAAACCTGGTCCAGTTACTGGCCGAATTGAAGGCCTGCTGCCAGCCCGTGATCGACCAGGGCGAGCCCTTGACGCGGGTTGAAATCCAGCTGGAACTGGTTCCCGAGATTCACCTGGATCCTCCACCCACAGCGTGCTCGAGCAACGACGCTGTCACGCCCGGAGGCTGAGTTCTACCGCCGCCGGTTCCCGGTTGTCAGAGGCGTCCTTGACCACGCTATGCCCTCCCTTTACGATGAATCGAAGTAAGTTTCCGGCACCCTGGTGCCCCTTGGGCAGAAGGTCTGCACGAGGCATGATTTGGATCCAACCCCATGAACAGGCAAACCATGGCCGACCCAGCGCCCTCCCCGGACCCGACTACCACGGTGGACCACAAACGAATTGAAATTGCGGTTCGCGAAATCCTGGCCGCCGTGGGAGAAGATCCGGACCGTGAAGGCCTGCAGGAAACGCCGGCACGAGTCGCTCGCATGTACGCAGAGATGTTCCAGGGTTTACGAGCGGACCCCCGGGAGCACCTGCAAAAGTGTTTCACGGAAGAATATGACGAGGTGGTTCTCGTACGAGACATTAGTTTCTGCAGCATGTGCGAACACCACCTGCTGCCCTTCATGGGCAAAGCGCACATCGGCTACATGCCCAACGGCAAGGTGCTGGGGTTGAGTAAGCTGGCTCGCGTGGTGGATGACATTTCACGTCGCCCCCAGGTCCAGGAACGCATGACGGAAGAAATCGCCAACCTGTTACTGGAAGAGCTGGATGCCAAGGGTGTTGCCGTGGTCGTCGAAGCAACACATAGCTGCATGACGATCCGTGGCGTACGCAAGCCAGGCAGCGTCTGCGTGACCTCGGCGATGAAAGGCATCTTCCGTTCCAACCTGTCGACACGTTCTGAAATCATGCAGCTGATTTACGGACACCAGCACCGGTAATCTTGATTATGCTGTGGCAAATTCTACTGCAGTTCATTCTCCGCATGACGTTTGGCGTCGCCCTGGCGATGACCATCACACCCTCACGGCTCGTGACCAGTGGCTTCTACCGGGTCCATCTCTGGGTACTCATGGGTATCAATGTCTTCGGTTCCCTGATCCTGTTCTCGGGTGATTCGACGAGTTCCGATCCTTGGGTGCTCTGCCTGCTGGTACCGGGACTGGCCCTGTTTAGTTACCTGGGCTCTGTCACCTGGCTTTACGAGGCACCACGCACCGGCTGGTACTTCCTGGTCATGATTACCGTCGCTGGGCTGTTCGCGACGTTCTGCCAGCAACCCTGGGAAGCTGATCCATGGACTGGCCAAACGCTCCTCACTGCTGCCAACCTGGTCACTTCTGGCCTGCTGCTGGGCAGCGTCTTAACTGCCATGCTGCTGGGCCACTGGTATCTCAATACACCGACCATGCAACTGGCACCGTTAAAACGCCTGCTGATGCTGCTGTTTGCAGCCCTGGCCCTGCGCATGCTGACCTGTGGAGCCGGCCTGGTACTGGAATGGAGCCAGTCAGAGACCTGGGGAGTGCGGACCTGGTTAATGATCGGCTTCCGCTGGTTGGCTGGATTGGTGGGAACCCTTGGTTTTTCTCTGATGGCATGGCAGACACTGAAGATTCCCCATACCCAGAGTGCCACGGGAATCCTGTATGCGGCGGTGATCCTTACCTTCCTGGGTGAATTGGTTGCCCTGCTACTGGGCGTCGACATGCGTTATCCTTTATGATAACAGGTCGTTACACGACAGCGTTGGAACCTGCTGCCGTGTTGCCACCCGAAAGCTGTTTCGAATCCCTGCGAGCGTTGATGAACGTTACTTACCTATGTCCCCAGTGTAAACAGGCAACGCGTTGCGAATTGTCGCTGGAAACGTCAGCCAGTTCCGACCCCAGGGTCACGTGCCATGGTTGCCAGCATCAGCCACCGGTAGCGGGCCAGGCACTGCAAGCCGGTACGGCAGCGGGCCAGGCGCAGTTGCAGCACTGCTTAATCTGCGGAAACGAGGAGTTGTTTATTCGCAAGGATTTTTCCCAGCGACTGGGCATGCTAATCATCATCATTGGTTTTACAGCCAGCAGCATTGCCTGGTACCACTACTGGACCTATACCTCGTACCTGATCCTGTTTTGCAGCGCGTTACTGGACCTGGTGCTTTATTCCATCGTGGGCAACCTGTTGCGGTGCTATCGTTGCAACAGTGAGTTTCGCGGGCTCAACAGCGAGAACCATTCGTACTTCAACCTGGAAGTCCATGAGCGACACCGTCAGCAGGCGGCGCGGCTGACGGAACTCCGGGCACTTCCAGGTGAATTACCTGGATCGTCAAAAGGAACTTAACCGTTTGGGTGATTGTCGGTTTGCGACTGTTGTCGCGACCTGACAGTTTATGGTTATTCAATGGATCAAGAACGAGAACGGATCGAAGCTGACTTGCGAGGGTTGCTGGACGGGAACGTCTATTGCGACGATCTTCACGTCCAGCTGTATGCCAGCGATGCCAGCATTTACGAGATCCCGCCGCTGGGAGTGGTCCAGCCGCGGGGCCTGTCGGACGTGGTCGCGTGCGTGCAATATGCTGCGGAGAACGATCTGTCTATTCACGCCAGGGGAGCGGGAACCGGGTTGGCCGGTGAATCCCTGGGCCCTGGGCTGGTGCTGGATTTTTCGCAGTCGATGCGTAAGATCCTGCAATGGGACGGTGAGCGAATTCGCATCCAGCCGGGGGTAATTCACGGCCAGTTAAACCGTTTCCTGGGACGTTTTGGTCGCATCTTTGGTCCCGACCCGGCCACGGGCATC